>JARKQN010000065.1 GCA_029974835.1 Bacteroidales bacterium
GGCGGCCGGTTCATCCTGCAGCAGCAGATCCGGTCTTCCGGCTGAACTTACAGGCACCTGGTATGCCGTGAAAGGCGATGTGGAAGTATACAGCCTTAAAACTGAAAACGGTGAAGGTATTTACCTCGGGACGGTTGACGACAGACCGATGGTAAACGGGAAATGGAAAGTGGAAAAGGGTTTACTTGTACTGATACCTGAACCGTCAGGAGAGGCCTCGGCAATAAGCAGATATACATACCGTATCGCCAATGATACCTTGTGGCTGAACAACGGGCAGGAAATCTTCACAAAAACCCTTCCCCTGAAATTTAAACACCCTGAAACAGCCATTCTCGAAAACATCCGGTCTGATTTCAGCGGTAAATTCAGTGAACCTGCCGGGACTGAAGTGCCCTGGGCCGGCGGCAGCAGCTATCCGGGATTTTACATTGAAATGACATCAGATAATGCCTCCGGCCTCTTTTCGGAGATAACAACATATATTCAGGACAAAGGCTTTGAGCCGGACGAACAAGTCATAACGGAAATATGCAATGGTTATGTAAAGGATTACGGCAACAACACTATCGTGGTAATGGTCTGCAGTATTTCCGGCGAGGATGGGGCACCCGTGGGAATAAAAATATCTGCAGCACTTAAAAAGTAATCCCGTCTTTCAGCAGGCTGATAAACAAGCAGTATTCTTTCCTGAAAAACAGGAGAGGAAATATTTTTATTTAAAAAGAGACTATATTTGACCCGCAGTTTTCACGGGTTATGTAAAAATTTTAAAGATGATTGATCCCGATACTCTGGTCTGGATAAAAGAGGCAATCGCAATATTTTTCCTTACCTTCATTCACGAGGATGCCGCCATAATTGCTGCAGGGTTTGCAAAAGTTGAACAAAGCCTGCCGGTCCTTTATGCTTATGTACCTGTTTATTTCGGTATTGTTATAGGTGACATTCTTATTTACTGGCTCGGACGGCTTGCACAGACGAACAGATGGCTGAGGTCGAAAATAATCGGGCCAAAAGTTGAGAGGATCAGACTCTGGCTCGAACGACATATGGTAAGGGTGCTTATTATTTGCAGGCTCACGCCCGGGCTTCTGTTTCCGACTTTTGTGGCCTGCGGCTGGTTTAAAATGCCCTTCTGGAGATTCACAACCGTTTCAATTCTGGCAGGTGCAATTTATTCATCAATCGTCTTAACTATTGTTATTATGTTTGGTGACCTGGTTCTTTTCCATCTTGGTTACTGGGCATGGGGCCTGCTGGCAGCAGCAGTGATACTTTTTGCCCTGAGGAACAGCTTCAAATCGCGCTGGAGCAGAAATACCGAACAGGCAATGGGCGAAGTACCGCCCACCCTGATGGAGACCCTTAAAAGGTACATTCCTTCCATGAAGAAAAGATTTCACGGAATGCCTTCTCTCGAAGACCTCAAAAAAGTTGTTTCAACAGCCGAGAGAATCCCCAACAACATACTGTATATACCTGTAGGACTTAGATGGTTCTGGCTTGCACTCAGATACAGGAGCATTACTTTGCCTTCAGTCTCAAATCCGATGATTGAAACAGGAGGATTTATGGGCGAATCAAAAACTTCCGTGCTCGATATGGTTGGAGAAAAATCGAGGGAATGGATTGCTCCCTACACCCTTTACCAGCGCAGCAATGGCAGGGGAAACGGCGATCTGCAGAAAGTTGTTGAGCTGATGCAGAAGAATAATCTATCATTTCCCGTAGTGGCCAAACCCGACATCGGGTGGAATGGTTATGGCGTCAGGTTTGTGGAAAATGAGAAACAGATGGAAGAATACCTTGACACATTTCCCGAAGGACAGAAACTTATTCTTCAACAGCCGGTAAACTATGACGGTGAAGCAGGGATATTTTACGTCCGTATCCCGGGAGAGGAGAAGGGGTATATTTATTCAATCACACTTCGTTATTTTCCCTTTGTAACCGGCGATGGCAGGTCAACTCTCAGGCAGCTTATAGAAAATGACCAGAGATCAAAATTAAGGGCGCACCTTTACCTCGGAGATCATCCGAAACATATAGGGTTCAGCAAGGAAGCCCTCGACCGTATACCTGAAGAGGGAGAGCTTGTAAGGCTGGCATTTATTGGCTCGCTGAGGGCAGGAGGACTCTACCGCGATGCAAGTCACCTTATTACTCCTGAGCTTACCGCACGGTTCGATGAAATTGCGAAAAGCATGCCGGAGTTTTATTACGGGAGATTCGATATCCGGTTTGAATCGGTCGATTTGCTTAAGAAAGGGGCGGGATTCCAGATCATCGAGATAAACGGCGCAGGTGCCGAAGCTATTCAGGCCTGGGATCCGAATATCCCTCTTTTAAAACTCTACAGGGAGTTTTTCAGGGCACAGAGCCTGCTCTTTAAAGTGTCCCACTTAAACCGCAAGAGGGGATATAAACCCATGCCTCTCAAAGATTTCGTTAAGGCTGTCAGACGACAGAACAAACTTATCGACAGCTATCCGCCTGCCAGCTGAGGATTAATTTTTTCCAAAAAATTAATTCCGGAATAAAAAATCTTGCTTTACTTCAATCACTTTCTTAACTTTGGTAACTGACCCCACGTCAGAAACAAAGGGTTAGAGTTATTACCGTTTTCTGAAAAGGATTCTTAACCTTAAAATGCCAGCATATGAATACTCCGATTATTCTCCTTGCCACCTCAGTGCCGGTTACGGCAGTATTGACTGTAATCTTCCTTCTGGCCGCCGCCGCCGTCGGATTCATCACCGCATGGTTCTTCCAGAAAGCTTTCTATACACCGATAATTAAAAAACTGGAGGAAGAAAAGGAACAGTTAAACAGAAAGATCGACTCTCTTAACAGTGAAAAGGAAGAGCTTAAAAACAAAATTGAAAGCCTGGGGAAGACTATTTCCGAGAAGGATCGTGAGATAGAGGAGCTTAAGAACCAGATGCATAAATAAGTAAAAGATCTGAACAGCCTCACTCCTGCTTTCCCCGAAATCTCATTTTCACTCTCACTCTTTCCGTTGACCCACCTGGGCTCGAACCGAACCGACCGTTAAAAAATTGCCCGGTGGGCAATTTTAGGGAGGTGTCAGACTGCAGCGAGGGCCGAGCCCAGACACAAAATGAGAAAGCCGGCTTTGCAGCCGGCTCATGTTGACCCACCTGGGCTCGAACCAGGACTCTGCGGAACCAAAATCCGACGTGTTACCAATTACACCATGGGTCAGTAATTGTGGTAAAAACAGGGCAAAATTAATAAAATATTGGATATGCCCGCACATGGCAATGCCTGCCGCTTCAACCGTTACCCGGAAGTAACGGCAAGGACCGGGTCTTATAGCGGCAGTTTTTCGAATGAAAAATTGTGCTTCTCGATATCGGGTACCTCAATTACCCTGAAAGGACATCTGACAAGAGTCCTGATAATATGTCCGAGATCACACATATCCTCGTCCCCTTTTTCGTAATACCAGAAAATCCTCAGGTAGCAGGGCAGATCTATCGTCTTGCCAAGTTCCCTCAGGATGGTGAAGACCCATTTTATTGACATGGTATTTATAAACTCGAAGCCGAGAATTACATCAGTGTTTGTATTGCACTCACAGACATATTTTGCTACCCATTTGTATAAAGGTTCGTAAAAATCGGTGGGATTTTCAGGAATGGACCGGCCTGTAATAAGTATTTTCCCGCGTTCAAGATGAATGCGGGGAGTCTTCTTCGTAGACTCAATAATAATACTTTCAGTATGCATATTATACCGGTAAAATCCACCCCTGTGTTCCGGAATTATTATCCTGACCGGGGAAACAATGCTTAACAGCCGGGCTGTAAAATTATAAAATAGGAATAATCCGCCAAATAATATTTGGCACTTTATTGTTTAAAAAGGGTGGGTGACGGTTCTTCCCACAGAGTCGGATGGTCATCATCAAACTTCTGGATAATGGCCTTCATAATTGTGGTGCGCATGAATTCCGATTTGTTTTTTATCCTGTAGCGGCTGCAGTAAAGTGAGAGGGCTTTCATTTCGCGGCTGTTAAGTAGAACGGAAAGACGGTTATTCCGCTTCAGGTAATCTTCTCTGTAAAGGGAACGCCTCAAACCTCTTTGTTTTTATGATTACAAAGATAAGATGCCTGTTGCTCCGTGTAAGTAAACTGTTTGCCGAGTTTTTAACAAAAGCGGCGAAGCGCTTCTGCAAACAACACAAAATCAATAATATAAAATATTTACAACTTTTACGGCGGGTACATTTTGTTAACCTGAATCGTTATAATTTCGGGGTTTTATTGCAATATGATAATTTACTATCTTCGTACCTTCATTTCCGGAAGGAAAAAACGGAAACAATATATGAATGTGAAAAAGACAATTAATCTGCTTGCTGCCCTCATGCTGGTATCGCAATCGTGGTCACAACAGAAACAATGGACCCTCGAGGACTGCATACGTCATGCTCTGGATAATAACATCCAGATCAAGCAGCAGGACCTGCAGACAAAGTATCAGAAAAACGCCCTTGATCTTGCAAAGCTGAAGCTTCTGCCTACCATTAACGGAACAGCCTCCCACAGCTATTCATTCGGAAGGGCCCTCGACCAGACTACCTATGAGTATACCGAGAATGAGACAATAATGTCGGATAACTTCTATATCGGAAGCACCCTGACGCTGTTTAACGGCCTTCAGAACTACAATTCCATAAAGAAGAGTTCTTACGAACTCAGGGCCGGAGGAGAGGACCTGCAGACAATAAAAGACAACGTGGCCCTGAATGTGGCAATGGCATATCTGCAGATACTGCTGAACCGTGAGATAGTTAATGCCACGGAAAATCAGCTGGGAATAACCCTTCAGCAGATTGAAAAAACCAGGAAGCTTGTGGAAGCGGGAAGCGTTGCAATCGGAAACCTTCTTCAGATTGAAGCACAGGCGGCCCAGGAAGAACTCCAACTGGTCAATATGAAAAACCAGCTGGATATTTCCTATCTCAATCTTGCCCAGCTTCTGGAACTGCAATCACCCGAAGGATTCCAGGTTGTGATACCCCCGGTCGAAATAGACACAAATTATGTACTCTCCGGCAATGTCACTGATATTTATAATGTAGCCGTGACGGGCAGGCCTGAAATAAAAAGTGCTGAATTCAAACTTTCGGCAAGCGAATATGACCTTAAAATTGCCCGCGGGGGAAGAAGTCCGAGACTTTCAATGAACAATTCATTCAGCACCGGATATTCCGATATCAGGAAGAAACTTCTCGGTATCGACCCGGTTACAGGTCCCGTTTACGGAAAATATCCTTTTGCAGATCAGGTAAACGACAATATAAATTACGGAATAGCATTTAACCTCAATGTTCCGATACTGAACGGGTGGCAGGTAAACAAAAATATTTCCAATGCGAAACTTTCAATTGAAAACGGAAAGTTTACTCTCGATGCTGCCAGGAAACAGCTCTATAAAAACATCCAGCAGGCTTACGCCGACGCCGGCGCTGCCCTGAAAAAATACAATGCTTCTTTAAGGGCTGTTAAATCGGCCGAAGAATCTTTCAGGTATTCCGAGCAGAGATTCAATGTCGGACTGGTTACTCCGGTTGATTATAATGCCGCCAAAACACAGCTTCTTAGAGCACAGTCCGAACTCTCACAGTCGAAATATGAATTCGTTTTTAAAATAAAAGTTCTCGATTTTTACAAAGGCATTCCAATTTCTCTTCCTAAATAAATTATTTCAAAATGGGTAACAATAAACTTATTAAAATACTTGCCCCGTTAACGGTAATTCTCATAATTCTGGCAGTAATCGGCAAGAAACAGGGGTGGTTCGGTAAGGCAGTCACCGTTAAAGTAGCTGTTGAAAAGGCTGAAATAAGATCAATAACCGAAACAATTACGGCAAACGGTAAGGTTCAGCCTGTTAAAGAAGTTAAAATCACACCGGATGTTTCAGGCGAAATAGTGGAACTAAATGTCAAAGAGGGCGACCAGGTAAAGAAGGGACAGCTTTTGTGCCGTATCAAACCCGACACATACATCTCACAGCGGGACCGGTCAATTGCTGCAATAAGCTCCGCCAGGGCAAGACTTGCACAGTCGGAGGCGCAATTTATCCAGGCAGAGCAGGCCTATAAAAGGAATAAACAGCTTTTTGAGGAAAAGACCATCTCTCAGGCTGAGTACGAACAGGCAGAGTCGGCCTATAAGGTTGCCAAAGCAGACGTGGATGCTGCAAAGTTCTCTATTCTGAGTGCAGAAGCCTCTCTGAAAGAGGCAGAGGAGAACCTTGTGAAGACATCGATATATGCCCCAATCGACGGAACTGTGTCAATGCTGCTTGTGGAACTTGGAGAAAGAGTGGTAGGAACCAGTATGATGACCGGAACAGAAATGATGAGGATAGCCGATTTAACCCGCATGGAGGCCCGCGTGGAGGTAAATGAAAACGACATTCCCAGGGTTAAGGTAGGCGATACTGCAGTTGTAAATATCGATGCCTACATTGATGAAAAGTTTAAGGGAGTGGTGACACAGGTCGCCAATTCTGCAAAAACCACAGGTGTTTCAGCTGACCAGGTTACCAATTTTGATGTCAGGATTTTTATTCTGCCTGAATCATACAGGCATCTTGTGAAGGAATCAGGGATGAGTCCCCTCAGACCCGGAATGTCAGTATCGGTTGACATCAGAACAATTACAAAGCCGGCCGTGGTTGCGGTACCAATCCAGGCTGTCACAACAAGAACCGACACTACTCTCCAGCAGGTAACAGCCACTGCCGAAGATGTGCGAACGCTGGTTTTCACCACTGATAAAAAATACGCCTTCGCAAAAGATGTCAGAACCGGAATTCAGGATAACAACTATATAGAAATTATTTCCGGGATAAATGAAGGAGACATAGTTATTTCGGCTCCTTTCAGCGCAATCAGCAAAAAATTGTCCGACAGTACTCTGGTTGAGGTTGTCAGCAAGGATGACCTTTACAAAATTAAATAATCCTGTTACGCAGGAATGATTCTTTGTATCGAGACAGCTACTGAAATCTGTTCTGCTGCCTTATGCAGCAGGGAAAAGGTTATTTCTTTACGGCAATCGGATGAAGGTAAGTCGCACGCCACCCTTCTTACGGTTTTTATTGACGAACTGCTCAGGGAACAGAATATAAAGGCCGGAGAACTTGAAGCGGTTGCAGTGGGGAAAGGCCCCGGATCTTTTACGGGTCTCAGAATAGGTGTTGCCGTTGCCAAAGGACTGGCTTACGGGTCGGGAATACCGCTTATAGGCATAGACTCTCTTACCTCACTGTTCCACGGTTTTACGGAATCGGACGAAGGGAAGAAATTTGTTGAACCCGGGACCATCTTCTGCCCGATGATTGATGCAAAAAGGATGGAGGCGTATTATTGCCTGTTTAACAGCTCAGGTGATAAATTGTCTGAAATTTCCGCAGGTGTAATTGAAAATGAGTCATTTTCTGCCATAGGAAATGAAAAAAGAATAATATTCCTCGGAGGCGGTTCCGGCAAATTTGAATCAGTGATCAGACACCCGGGAGCTGTTTTTATCAGTAACTTTAAGCTTTCTGCTTCATTTTTGAGGGTCCCGGCTTTTAAGGCATTGAAAAATAATATCTTTGAAAATACAATTACTTTTGAACCGTTTTATCTGAAAGATTTTATTGCCACCAAGCCGGGTAAAAAAATCATTTAGAAAGCGCCGGATGAAACAAAAAATCATCATAATTCCAGCCCTGTTATTCTGCCTTGCCGCCGTGGCAGTCAAAGGTCAGAGTACGTCACCGTATGCCCCCGGGGAAAAAATAACCTATGTGATTCATTACGGATTAATTAACGGCGGCATAGCAAGGATGGAGCTTACAGGCGAAACAGATGAAAACAAAGATGTGCTCCATTCATATTTTATTGCATACACAACAGGGATGGCCGATGCTGTTTTCAAGGTGAAGGATATCTATGAAAGCTATTTCGACCCCCGGACTGAGCTTCCGGTAAAATCTGTCAGGAATATCCGCGAGGGGAGATACAGGAGATACAATGTTGTTCTCTTTGATCATCTTTCCCGCTCCGATTCGGCGGTGCTTACCAGTGACCTGACCGGAAAGCATGTGACCACCAAAGGCATTCATGATATACTGTCGTGCTTCTATTACTTCAGGAAAAACTACCTGGCGAAGGATTATCCTTTCAAAAAGGGGGAGTCGGTTACCATAAATACATGGTTTACCGATGAGTTTTATCCTATAATACTCCGGTACGTAGGGATAGAGGATGTAAGGACCAGAATGGGCCGTATCAGATGCTATAAATTTAACCCCGTAACTGAAGTGGGCAGACTATTTAAAACAAACGACGATGTTTCGTTCTGGTTTTCGGCCGATAAAAACTGTGTGCCGGTTAAGGTACGATTTGATATATTTGTAGGCGCATTTACAGCAGAGATATCAGATTACGAAGGACTGATTGAACCATTGAATTTCAAATAAATAAGATAAAGTAAAAACAGAATTTTTGTTTTATGGCAACGACACAGGATTTCAGAAACGGTCTGGTGATAGAGTTTAACAACGACCTGTATGCAATTGTACAGTTTCAGCATGTCAAACCGGGGAAGGGCCCCGCTTTTGTAAGGACTAAACTCAAAAATCTGAAAACGGGAAGGGTAATTGATAATACTTTTACTGCCGGTGTGAAGGTGAACGTTACAAGGGTTGAAAGGAGACCATATCAGTATCTTTACAGGGATGACATGGGATATTGTTTTATGCATAATGAAACCTTCGACCAGATCCATGTGCCTGAGCATATGATTGACCAGCATGAATTTCTTAAGGAAGGGCAGAATGTGGAGATAGTGGTTCATGCCGATACCGAAAACATCCTGTCGGTTGAGCTTCCGCCTTTTGTGGTGCTCGAGGTCACATACACCGAGCCCGGGCTGAGGGGAGATACCGCAACAAACACTCTCAAGCCTGCAACAACAGAAACAGGAGCAACAGTAATGGTGCCGTTATTTGTGAATACCGGCGATAAGATTAAAATCGACACACGCGACAATTCATATGTTGAGCGCGTAAAAACCTGACCCTGATGGAAGAGAAAGGCTCCTCGAGGGAGAGGCTTAAAATTTCAAAATTTAAGCTCGACGCATTGCTTGATATAACGCTTTCAATCAATGCCAACCTTCCCGTAGCTCAACTTCTCGAAAAATACGATTCCATTCTCCGCAACAGGCTGGGGATTGGCAAGATAATGATCTTTAAGCTGCAGGAGAAATGGGAATGCATTCTTAATGCAGGGTTTCCCGTATCCTACGAAAAATCGGTGAATGTTGAGGAACAGCTCATGCCCTTCACCGAAACTGCCATTGTAACAAACAGTCCCGGTTTTGAAGGTGTGGATATAATTGTACCGGTTTACAATAATCTGGTCCCGCTGGCATTTGTATTCATCGGCGATATTGAGGAAGAGGGCGAAGGCATGAGCCCTGTTCTTAAGCACCTGAATTTCATTCAGACAATTTCAAGCATTATAATTGTTGCAATAGAGAATATAAGGCTATTCAGGGAAAGCCTGAAGCAGGAGGCAATGAAAAAAGAGCTTGAACTTGCATCGAGGATGCAGATGATGCTGATACCCCACGATAAACAGTTGCCTTCGGAAGGAAAAATAATTGTTAGCGGATTTTATTTTCCCCATTACGAGGTTGGTGGAGATTATTACGACTGTATTACCCTTTCTGATAACCAGACCGGTTTCTGCATAGCCGATGTGTCGGGCAAGGGAATTTCTGCAGCCATCCTCATGTCGAATTTCCAGGCCAGCCTCAGGGCGCTTTTTACAGGGGAAATTGAACTGGCTGATCTTATATCCAGGCTTAACCGGATAGTTGTGGCGAACGCAGCAGGGGAAAAATTTATCACCTTTTTTGTCGCACGCTACGACCATATTACCGGGGTGCTTGAATATGTAAATGCCGCTCACAACCCCCCTGTTTTTTATGATACCGTTACCGGTGAAACACTGCATCTCAGCTCATCATGTGTGGGAATAGGCATGCTCGATGAAATACCATTCGTGAAAACGGAAAAAGTAAAGGTGAAAAACCATTCAAAGGTGGTCTGCTATACCGATGGTCTCTCGGAGCTGAAAGATGAAAACGGAGAGGATATCGGTACCCGTTTAATTATTAAACACATATCCAACAGCAGACCGGTAAAGGAAAATATCTCATTAATGCTGGGAGAACTTGGCATACCCGACAATAACCCGGGTCTTTTTGATGATGTGTCAATAATTGTTGCCGATCTTTTCTGAAGTGAGATATCCCGGCCATTCCAAGGGTTCAGGGATTTACGGCGCGCAGGATGAAGTAACTTTTTTTACCCTTCTGTACCAGCAGGTATTTATTGTTCAGCAGAGCATCGGCTTTTATGACTTTTTCGGGATCAGTCACCTTTTCCCTGTTGAGGCTCACTCCCCCTCCCTGCACCAGCCGGCGCATTTCGCCTTTTGATGAAAAAACCTGCGAATGAACGGCACAAAGATCTGACAACGCCACACCGGAATCAAGGATACTCCTTTTTATGTCGTAAACAGGCACCCCTTCAAACACCGCCAGGAAAGTTTTTTCATCCATACGGCTTAATGTTTCGGTTGTACCTTTACCAAACAGTATCTGGGAAGCCTCAACAGCCGAGTTATAATCTTCGCGGGAATGAACCAACACTGTCACCTCTTCGGCAAGTCTTTTTTGCAGAAGTCTCTCTTCAGGTTTTAATTTGTGTTCTGATATCAGATTTTCGACAGTATCCCTGTCGAGTGTGGTAAAGATTTTTATATAGCGTTCCGCATCTTCGTCTGATGTGTTAAGCCAGAACTGGTAGAACTGGTAGGGAGAAGTTTTGTCGGGGTCGAGCCACACATTTCCCGATTCGGTTTTTCCGAATTTTGAACCGTCCGATTTAGTAATTAGCGGGCAGGTTAAAGCGTAGGCTTCACCGCCTGTCTTGCGCCTGATGAGTTCGGTGCCGGTAACGATATTTCCCCACTGGTCCGATCCCCCCATCTGCAGCCTGCAGTTATGTGTTTTGTACAGGTGCAGGAAATCGGTTCCCTGTACAAGCTGGTATGAAAATTCGGTGAATGACATTCCCTCCTTTGAATCGGAGCCAAGCCTTTTTTTGACCGAGTCTTTCGACATCATGTAGTTCACCGTAATGTGCTTGCCGATATCGCGAATGAAGCCCAGGAAGGTGTAATCCTTCATCCATTCGTAGTTGTTTACCATTATCGCCCTGTTTTTCGAAGATGATCCGAAGTCGAGGAATTTTTCGAGCTGTTTACGGATGCATTCCTGGTTATGCCTGAGGGTTTCCTCATCGAGAAGATTTCTTTCCTCCGACTTTCCGGAAGGATCTCCGATCATGCCTGTCGCTCCTCCGACAAGGGCAATAGGTGTATGTCCCGCTCTCTGAAAATGAACAAGGAGCATTACCTGAACCATATGTCCTATGTGCAGGGAGTCGGCTGTCGGATCGAATCCGATATATCCTGATACTTTTTCCCTTGAGAGAAGTTCTTCCGTTCCGGGCATGATGTCGTGAATCATGCCTCTCCATCTGAGTTCTTCAACAAAATTCATAACCCGTGTTTTGCAGCGCAAATATAACAATAAGGTCAGATAGCAGCATCCTCGGGTTTCTTTTTAAAGCGGTCGAAGCTTCCTGAAAAAGCTCCCTCTCCGATAATGGGAAATATGGCGGGTGCCACATCGGAGACGGGGTTGTAAAACATTGATTTTTCAATTTTGTCCTTTGGCAGGAAGGGATGCTTTTCATCGATTGCGTTAAGGACCACGAAAATAACACTAAGGATCAGTATTGATTTGAGAAATCCGAAAACCATTCCGAGCAGGCGGTTCAGGAAGCCGAGTGCTGCGGCTTTTATTAGTTTGTCGACGACAATTCCGATAAAATGAATACAGACCACCACTGCCAGGAATGTGATAATAAATGCGATTATTCCGACATACCTGCCTGTCATATCGAACCAGTCGTATAGTTTTGCGGCGGTAAATGTTGAGAACTTTATTGCTGCCCATATTCCGAGGATAAGTGCCGCTACCGACGCGACCTCCCTTACAAAGCCGTCGATAAAGCCTTTAATTGCTGCTATGATAACGATTATGAGTATTGTGGCATCAATATAGTTCATTGAATGGCATGTTTGAATTACAAATTGTGAAAGTAATAAAAAAGATATAATTTTGCTGGCCATAAGAAACAAGGTCCCATAGTTCAATGGATAGAACGGCGGTTTCCTAAACCGTAAATCCAGGTTCGATTCCTGGTGGGACTACCAAAGTCTGCTGCTTCCACATCCCTCACTTAATGTATTTCTTAATAAGGTTTCTTATTGTAAAAGAATCCGTATAGTCAAGGGCGGTTTTTCCTTCAGCATCCATGATGCCAGGCGAGGCTCCCTTCTCAAGAAGCACCCTTGCGGCATCGAAATGCCCGTTGGCGGCGGCCAGCATCAGGGCTGTCTTGCCTGAGGATAATCTGATGTCAACGGTTGCTCCGCCGGCTATGAGCAGCTCTGCAACCCGGTGATGTCCGTTAAGGGCTGCCAGCATCAGCGCACTATAGCCTTCGGGATTTCTTAAGTCGGGTTTTGCGCCCGCAGCAAGGAGAGCTTCAACTATCTCCGCACTGCCATTGATTGACGCCTGCATAAGCGAAGTGAGGCCAACAGCTGATACATAATCGGGCCCGGCATGGTGCTCAAGCAGCAACTTTACAAGATCTTTGTCTCCTCTCTGTACCGCATTGAAAAGAGCATTGAAACCCTCATGCGTCGTTCTGCCCGGATCGGCCCCTTTTTCAAGCAACAGCCTGACTGTTTCTGTAAATCCGTTCTTCGATGCAACTATAAGTGCTGTTTCTCCTGCCTGGTTTACCATATCGGGTTCGGCGCCTTTTTCAAGAAGCATCTCCGCTACAGTGTTAAAGCCTCCAGCCGAAGCAAGCATCAGTGGAGTGCTGCCGTCATTTGACGGTATAGTTACGGAAGCCCCGTTTTCAAGCAATAACCTGACTAAACCGGCATTGCCTGACCGGGCAGCTATTGCAAGAGCAGTAAGCCCGTCATTTCTCCGGACGTTTACTTCCGGGTTCTTTTCGAGCAGCATTCTTGCAGCCTCATACCTCTCCTTCAATACTGCCCAGTGAAGCACAGTGGAACCGTCAGCAGTTCGCACACTCTCGTCGGCGCCATGCAGCCTGAGAAGGTTGATTATATCGGTGTGCCCGTTCTGAACCGCGAATAAAAAGGCGGTTGTTCCGTCCGACAGCCGGTAGTTGATATCACAGGGTCTCGAAAGCAGAAGGGAGGCAATATCGGCTCTGTTATTGAGCGAGGCAACCATTAGGGGAGAATAAGTCTCGGGCTGCCTGAACCTGTATCTGACATTCTTATCAAGCAGCATTTTTATCGCTTCCACATAACCCATTCCCGAGGCCCTGAGCAGGGTTGTGACAGGATAGGTATTTTTCTGTTTTTCGGGGTCACTCTTTTTGTCGGCCCTGAAACCGGTTACTTCCGGATTACCCTTCCCTGATGTTAAGGTAATGGCCGTCATACCGTCATATTTGCTTGTGCCCTCCCTGGCCCTTTTTTGAAGCACGCTTTTTACCCTTTCAGTGATGTCGTCCCTGGCAGTAATCATGTAAGCGGTTGTTGCACCGTCGCAGTAAACCCCGTTTTCCCTTTCCTGATTAATAATCAGCCTGACAATATCAGTAAATCCGTTCAGCGAGGAAACAAAAAGCGGTGTTGAACCGTCGCGGCAGGGCAGGCATATATCTCCGCCATAATCGAGCAGCATCCGGAAAATTTCGGTATGACCGTTCAGTGCCGCCAGAAAAAGCGGAGTTCCCCCTTCATTGCTTTGTGCATTGATTTCAGCACCGTTCTCAATCAGTGCCCTGACGATTTCGGGATAGCCGTTTTCTGCTGCAAGCATAAGGGAAGTGTAACCTTCGGAGGTGCGAAAATTGGGATCTGCTCCGCTTAACAGAAGGGTTCTCACAATATTCAGATTGCCCGATTGTGAAGCAGACATCAGCGCTGTATACCCTTCGGCCGACTGCGCATTTACTGCTGCACCCTCACTGATTAGGATTTCTGCAATTTCCTCATGCCCGTTCATGGCGGCCAGCATCAGGGCTGAATAGCCGTCGGAGGCCTGCATACCGGGCATTGCTCCCTTTTCAAGCAATAATCTGACTATATCGGGATGACCATTGTACGAAGCATACATGAGGGCACTGGCTCCGTCATAGGATTGTTCATTTATCAGTGCACCCTTCGACAATAGAATCTTGCAGGTTTGTAAAAGTCCCGAGGCTGAGGCAAGCATCAGAGGAGTCCGTCCCATGGGATCTTTGTAATTTACCTCCACAATGTTTCTCGCTCGGGTATTGACATTCCGGTAGTTTCCCAGTAAAAGCTGATACATCAGCAACTGTGCCTCAGTGTCAGATTGTGCCGGGAGAGAAAAATTCTGCAGACACAAAAACATTAAAACAAGACTCCAAACCGGTGACTTCGACATGTCTGTAAAGCTCAGGTTTACAAAATAATAAATTTCCGGATTAGTCAGGACGGGCAATGTGATAAAAAACATATAGTAAGCCTCCTTTCACAGGCTTTTTATATTTTGATATGATTACTTTTATATTTGACCTAAAATCCTGCCAGATGACAAATAGCAATCCCGGCCCCGGATATAACCATGAGAACTACCGGCTATTCATCGGTCAGCTCAGAGAAAAGGAAGACAAAGAACTGGATAAAATCATTACTCGGTACGCACTTTACAAACCTGAGATGGCCGATGCGGCTCTCTTTACTGCCGTTGAAAGGGGGCTCATTTCATATGAACTGAAGGAAAAACTTGCTGAACAGATAAAATTCAACCTGTCGGATGTCCCGGACTACAGGAAACAGAAGTCGTGGGAGAAAAATAATTCTTTTGCGGAATATGCGGCGAGGTACAGCGATGAAGAATTATACGAAATAATAGATAATCCTTCCGACAGGATAATAGATGCCTATCACGGCGTTCTGGTGGCAGCACTGAGCAGAGAACTTATTTCAGAGGAGGATTTCGGGGATTTATTCAATAACGCGTTAAAGTCATTACGGAGCGAGGGGGATATCTACCGGGAGGAAACCGATAATTTTTTAAGGGATATTCTTCTGGAAAAGGTTGAAATAACCGATGAACAGGCGGAGGCCGAGAGTGCCAGGTACTGGAAATGCCCTAATTGCGGTGAAAATATTGATATGGAATTCGCTGTCTGCTGGAAATGCAACACGGCCATCCCTGATAATCCCGAACACCCCGGCAGGGAAGAGGTTAAAAAAGAACTGTTATACCGGTCGCCTGCAAAACCTGCCAGGATAGGTCTGGCTCTGCTGCTGCTCGGATTAATAATTATGGGCGTGTCATGGCTCGGGTTTCATATTCATCTGGGGTACTGGAGGCATAGATATTCGGATATTTTTCTCGGAGGTATCATAGCAGTTGCAGGGGTAATAATTTTAATTTACCACCTGTTCACTTACAAAAGGGAATAAATTTCTGCGACAGCCCGGATGCCTGAATTCTGCAGGAATTTTTATATTGCAGAAAAAAGCCATGAATCAAAATCTTTCTGAAAAGAGCTGTAACGGAAGGCGACTGGTTATTCCGGCTCTCTTTCTGCTTCTTGCCTCTTTTACAGCCACAGGTCAGTACCCCGGCATTAATGATGATATAGAAAAATACCGTAAAGGGGAATTAATTGTTAAGGCTAAACCGGGCAGTACAATAAAGGTTGAACAGATCTCGCATGAATTCTGGTTCGGATGCGCTATTGCCAACGGCCTAGCAGGGTCTTCCTGGAATGACGATACAAAAAGGGTTTACAAACAGAAGTTTCTTGAGAACTTTAACTCCGCCGTTACCGAGAATGCAGTTAAGTGGGGCACAATGGAACCCCGCAGGGGAGAAGTAAATTACAGTATCATTGATACCATACTGCGGTTCTGCGATGAAAACCGGTTGCCCCTCAGGGGCCACAATCTGTTCTGGGGTATACCTCAGTTTATACAGCAGTGGGTAAAAGACCTTGATGACAATGAACTGAGAGAGACTCTTAAAAACAGGGCTGAAACCGTAACGGCCCGGTACAGGGGCCGCTTTGCCGAATATGATCTTAACAACGAAATGATTCACGGCAACTGGTATGAAGAACGCCTCGGACCTGAAATTACAAAGCTGATGGCACAATGGGCTCATAACGGCGACCCGGATGCAAGACTATGGCTGAATGACTACGATATACTTACAGGCGTGAAACTGGCCGACTATATGGCACATATCAGGAAACTCCTGAGCCAGGGAGTTCCCGTGGCCGGAATCGGAGTACAGGGGCATCTCCATGCCGAAACGTTTGACCGGGCCGCTGTGAAGAGGGCTCTCGACTCCCTCTCAGTTTTTGGATTGCCGGTCAGGATCACCGAATTCAATATGCCCGGCCAGAGATCAAAATATTATAATAACAGGCAGCTGGTTATGACTCCTGAAGAGGAGCAGCTAAAGGCAAAGGAGTTGGTTGATTATTACAGGATCTGCTTTGCCCATCCGGCAGTTGAGGGAATCCTTATGTGGGGTTTCTGGGAGGGGGCCAACTGGATACCCGTATCCTCACTTTATAGACGGGACTGGTCTCCCACTCCGGCACTTGAAGCTTATCAGAACCTTATTTTCAGGGAATGGTGGACGAATACGGAAGGAAAAGCCGGCCGGGACGGGTCGTTTAAGACAAGGGCTTTCTATGGGAAATACAGGATTACCGTTAACGGTGTTACGAAAGAAGTGGAACACCGAAAGAGTGGAATAAGTACGATTGTTGAATTTTGAATGAGCCTGCATAATTGTGATAATCAAATAAATGTCTTTCAGCTGCTGAAGAAAAGGCTTTTACCGGGGTATTCAGGATCGCAGGTAAGATTCACGTTAAGTTTTCTCCATCCGGCTTCATCCCCCGGAGTGGGGATATGTGTGAGGTGAACTTCACAGTTCCGGAACTGTTTAAGGGTTTCAAGGGTCATTTTTGCGGCGGGGTTGGACAAAGCGCTAATCCCAAGGACAATCAGCATTTCGTCGACGTCGAGGCTTGCCATTTTACCGTTAAGGATATCTTTTTTAAGATGGGTTACCGAATCCAGCAGGGTTTCGGGCAGCAGGTACATTTTATCAGGCAGGCCTGCAAGATGTTTGGCAGCATTAAGGATAAGGCTTGATGAGGCATGAAGAAGAGGGGAGTTTTTACCGGTGATGATGGTGCCGTCGGGCAGTTCGATTGCTGCGCCGCTGAATATGCCATTGTTGCCTTTTCCGCTTTTTTCAGCATCCCGTGCTGCCTGTCTGGCGGGCAGAACCACTCTCCTGTCCTCAGGCTTCGCCCCGACTTTTTTCATGATTTCATTTATCCTTCTGACGGTGTCGTTTTCAGCAAGTCCCATGGCATACTCAACGGAGCACCTGAAGTATCTTCTTATAATTTCCTGGAATGAGGCTTCCCTGATGACATCATCATTTACTATCCCGGAGCTGGCACGGTTCACACCCATATCGGTTGGAGACTGATACATCGACTCTCCGCCGGTTATCTTTTCAATAATTCTTTTCAGCACGGGGAAAGCCTCAATATCACGGTTATAGTTAACCGTGTTAATCTTATAGGCGTTGTAGTGATGATTATCGGGCAGGACGCGGTCGTCCAGATCAACCGTTGCGGCTTCATAGGCAATGTTTACGGGATGATCAACCGGGAGATCCCATATCGGAAACGTTTCGAACTTTGCATAACCAGCCTTGATACCTTTCCTGTAGTCGTGGTAGAGATTGCAGAGGCATGTTGCGAGCTTGCCGCTGCCCGGCCCGGGGCCTGTAACAATTACAATGGGTCTGGTAGTTTCGATATACTCATTTGCCCCGTAACCCGAATCGCTCACTATCAGGTCGACATCGGACGGATATCCCATAGTGGGATAATGCAGATAGACTTTTATTCCTCTTAGTTCAAGTTTGTTTTTGAAAGCCTTTGCCGGTATCTGATTCTGGTACCGGGTTATGACGACAGCAGTAATATCAATATTCCATTCGCGGAAATCGTCAATGGTTTTAAGCACATCTGCATCATAGGTAATGCCGAAATCGGCCCGGAGTTTTTTTCTTTCAATAGCGCCCGAATCGATACAGAGTATCACGTCAATTTTGTCCCTCAATATCTGCAGCAGTCTCATCTTTACATTCGGGTCAAAACCGGGCAGCACGCGCGACGCATGGTAATCGTAAAGAATCTTTCCGCCGAATTCAAGGTAGAGTTTATGGTGGAACCGGTTTACCCGTTCAAGTATTGAAGCCGTCTGCTCTTTCAGGTAAAGGTCATTGTTAAAGCCGGTCTTGTGTTTCTGTATCATATCAGGAGATACGAGGGTTTTGTAAAGAGAAATTCTTAAAAAGTCCAATATTAAGAAATATTTCAAAAGCCTGAGATGTTGTTAAAAAAAAATCAACGACTCCTGTAATAAACCAATTTGATATACACAGGTTTTCCGTTTTCCTGTGTGGGGCATAAATGATTTTTTAATAAATTAGCTGATTATAAATTACTCTTACCTCCGGGTTCCGAGGGGTGAAAAATGGGTGCAGAGGGAATACATAAAGCAAATCTGCATAATATGGTTGTTTGGCGGGCCCGGGGAAGGGATTATGCAATTTACAGCCTGGAATAATAACCTTTCAAAATATAGTGAAATGAAAACAAAACTGCTTATTATCACAACGATTCTTGGATTTCTGATAATTGCTCCCCTGAAAGGACAGCAGTCAGGGAATGCCGTGACAGATGCCATTCTGAAGGCCTATTCTGCAAGGATGTTTGTAAGTGAACCGGTGAATGACAGCGACATTGAAACAATACTGAAGGCGGGGATGAAGGCTCCCAGCGCGCGAAACCTTCAGCCCTGGTTTTTTACGGTCGTTAAGGATAAAGCCCTTCTGAAGGAACTGATGCCTAATATCACCGACAATAATATTCTGATAGTTATTTCCGGGAAGGAAGGCAACACTGTTGAGTATGACTGCGGTCTTGCTTCGGGTTACATGTATTTAGCAGCCCAGGCTCTCGGACTTGGTGCGCACATCTATGCCGGCCCTGTGGCAGCCATCAACACCTCTAAAAAAGAGGCTCTGGGCATCCCTGAGGGTTACAGGGCGATAATGGTAATAAGGGTGGGACATACCGATAAAAGCGTTGATGCCGTTTCGGCAGCATCGTCCCGCAAAAAGATAGAAGAGATGGTTGTGTACAAATAACCGGGAACAGTAAATCCGGACTCAGATATATAAACCCAGGCTGCCGCTGACGACTATTTTCAGCAGGTCGATCCGGTACCACATCTTTGCATAAAACCAAACAAGCACAAGCAGGCATCCAAGAAAAGCAAAAATAAGGCCTAAATACCTTAAGATGCCTGTCCGGCTCTGCTTCAGCAGGTCGGCCGATATCTGCTCAACCCACTCCTCCAGCTTTACAAAGAGAGGGTAAAATATTGCAACGGTTATTATCATGCCGATTACCGTAAAAGTAACCGGTCGGACATGGTTACGGTATGTGATTAGATAATTGCCTAAGGTATTTGTAATAAGATTAGCGGCAAGTATTGTCACTGTCATAACCGCAAAGCTGAATAGTTTCCGGTACATAGGTTGACTTATTTATTCTTTTCAAGAACCTCCCTGCCGAAGGCCATGCATTCATCTCTTTTTAGGTTATCATATTCCTTCATACCCGGCATCTTTTGCATCTGTTCCCTGACATCAGGTTCCATGAGGCCCCAGGTGATCCGGCCAAGAAATACTCCTGAAGGAATACCCGTTACGCCGCATATAGCAGCAAGGTGCCTGTCAATCAGCCTGGAGGTAACTTCGGGGGTAACCGGCTGCATCATGTTGCCGCATACGGCGAAATATCCTCTGAGGCGTGGTTTAATTACTGCCTGGTTTTTAGTCAGGAAGTCCTGCATCTCCTGCGACACTCTTCCCGACCTTATTGCTCCGCCGACAATGATATGATCGTATCCGGAGAGGTCGGGTTTTTCCCGTACGTCGAACACATTGGCGATGCCGTCCATGCCTTCAGATATCCATACACCGGCATCCCGGGCCGAGCCGCACCATGTGCTGTAAAGCACGGCCCATTTTTTACCGGAAGGGCGGGGATAATATTCAAGGGCGGAACTTCTGCGCGGTACCATAAGCGCAGCCGATCCCAGAAGGAAAGCTTTGATAAAGTTTCGTTTTTTCATAATTTAAGGTTTCTCCGTTTTTACTGAATATTATTCTATAACCATAGTAAAAATAATAAAAATATATACCCGTAATATTCTTAAAACTACGGTTTTGTTATTCAGACATTTTCACATGCCTGACCGCCTCCGGATATTCATCCTCAAAGCCGTAATAATGTGAATGAAGAATGTGCCTTACAAGGCCAATTATAATGAAAAAGTGAAAATGGCCTGAAATGAAAATAAAATTCTGAATACTTGCATTTTTCACAGAGCTTTCCCTTACATTTGGAAATATAAAAACCTAACCTCATGAAGAAAACCGTTCTTTTTGTTTTGGCGCTGGGAATTATTCTCCCGTTGTTTTCCCAGCAGGAATTTTCGGTTGATATTACGCGTCCCAGGAAATTTACAGGGGCGTGGACAGGAATCTAAGTTCTGTACCAGGGGCAGGGGCAGGGATTGCTAAAGAATAATTCAGGATTAGTTGTAAAAGGACCAGTTCCGGCAGACAGTATTATAGAACTCGGATTCAAGATGCCTGGCGAACGCCCGATGCGCTTCTTTCTTTATCCCAACGGTACTTTTAACTACAAACTTATGGTCAGTCCGGGTTTTCCCGGAGGGGTAAAAATAATTGACTACTCGACCTATTATGGGGTTGACCCTAAGTCTGTGGCCGGAAAAAAGAATTATGATGTGCTTCCGAAAGGTCTGAAAATAAATAAAAGGACTCTCGGCGTAACCTACACATACGAAAAGGAACTCAAATCGGACGAAATCAGGAAACAATGGATGAGGCAGGGCGGAAAAATAACAGGCCGGTCGCTTTCGTACCAGTTTACCTTCGGGAGCATGACCGTAAAAACTGTGGATTTAAAAACAACAACCACAATCATCGGCGGAGGATGGACTTATGCACAGAATTTTTATAATCTGAAGATTCCCGAATTTAAACAGGGAATTGCATCATGGAATAGTTTTATTTACGGTTTCGGAATGGCTGCAAATTTGCATATGTCGCAGGTAAAACTTGACCCTGCCCCGATGGAAGGATTGGATGACGTTGGAAGCGGCTCGCTTTTCTTTTCAATAACCGGTAATGCAGGGTATACTTTCGGACTAGGCAGGTTTAAAACAGAGAAAGATTACAAGGGATGGGCACTGGACCTTACTTACAAACCATCCTTAATTATGATGGCGGGTCCCGATTTCAGTGAGACCCAGTTTAATTATATGGGATTCGGTTTTGACATCAACCGGACCAGTTTCTCAGCTTTTGCAAGCCGTGTAGCCCCAAAGGCAAAGTCGAAATTCTCCTTCCTGTTCCTTCCCCCGCTTAAAAATACCCCGCTGCTTATCACGGCAGGCTATGGACTTGTGTGGTACAGGTAAAAATGCTCAGAGCTCAGGGCGCAGAGCAAAGAGTGCAGATTAATTTAGGGATATGAGAATTGGTAATTACCGATCCCCGGATGACGTTTTCTTTTTCAGATAGTCGGAGCGGATTTCGTTGATGATTTTAACCAGGTCGCCCAGATGAGTTTCAGAAGTGTTGTAGTTAGTTATACAGGCACGGATGGCATTGAGACCTTTAACAGGGTAAACCGACACCCATGCGTTACCTGAAGCTACTACACTGCTGCACAGCCACGGGATAAAAGCCGGATCATCTTTCAGGTCTCTGTCCGTAAAACATACGAGCGGCATGGGTGTGCTGTTAAGTATCTCCCAGTTATTCTGTACAAGGATCTCCTTAAGTCTGCTGCCTGCAGCCGTCATTCTTCTTATCACTTCTTCATACCCTTTCCATCCGAAAACCATGAGGGAAAGGTAGAGCTTAAGCCCTGTAAACCTCCTCGACCACTGTATTGAATGGGAGAAGGGATCAACAACCTCAAGCTTACCGGCTTCCCTCGGCATGTAGTCAGTCGTTATCCTGAAAGTCCTGCCGAGTATGTCACTGTGCCTTGTGATGAACATGCTTGCACTCATTGTAACTGATAGCCATTTGTGCACGTCAAGAGTGACAGAATCGGACTTCGCTATGCCTTTCAGCAGGGGTTTCATTTCGGGTACAAGCAATGCCGCACCGCCCCATGCCGAATCGGTATGAAACCACAAATTGTATTTTCCGGCTGTTTCCGCAATTTTCTCCAGGTTATCAATAGCCCCTGTTCCTGTAGTGCCGGCTGTACCGACAATCATGAAAGGTTCATGTCCGGCCGAGATATCTGAATTAATTGTTTCTTCCAGAGCCCTGGTATCCATTTCGAGTCTGTCATTGACCTGTATCATCCGTACCGATTCTCTGCCCAGTCCTGATACTTTTGCAGCCCTGATAACCGAATGATGTGCTTCGGCCGAACAATAGACAAGGGGTCTTTTTCTGAATGCGATGCAGCCACTTTCACCGTACTCCGGGAAATGCCGGTTTAAGGCGCACTGTACAGCGGTGATGTTGGCTTCAGCTCCACCTGTGGCAAAAACTCCGTCGGTCGCTTCATAAGGAAAACCTATCTTTTGGCCGAATTGTTTTACCAGGTAAAGCTCAACTTCCGATGCCCACGGGGAGTGGCTCCATGCAGCAAGCTGGGGATTGTAAACGGCAGTGATCAGGTCGGCCAGCACTGAGGGGAAATTCGGTCTGGGATTAAAAAGCCCGTAATACATCGGATGTCCGAGGTGAACAATATATTTTCCGAGGGCTTCTGTTATTTTTGTAACAGAACCGGTGATGCTCAGCGGGTTATCAAAATCAGCCGACTCAACTTCTGCGCGTATTTCAGCTACTTCCAGCGGAGGGGTAACTCTGCCGGCCGTATTTCCTGAATAATATTTCTCGAGGATGTCAATTACCAGTTCAAGCGTTTTTTTCCTTTCACCGGGAGTAAGATCGAATGAGGTCATTGGTGTCTGATTTTTATTTTATTTTCGCCCTTCCCTCAGCGGGCGGGATTGGGGGAGAGGTCAAATACGAGCGGGAAATCGTGCCCTATTGAAAAGGTGATGGGGAACTGCTTATGCCTGATGAGTCTGTAGGATACCTCCGGCACCTGGTCGTCGATAAATGATTTTATTTCGTAAACGGTTACTTTTGAATCGGCCGGTGCGCCGTCTGCCCTGCCTTTAAGTGCCTCCAGCAGTACCCATGTGAAGACACCGTGGTCGAGGCTTTTTATCTCGGCCGACTGTTGCTGCATCTCGGACGATGCCATCACGTGGATGCCCGAACTGCGTGACAGCTGGGCAAGTGCTTTCTCTTCCGCTCCTCCGCGCATGGCAAGTATCTCAACCGAACCGCCCGACTGGCAGGCATCCACAAAAACAACCTGCTTAAGAGCCGGAAGACGTTTAAAGCGCTCCTGCAGTTCTCCTACAAAAAGGGCATCCTTAAGCTTTTCCTCCTGGTACAGGCCGGTAATCTCGGTTGTCACGAAATAAAACCTGTCGCCAGCCATGCTTCCGTGGCCGGCATAGAAGAAAACAAACACGTCCTCCTTTTTCATTACACGGCTGATCTCATCAAGAGCGGATAGTATTTTTGCCTTTGTGGCATCGAGGTCAAAGAGAGTGTAAGTGTAAATTTTATTGAATAGCCTGGTGCCCCCGGTGCCAAGAGTCTTCACAACCGCCTCT
The DNA here is from genome assembly GCA_029974835.1 of Bacteroidales bacterium. Lineage (GTDB taxonomy): Bacteria > Bacteroidota > Bacteroidia > Bacteroidales > VadinHA17 > LD21. The sequence continues at coordinate 24,076 of JARKQN010000065.1, forward strand.
GCGTCGGTCCGGGCATAGGTGAGGTTCATGCTCTCATTTTCATACCTGTTGATACCGATGCTCAGAACATAGCAGTCGGAGGTTTTCGGAATACCCTTATAGCTTATTTTCACCGTCGAAGGCTCTGATTCGATCTCGCCATTGCTGTAAGCCGATACGGAAATATCATTTTCTCCCGGGACAAGGCTTATATCGAAAGTTTTCATTACTGACTGCCCCGTTTTTGTCATCCTCCTCAGGTCGTCGTACTGGACTTCCTGCCTTTTACCGTTATGCATAACCCTGAACTCCTTTACGCCTCCTCCGTTGTTTGTTACTTTTACCAGTACGGAGGTAATGTTGTCGCCGGCTTCCGTGCCTTCTTCGGGTGATATTATCTCAACAGATGGAGGAGGAGAATCCTTCACTTTCTGGAGAAGGTTCTGCCTGAGTCCGGAACCCGTTTTCCAGAGAGTTTCGCTGTAAAGACCCGGCCGGAAAAACTCGTTAAAAAACTGGCCGATGGAATACAATTCCGTTCCCCTGACAAATGAAATTGACCCGAAGGCTCCTTCCGAGGCGTCAAAATAACCTTCAGGATTACGGATGAACCAGTCATTCTCATTAAGAAAAGTTATCGAGACAAGTTCTTTTTTTGAGCCGGTATCCCAGATTCTGACAGTGCCGTCGCGGCTGCCTGAAATAATATGCTTAAGGTCGGGGGAGATATTCACATCACCCACTCCGCCGCTATGACCTTTGAACTCCGAGATCATTTCACCTGTTGCGGCATCCCATTGTTTCACTTTAAAGTCGTCGCCGCCGGAGACTATGAATTTCCCGGAGTTGTCATATTTTGCATTATAGACGCCCCCTTCGTGGGCATTGATTTTCCTTACCTGAAGGCCTGAGGCCATATCCCACACACGCACCGAGCCATCCCACGATGAGGTAATAAACCTCTCACCTCCGGGTACAAGATTAATTGAAGTAACCAGGTCGGTATGACCTATAAATGTCCTTATCTCTTCGCCGGTGTCTATTTCGGTAAGCTTAAGTTTTTTATCCAGACCTGCCGAGATGAAATAAACATTATTCGGAAGAAGTTTTACCTGGTATACACCTGTTCGGTTATGAGGAGAAATGGCTCTTACCTGCTTTCCGGTGGCAATGTCCCATAAAACCACCAGCCCGCCCCAGTCGGCAGTAACAAGATATTTGTTGTCGGAGCTTATGTCGACCGAAAAGATTGCATCCTTTTCATCGGGGAAGCTTACCATCCTTACCTGATTGCCTGTTTCCGTGTCCCATACTATTGCTTTACCGTCGAGACCGCCGGTGGCCAGATATTTTCCGTCGCTGCTGAAACAGATGCTGATAACCATGGCATTATGTCCTTTCAGGGTTTTCAGCACACGTCCCGAACGAAAGTCGATCAGTTTTGCATTGTTTCCTGTTCTCCCCACGGCAATGAGGCTTCCGTCGGGACTAAGTTTTGCCTCGTTTACCAGAGCGGCCCAGTACATGTACGGGTCGGTAAGAATTTTCTCGTCAACCTGGTTGAGATAGCCTTTAAGTGTTAAGATTGTTTTACCTGAAGAGATGTTCAGTATGTCGGCGCTCCTTTTTTCATTTCCCGTGAGTATATCTTTAGAATCCGGGCTTATTGATACTGAAAGCGTCTTACGGGAAGAGTAGTCTCCTGATCTATGGATCATTTTGCCTGTGTTCAGGTCCCATACCTCCGCAACCCCATATTCGACTGCAGCGACATATCTGCCATCGGGGCTGACCGTGAGGTTTTCGAATGATCCGCCCTGGCCGTAAAGCTCCTTAATGATCCTTCCGCTCTCCCTGTCGAATACTTTCACGGAATCGGAATAGGCAGAAATGATATATTTATTGTCGGAAGTTATTGCTGCTTCGGTAATGCAGGATGTACACCAGGATCTTACCTTTTTGTATTTTCTTATCTCCCGGCCTGTTGCCGCATCCCACAGAATTGCTGTCTGGTCGCCGGAACCTGCCAGAATATATTTTCCATCGGCGCTGTACATAACGGAGGCGGATTCGGCATACTCAAAATTTTTTTCTGAATAGAGATCGGCCGGAACAGGCTTAAGCTGTGAGATCCTGTTCCCGGTTAAGAGGTCCCATATTTCGATGTATGATTTTCTGCTGCCGGTGGCTATTCTGGTTCCTTCAGGGCTGAAGGAGGCACAAGTGAACCTGCTGTCGGCTGACTGAAGTTGTCGTTTCATTTCTCCGGTAGAGACTTCCCAGACTGTGACAACCCCTTTGTTATCGACAGACATAAGCAATGACCCCTGCCTGTTGAAGGTGATGGCTGATGCGGCGGATGTGCAGCCGTGAAATGTTCGTATTTCACGGCCGTCGGAGCGGCGCCAGAGCTTAACGGTTTTATCGGCGCTGCCTGTGGCAACAAGTTTGCCGTCGGGGCTCCAGCAAACGGCGGTGACTGCGGCATAGTGGCCGGTTTGTACAACCGTTTCGACCTGCTGGGCGGTCAGCCTGGCAGATGCCATTATTGCCAGGACGAATAAAAGAATTACCTCAGATCTTTTCATTTTGATATAAAAGACAACATAAAAGTATTCAATAAAATGAAAGGAGAGAGGAAGAAAAATGCAAAATCTGAATTTCGGATTACGAATGATGAATAACGAAGGATTACATCATCCTCCGGCATCCGGGGTTCGTCAATCATTATTCGGATATATGTTTGCCCGGTAAATAATTTACCGAATAGCCTTACCCGGTCAGCTTGCGGTATTTGATACGTGTGGGTGTAGCGTCGGCCACCCTTCTTTTGTAGTTCTCCTCGTAGTCGGAGTAAGTTCCTTCGAACCATACCACTTTCGAATCGCCTTCAAAGGCAAGTATGTGAGTTGCCACGCGGTCGAGGAACCAGCGGTCGTGGGTAATGATAACCGCGCAGCCTGCAAAATTTTCGAGGCCTTCCTCAAGTGCCCGGAGGGTGTTTACATCAATATCATTGGTCGGTTCGTCGAGAAGAAGCACGTTGGCTCCGGATCTTATGGTTAGTGCAAGGTGAAGCCTGTTCCTTTCACCGCCCGATAGCACCCCGCATTTCTTTTCCTGGTCGGCCCCCGTGAAATTAAACCTGGCGGCATAAGCTCTTGCATTGACAGGGCGGTTGCCAAGCATCACTTCATCATATCCCCCTGAAATTACCTCATAAACTGTTTTATTTGGGTCGATGGCAGCATGTGCCTGGTCGACATAACCCAGCACCACCGTTTCCCCGATTTCAAATGTTCCTTTCGTCGGTTTTTCCTGGCCCATTATCATTCTGAAAAGGGTTGTTTTACCGGCTCCGTTTGGTCCTATTACCCCCACTATTCCGTTTGGCGGAAGGTTGAATTCCAGATCGTCGAAAAGGAGCCGGTCACCGAACGACTTTGCTACTTTTACGGCCTTGATTACTTTATCGCCCAGCCGCGGGCCGTTTGGAATGAAGATTTCAAGCTTTTCCTCTTTCTGTTTAACATCCTGGTTAAGCAGGTTTTCATAAGCTCCGAGGCGTGCCTTTGATTTTGCATGGCGTGCTTTGGGAGACATGCGGACCCACTCAAGTTCCCTTTCGAGTATCTTCTTTCGCCTGATGTTGCCCTTCTCTTCTATCTCAAGACGTTTTGATTTCTGTTCAAGCCATGAGGAGTAATTACCCTTCCAGGGAATGCCCTCTCCCCGGTCGAGTTCAAGTATCCAGCCGGCAACGTTGTCGAGGAAATATCTGTCGTGTGTTATACAGATAACAGTACCCTTGTATTGTTTAAGATGCATTTCGAGCCACTGGATTGATTCAGTGTCGAGGTGGTTTGTAGGTTCATCAAGCAGCAGCACATCAGGCTCTCTTAGCAGCAGTCGGCATAGGGCTACCCTGCGCCTTTCTCCGCCCGAAAGGATATTTACAGGGGTGCTTCCCTCGGGGCACCTGAGAGCATCCATGGCCCTTTCGAGACGGTGTTCAATGTTCCATGCATCGTGGTAATCGATCTTTTCCTGAAGCTGGGCCTGGCGATCCATAAGTTCCTGCATTTTTCCGGGGTTTTCATAAACGGCAGGATCGCCGAAACTGTTGTTAATCTGCTCGTATTCCTTAAGGAGATCCATTATCTCCTGAACACCTTCCTCGATTATTTCCCTTACGGTCCTTTTTTCGTCGAGAAGCGGATCCTGGGGAAGGAGACCGACAGTGTAACCGGGACTGAAAACCACCTCGCCCTGGTACTGTTTCTCCTCGCCGGCGATGATACGCAGAAGGGTTGATTTACCGGAACCGTTAAGACCTATAATGCCGATTTTTGCACCCAGGAAGAATGAAAGTGAAATATCTTTAAGTACCTGCCTGTGCGGAGGGTAGGTTTTGCTTACCCGGTACATTGAAAAAATAATCTTATTGTCCTCGCTCATGTGGGGTGAGTTTTAGAGGAACAAAAATAAACAAAAGAAATTAAGGGATGATCTTCAGGCCCCCCTTTGATTCCCCCCAAATGGGGGGAAGATACACTACGAAAATTCCGGTTTCAGGGCGAAACGTGATATTGTTCAGGATACCTGTCCGGATGAGGGTGCGGTACCTTCAAAAAGCTTTACTGTTTCCGTCTGCATAAGTACCCATATTGAATAGACGCCCACCAGGGTTCCTATGGGAATATTGAAACAGCTCAGTACAGAAATAATTATGGTAAGTATTCTTGCCCAGCTTTTATATGAGAGGAGGCCCACTCCTGCGGCAATCCCGGCAACGGAAATAAGCCCCAGAACCGCCGGCACAAAAATGCCGATGAAGGTCAGCACAGTTGTGGCTATCTCATCATTATCAACAAAACCCTTTGCAAAATTCATTACCGCAAGCACTACAACAGCGGCTACCAGGCCTAGCGAACTGAGAACGATTCTAAGTATCGCTACCACCTGTACCTGTTTTTTCATTTTGTCATCCATGACTATTTAATTTTTAGGTTTTCATTTCTGTCTGAAAGACCGGCTTATTTGGAAAATGCTGCATCAAATTTAACATAATCATAATTTATGTCATACCCGGACAACATTTTAGGTTAAAAATACGTCTTATATTTGTTTGTTGGAGGATGTATCATAACTTTGAATGAAATTTTATTTTATGAAAAAGAAAATAGCTTACGGCGTTTTTCTCGTGGCAGTGGCCATATCGTTTACCTCGTGCGAGGCGCTTTTCAAGAAATGTAAAGTGTGCAGGACGGTTACATACGAGAATGGTGTTGAGATAAATTCAACTGATGGTGTGGAATATTGTGGTGCAGACCTTGTTAAACAGGAAGCTATCCCCGACGTTAAGGTGGGAGATCTTGTTACAAAAGTTGAATGCCAGTAATCAGTACCTGATTCCGATCAGGGTAACGTCATCCACCTGGGGGTTATCGCCCCTCCACTCCTCAAATATCCTGTCGAGGATCTCACCCTGCTCGAGCATTGGTTTTGAGTGTATCTCAATCAAAGTCTCCTTAAGTTTTCCCGACATATATTTTTTCTGCTCCGGCCCACCGAACTGGTCGGCATAACCATCCGAGAAAATATAAAATGCATCGCCTTTCTGCAGGTCAATCCTGTTTAATGTGAAAGGCTGCATTTTGTAATGGATTGCAACCGGCATTTTATCGGCCCTGTAATGAAGCAACTCATTGCCCCTTATCAGATAGAGAGGGTTGTTGGCTCCCGCATACCACAGAGTGTTGTTGCTGAAATCGATTGTGCATACCGCTGCATCCATGCCGTCCTTGACTGATTCTTCATCGGCGACCTGTTTAAGAGATTTTATGACCTCATCTCTCATCCTGTTTAGGATCTGGTCGGGCATCAGTATGTTCTTTTCATTTACAATCTCATTAAGAAGGGTTACACCCAGCATACTCATGAATGCGCCCGGCACGCCGTGCCCGGTACAGTCGGCAGCGATAATAACGTGCATATTGTCTTTCGAGCTTACCCAGTAGAAGTCGCCGCTCACAATGGCCAGGGGCTTGTAGAGGACAAAATGTTCAAGCCTGTCGCTGAAGAGTTCGAGCGACGGAATGAGTGCCGCCTGAATTCTCTTGGCATACATGATACTGTCGGTGATATGCTTTTTCTGGTAGGCTATCTGGTCGCGCTGAGCAGCTGCAATATCCCTCTGTTTCTCAATTTCATCCTTTTGGGCAGAAATCAGCCTGTTTTTTTCCTCGAGAATGATATTAGCCTCTTTCTTGATTTTATAGGCTCTGAAAATATAATAGGCCAGGATGCCGACAAGCAGCAGGGCAACAAGGACAAAGTACAGCACCAGTTTTTGCTTTTCGAGCGTCTCGAGCTGTAGCTTAATCCTGCCCTCCTGTTCTGTTATTTTATCGAGTTGGGAATTTATAAGTGCCAGTTGTGTATCTATTTTGGCTTTCTGGGCTGCCAGGGTGTCTTTCTGTATCTGCACCTCTTTCTGTTGGCCGGCAATAGTCTGCCTCTGTACGGTTATCTCCCCCTGCTGCCGCGAAATCATGGCCATCTGTGTATTTAGAACCTTTTGTTTTTCAGAGAGTTCTTTTTCCTTCAGAGTGATTTGCCTGTCGAGACTGTCGAGAAGATTTTTCTGCTTCATAATCTCAAGGCGCTGCTGCTCAATGGTTTCAAGCTGCTTCCTTATAGTTTCCTTCTGCAATTCAATCTCTTTGCTTGCCTGATCGTATAGGTTCTCCCAGTCTTCCTTTGTCTTGACAGCTGTGAGAAGAAGGCTTTCAGGTACCGACATCCCTTCATTTTTCACATATTCCTCGTTAATATCGAACCTTGGTTTGCCGTTTACGACGATGAAATTGATCATTGACTCTCTGAATTCATATCCTTCGGTGATCAGCATTGTCTGTTTTCCGGCAATCTTTTCCTTAATCTTTTTAAGGTCGAAACCTGCATTTTTGTTGACATATAGAACCTGGCAATGAGTAAGGCTCTCAAGGTTTTTAAAGCCGCCGATCCTTACGGGTTTATCCTGTATGCGGTTCCTTGTCCTGGCCAGTTTCATCATTTCGTCTATAAGTTCGTAATCACCCAGCAGAACCCCTATCCTGAAGGCCGATGAATCGGCAAAGCCCGGGCCGTAATCTATATACCGGGCCAGGTCGAATATGTATAAAGCCCTGGTGGGGTTATCAAAACCGGTCTGGGCATCAAGCCTGGCTGCAAAAACCATAAAAACGGCTGCAGGCAGTATCATCCGGAATATATGCATGAATTTAAGCTCCTTCCTCGCAAAGAGAAGGCCGCGAAGGTGGTTAATACTTAAGATGGACATGGCGGCTGGTTTTCATTTAAGATATAATCACGAAATTGCTAAATAATATTCACTAAAACAAATTTTTAAGGGCCGAGGTTTATAATTGTGTTGATAAAATGTTAATAACTGCATTCGGTGCCGCAGCGTTCTCAAAATACATGTCGTAATTTTAATGCAATCAGAATGATTTTCAGATGAGCCTGATATTCAACAATCTGGATTTACAACATAAAACTATTGTAATCGTTGAAGACGATCTTCCCTCTTTAAAGTATTATAAAACCATACTGGAAAGTGCCGGTGCAGATCTTAGGGTTTTTGAGAACGGGAAGGATTTTATAAATTATATTAATTCAACCGATGATGTTATTGATGTTGTAATTGTTGATTATCTTATTCCTTTCATTAACGGGATTGACTGCGTAAGAATACTTAAGAGAAAATTCCGTACGGTTCCCGTGATTATGATTACTGCATTTTTTTCCGAGCAAACCCGGAATGAAGCACTGATTGCCGGGTGCAATGAATATGTTCTTAAACCTGTCTTTCCCGAGAAGCTGTTCTGTGTGCTGGAAAAATTCCTTAATCCCCAGCACAGCTTTTACAATTACCGGTAACTATTGTTTCATTCCCGGCTGCAGCAACCTGATATAGTTATTGTAATAACCATCAAGCTTATTGTTAAGCTCCTTTGCCACTTCGGTAAAACCGTTTGCCTGGGCGGCATTGGCCGTCCTTGAAATCAGCTGTATTGCTGTCTGAATTTCATAGTCGGCTGATTCAATTAAATCCTGCTTCTGCCTGAAAAAATAATCAAGCCTGGCCGTATAGTATTCTGAAAGGCCTGTTGTAAGTTTAAGAGCTTTTTCACTCCCGCCGCACAAATAATAAGCTTCGATAATATCGGGAATAAACATGTCGTAGGGGACCTTATCAACCGGGATTGTTTCCATGCAGTGATCGAGGACCTTCATGGCTTTTTCTTTTTCACCCGAGGATGCAAGTTCTTTGGCAAGTCTGGCGTGATTATATCTGGCTTTAACGACAGTAAGTGTGCGCTTGTGGTTATAGTCGATGAAAACGCCTTCCTCCTTTGCGCCTCCCCATACGAACCTGTTCATAAGATTATCGTAGAGGATATCCGTATCGATTCTGCCGTAATCGAGCCAGCTTCGGTTTTGTGATTTTACGGGTACAAGCCTGTAGGCCAGACCTTCAAGCTGAAAATATTCCTCAAGCCCCATAGCATCGTTATGGTATCCTGTAACGAAATATACCGGCCTTTTCCAGTTGTTGTTGGCAAGTATGTCGAGAACGATCAGCTGGCTCTTTATGATTGAACTGCCTTTAAGGGTTATGTCGATGTATGGAACGATTTTATCGGCATCTTCTCTTTTAACCGTTCCGGAGGCCAATACCGCTGCCGTATCGACAGGAATCCGTATGGTACGGGTGGGAATTACGTCAAGTATTTCAGTAGGTGAGACCCTGACCTTGGTTCCTTCATTTTCGCTCATCACCCAGTCGATTACGGTTTTGATGTTAACCGGGTCTTTGGTTTTTTCGACTATAAAAATCTGGTTGTTGACGCCGTCATAATATTTTGACGGAGGCAGTGACAGAGGGAGCGGCGCCGATTCGTAGGTTCTCCGCTTCATCTGGTCGATATACCAGTCGGTGTTAAGAAGCATCAGGTTGCATACCCTGACATCGGTCCGCATTCCTTCAACTTCCTGGGCATACCAGAGAGGGAAGGTATCATTATCACCGTTTGTAAACAGAATTGCATCGGGAGCGCATGAATTCAGATAATTGAAAGCAACATCCCGTGCAAGATAACGTCCCGATCTGTCGTGATCATCCCAGTTCTGGGTTCCCATAATCAGGGGAACAGCAGCCAGGCACAGCACCCCGGAAACTACAGATGACAACCGTTCGCCCGTCAGCCCTGAAAGCCATTCAAAGAGAGCGAGTACTCCAAGTCCTATCCAGACCGCATAGAAGTAGAAAGAGCCTGCGTAGGCATAATCCCTTTCCCTGGGCTGGTTGGGATACTGGTTAAGATAAACCACGATGGCCACCCCGGTCATTATGAACAACAACATTATTATGCCCCAGTCGCGGTTATCCTTCGAGAGATGGTAAAATAAACCGATAAGCCCCAGGATAAAAGGAAGCATGTAATACACGTTTCTTGAAGGTTCATTTTTCATCTCCTCAGGCATGTCTTTGATAGTTCCCACCCTCGGGGCATCAAGAAACCCGATTCCCGTGATCCAGTTGCCGTTCACGGCTCCTCCGTAACTCTGTGTATCATTTTGCCTGCCCGAGAAATTCCACATAAAATAACGGAAGTACATAAAGTCGAGCTGGTACCTGAAGAAGAACCGGAGGTTCTCGCCGAAAGTCGGTTTTCGCAACGTTTTACGTTCGCCGCCGCGTTCTGTTACCTGCATGGGTATCCCTTTCATACGCGACCATTCCTGGTAAATCTGCTGGTGATCGCTCTGGTCGCTCCACATCCTGGGGAAAACAGTTTCAAACCTTTCATCGTATTTCCTCACCAGATCGTGGCTGGTAATCTTGTATTTTCCGTCAACAACACTGTACCGGGGTTTGCCGTCCTGGTAATCGGTTACAGGCGCATTGAAGTAAGGCCCGTGGAAAAGAGGACGCGAACCGTATTGCTCCCTGTTAAGGAAATAGAGAAGATTAAAGGGATTTTCCGGATTGTTTTCGTCAAGCGGAGGATTTGCCGAAGAACGAATAACAATAATTGCTGTGGCTGAATATCCTATGTAAATTACAGCGATGGCTGTAAGAACCGTATTAAGAAGACGAGTGTTGCCGGCGGCGGCATAGAATACGAATGCGGCAAGAAGCCCCAGTGCAATAATATTCAGAAAGAATGAACCTGAGATAATCCACATCCCTGAAAAGAAAAGAGCCCCCATGGCATAAACCGAAATCTTGCTTTTTCCCCGCGAAAGAAGTGTTGACCTTATTGCAAGTGTAAAAAACAAAACTATCAGGATGGCCAGGAATATCATTCCGCTGTTAACCGGCAGGCCGAGAGTGTTCACAAAGAAAAGGTCAAATTTCGAAGCAAGCGTTACAACTCCCGGTATAATACCGTAAAGCAGCAATGCAAGGAGGATAAAGGAGATGCCTGTTGAGATGATGAATCCTTTCCATGAAAATGGGTATTTCTTAAAATAATAAACAAGGACAATTCCCGGCAGGGTAAGAAGGTTAAGCAGATGTACTCCGATGGAAAGGCCCATCAGGAAGGCAATGAGTATTATCCACCTGTCGGCCCAGGCTTCTTCGGAAGACTCTTCCCATTTCAGAATTGCCCAGAAAACAGCTGCAGTGAAGAGAGAAGAAAGAGCATAAACTTCTCCCTCAACGGCCGAGAACCAGAAAGAGTCGGAAAACGTGTATGCAAGCGCGCCGACAACTCCGGCCGACATTATCGCCGTAATGCGCCCCGGAGTATAATCCTCTTCACTCCTGATCAGGATCTTCCCTGCGAGATGTGTTATTGTCCAGAAAAGAAAAAGAATGGTGAACGCACTTGCAAGAGCCGACATTGCATTAACCATTGCGGCAACCTTCGATACATCACCTCCGGCCAGAAGGGTGAAGGCCCGCCCGATCACCATAAAAACAGGGTTTCCGGGAGGGTGCCCAACCTCAAGCTTAAAAGCCGAAGCAATAAACTCGCCACAGTCCCACAGACTTGCGGTAGGCTCGATTGTAAGAAGGTAGGTTGCAGCTGCGGCCAGGAAAACCACCCAGCCGGTTATCAGGTTTATCTGCCTGTATTTTATCATGATAAAGGGTTTGATCTGTATCCGTTTAAAACAGGTGTCGAAATTACTCAATTTTTCTTAAAGATTATGTCCGGGAGCAAGTGGGAAGTAAACCTGCCCGCCATGCCGGAGCAGGTATAATTTTACAAACATTGCTCAGGGTAGGTTTAATTCTTTATTTTTGGGTAAAATATTCCCATGAGAGTTGCCCCGGCCGGTTTAATTCTGATTCTTTCCCTTGGCTTCAGCTTAAAAGCCTCGGCACAGTACTATGATACAGGTGAAGATCCGGCATCAGTTAAATGGCTTCAGATAAAAACCGACAGGTTCAGGGTGATCTACCCGGAATCATACGGAAAAGAGGGGGTTAATTTTGCCAGGACTCTTGATTATGCCTATTCAGAACTTGTAAATTACTACGGTGAAAGAAAGTTCAGAATTCCGGTAATTATTCACAACTATACGGTGAAATCGAACGGATATGTGGCGTGGGCTCCCAGGCGGATGGAGTTATTTCCGACACCTGAACAAAATGCCGTTCCGATGGACAATGCCCTGCAGCTTTCACTTCATGAAATGACCCATGTTATGCAGATGAGTTCGCTCAGGCAGGGTATCTCGGGAATTCTGTCTCTGCCGCTCGGAGAACATTACATCGGTGCAATTGCAGGGTTTCTGCCAATGTGGTTTATGGAGGGTGACGCCGTGCTGATGGAGACAATGCTTTCTGAATCGGGCAGGGGAAGGGCTCCCTCCTTCAACAAGGAGGTCAAAGCCCTTGCAGTCGAAAGAGGTAAAATGTACAGTTACGACAAAATTCTGCTGGGATCGTACAGGAACTTTACACCCGACGAATACAAATACGGCTACCGTATGGTTGAATGGGTTGCAAAGAACCAGGGATATAATGTATGGAACAAAGCCCTTGGATTTACGGCAAAATATCCTTTTACAATTGTGCCCTTTAACCTCGGCTTGTCATCTGGAGCCGGTCTTACAAAACAGAAGGTATTCACCCAGACTTTCAGATCCCTTGCCGGGGAATGGAAGAAAGAAGAAGAAAGATTTCCAACTGATTCATATTTGCCGGTTAACACCTCAAAGGGAAGGAACTACATAAACTATTATTCGCCTGTTATTGCAGGCAGCGGACATATAGCAGCAATAAAGGTCTCAATGTACGATCCTCCGGCAATAGTAATGATAAATACCGCAACCGGGGAGGAGAAGAAACTTGTCACTCCCGGTTATCTTTACCCGTATTTTATTTCGGGGGCTGCCGGAAAAATCGTTTGGGTTGAGACGCAACCTGATCCGCGGTGGGCAAACAGGGAATACTCTGTAATAAGGTTATATGACATTAATCGTGGCTCCGTGCGTCAGTTAACTTTTCGCAGCAGATACATGGCCGCAGCAATCTCTCCCGACGGCCGGTTCATTGCTGCAGTCGAAAACAGTGTCTCAAATGAAAACAGTGTTTCCATTGTGGATGCCTTTAACGGCGATATTTTGGAAAAATTTAATGTCCCCGGCAACCTCTATCCCCAGCGTCCCCAATGGTCTCCTTCCGGCGACAGGATAACTTTTATATCTCTCTCCGGCGAAGGAGAAGGGATCATCTGCCTGGATACGAAGAACGGAACATGGCAGACACTCCTGAAACAGGGAAGAAATGATATTCAGTCGGCATTTCTGAGAAATGATTCGCTGTTTTACATCAGTTCAGCCTCCTCTGCCGACAATCTCTGGCTTCTTACTCCTTCGGGGGAGGAGAAGAGGCTGACCGGTTCGAGGTTTGGAGTCTATGACATTACCTTAACTGGCGACACTCTTTTCTTCACCGATTATAAAATGTCGGGATATGATATCTGCATGCTCAGTCTGAGAAAGGTCTCCATTCGCGAAGCCCATTCTCAATTCGACACAAAGCTTCTTCCTGATATTCAGCGGAACAGTGTTAATAAATTAACAGAAACCGGAGGGGCACCGGAATATACGCCAAAGCCTTACCGGAAATGGCTACACCCTCTGAGGGTGCATAGCTGGTTGCCTTTTTACGCCGATATTGAACAGGTTAAGAGTGATCCTCTGGCTCTGTCGCCGGGCCTGACATTATTTTCCCAGAATGACCTCAGTACACTGGTAACCACGGCCGGATATGAGCGGTCGAATGGCTTTGATTATCTGCACCTTGGGTTAACATGGAAGGGATGGTTTCCGGTCATTGAAACGGGTGCAGACTACGGAGGTTATCCCGAAATACTGAAATTTTCCAATAATGTACCCGATCCTTCATTTGTACCTGTGGCTTTGAAATTCAGAAATACAGTTTCACTGCCGTTATCGTTCAGAAGAGGAAACCTTTCGGCCTATATAAGACCTTCAGTAACGGCCGTTCACAACACAAGTTTAATCTATATAAAAGAAAGCAATGTTTATGACAGGGGTCAGACGGAGATGACAGGCAGGGCATTCCTTTCATTGTACTCCGCTTCGGGGATGAGAGACATTTACCCCAGGTGGGCGCTGGTGGCTGATTATTCATATACGTCCTTTCCGTGGGACCGTGATATTTATGGCACTATGTCGACCTTCAGTACAACTTTATACATGCCGGGCCTTGTAAAAAATCACGGGCTCAGGCTGAGATATAACACAGATCATCAGAACCCCGAAAAACTGGTATTATACAACAGGGCGGAATGGCCGAGAAGCTACAGTAATATAATTTCAAAGGAGCTTAATTCTTTTTCGGCGGATTATGTTTTCCCGCTGCTTTATCCTGACCTGAATATACCATCGTTTTTGTATGTGAAAAGACTCAGAGGAGGTTTGTTTTATGATTATGCAACCGGCACCGACAATATTTATCTCCAGAGTTCAGGTAATATTTATGTAAACAAGACCGAGACTTTCAGGTCGTTTGGAACGGAACTTCTTGCCGACTTTTTTGTGCTGAGGATTCCGTTTATGATTTCCGGAGGAGTTGAGGCCGCATGGCGTAATGTAAATGAGGCCCCCTGGTTCAGGCTCATTTTTAATATTGACATTTACGGGATGATGGTTGGCCGTTACAGAATGTAAAAGAAAAATCATCGGGGGCTTTCAACGGGGGGCCATACTCCTGGCGGTTTCTTTTATCAGAGTCCAGGAATTTTCAACGTGTTCCATGGTAACGTTTGTCTGTGCAGTAACCATGCGGAGAGTGTATCTGCCGTTCACTTTTGTATGGGTAAGATACATTTTGCCGGAGTCGTTCAGCGCATGATTCAGTTTCTCATTTATTTTATCCGTTTCTTCAGCGTTTGCGTTACGGGGCCTGTACCTGAAACAGACGGTGTTAAGGGTAACCGGTGCCGCGATCTCAAAATCAGGTTCCCGCGAAATCATTCCGGCAAGTCTGCGGGCAATATCTATGTGATTTCTTACCATTCTTGCAAGACCTTCGCGGCCATATATCCTGATTACGCACCACAGCTTCAAAGCTCTGAATCTTCTGCCCAGCGGCACCCCCCAGTCGCGGTAATCATTTACCTGTCCCCTGGTTCTTGTTTTCAGGTATTCGGGCAATATCTCAAATGTGCGGATCAGCGCTGCGGCATCCCTTACAAAATATGCACTGCAGTCGAAGTTTGTAAACATCCATTTGTGCGGGTTAAAGACAAAACTGTCGATATATTCACTGCCATCGATCATCCACCTGTATTCGGGGAGTATCAGTGCCGTGCCTGCAAGAGCAGCATCGACATGAAGCCAGACACCGTGGCGGTGACAGATTTCGCCGATCTCCCTCAGGGGATCTATTGCCGTAACACCTGTTGTGCCAAGGGTTGCGACCACACAAAAGGGCTTAAATCCGGCCTTCAGATCTTTTTCAATGGCTGCCGAAAGTTCCTCAGGGTCCATTGAGAAGTCGGGCCGGGTTTTTATTTTAATAAGATTTTTAATGCCGATCCCTGCTATCTTAACTGCTTTGTCGACCGATGAGTGGGCCTGAGTGGAGCAGTAAATACGCAATACGGGGTTTCCTGTAAAACCATTCTCATTGATACTGTATTGGGTGGTTTTTTCCCTGGCTGTCAGAATTGCGGCCAGTGTTGAAGTTGAGGCCGTGTCCTGGATGACGCCCTCGAAGGTTTCGGGAAGGCCTGTCATATCGCGAAGCCAGTGCATCATCCTTTCCTCGAGTTCGGCTGCGGCAGGCGAGGTCTCCCATATCATGCCCTGGACAGCCAGCGTTGAAGTGAGCATCTCGGCGAGTATGGATGGCGGGCTGGCATTTGCAGGAAAGTATGCATAAAAGTTCGGGCTCTGCCAGTGGGTAATTCCTGGCATTATGATATTCAGAAAATCATCGAAAAAATCGTGAAAAGATTCAGGTTCGTCAGGTGGATTGTCAGGAAGCCGGCTTAAAATTTCACCCGGTTTTGATTTTGATTTTACCGGGTAGGAAGCCACATTCTCCATGTAGGAGGCCATCCATTCCACAAGGTCGTGAGCATGCTTTTTAAATTCTGACGGTTCCATTTCAGGAAGCCACGGCGATTGATTCGGCCAGGAGGATAATGTGATTCATTTTAACTTCAATAACTCCGCCCGTTATTTCGTAATTAAGCACGTTGCCGGCCTGGTCAACAACTATAACGGGGCCTTTATCGAGAGTGGAAACGATCGGGGCATGGTCTTTCAGTACCTGGAAAGAGCCTTTACTTCCCGGGACTCTTACGGACTTAATGTCTCCCTCGTACACCTTCTGGTCGGGAGTTATTATTTCGATTTTCATCTCGTTCTATTTCGATTGGGCGAGAAGTTTTTCTCCTTTTTCAATTGCATCTTCAATGGTTCCGACGAGCATGAATGCTGCCTCGGGGTAATGGTCAACCTTTCCGTCCATTATCATGTTGAAACCCTTAATGGTATCTTCAATCGAGACGAACGCACCCGGAATACCGGTAAACTGTGAAGCCACATGGAAAGGCTGTGAAAGGAACCTCTGAACCCTTCTTGCCCTGTGAACAACCAGTTTATCCTCTTCAGATAGCTCGTCCATACCGAGTATGGCAATAATATCCTGAAGTTCGTTGTATCTCTGCAGGGTTTCCTTAACACGCTGAGCGCAGTTGTAATGTTCATGGCCGACCACGTCGGGAGTAAGAATTCTTGATGTTGAGTCGAGCGGGTCAACTGCAGGGTATATACCGAGCTCGGATATTTTTCTGCTCAGCACGGTTGTTGCGTCGAGGTGGGCAAATGTGGTGGCAGGGGCAGGGTCGGTGAGGTCATCTGCAGGCACATAGACTGCCTGCACTGAGGTGATTGATCCGTGTTTGGTGGATGTGATTCTTTCCTGCATGATTCCCATTTCGGTAGCCAGTGTCGGCTGGTAACCCACGGCGGAGGGCATACGTCCGAGCAGTGCCGATACTTCTGATCCGGCCTGAGTGAAACGGAATACATTGTCCATGAAGAAAAGAATATCCCTTCCGCCGCTTTTGCCATCGCCATCTCTGAAGTGTTCTGCAACGGAAAGGCCTGAGAGGGCAACGCGGGCACGGGCCCCGGGAGGTTCGTTCATCTGGCCGAAGACAAGAGCCAGCTTGGATTCTTTCAGGGCTTCCATGTCAACTTTCGACAGGTCCCACCCTCCGTGTTCCATGCTTTCGAGGAATTCCTTTCCGTAGGTGATTACTCCGGCTTCAAGCATATCACGGAGAAGATCATTGCCTTCCCTTGTTCTTTCCCCGACACCTGCAAAAACAGAAAGACCTGAGTAGGCTTTGGCAATGTTGTTTATCAGTTCAAGGATGATAACGGTTTTTCCCACGCCTGCTCCGCCGAAAAGTCCGATTTTACCTCCTTTTGAGTAAGGTTCAATAAGATCGATGACTTTTATTCCGGTAAAAAGAACTTCCTTCTCGGTAGTTAATTCCTCATATTTGGGAGGGACGCGGTGAATAGGATACCCGCCTTTCTTGTCGAGCGGGCCGATACCGTCAATGGCATCGCCGGTTACGTTCATCAGCCGTCCTTTAATCTGTTCTCCTATGGGCATCACTATGGGAGCGCCGGTTGAGATCACTTCCATACCCCTGCGGAGTCCGTCGGTGGAATCCATAGCTATGGTCCTGACAGTATTTTCGCCAATGTGCTGCTGGCATTCAACAATTAAAGTTGTACCGTCATCTCTTTTTATTTCAAGTGCGTCGTAGATTTCAGGCATCTCGGCTCCCTGTCTGTCAAAAACAACATCAATAACAGGGCCGATTATCTGACTGATTGTTCCGGTGTTACGTGCCATAAATATTGAATCTGTAATTAATAGACAAATGTAATAATTTTTATTTTGCTTCAATCCATAATGACAATTTTTGGGAGAGGTTTCGGCCACTAGATAAAAATGAAAAGATTATCCGGATTGTAATTTTTAACTTGTTTTTAATACTTATCTTTAAGGCAACAATTAAAAATAAATGTTATGAAGAAAGTTTATACACTTTTATTTATCGGTTTATTTGCTCTCCAGGCTGCTGAAGGTCAGTTTACAAAAGCCGGAGGGGGTCTGGGTTTTACGACGGGTTTCCCTTTTCACCAGCAGACCTGGGAGTCCAATCAGAGTACGAACTTTGATCTGTTTGCAAAAGGCATTTATGAGATCAGTGTTCCTCTGCACGTATCTCCATCCTTTACCTGGTTCATCCCGAATATTACAAAGTCAACCATGCAGGCAGGTGAGGAAAAATATGTTGTATCGGCAATTATGTTTGATCTGAACGGGCACTACGTTTTCAACTCACTCGACAGGTTCGAATTTTACGGGCTTGCAGGGCTTGATATATTGCTGGCAAAAAGGAAATTTGTTTCCAATATTGACAATTATGAGCTCAAGGAAGTGGAGAAAGACAATGCTATAGGGCTCAATGTCGGCGCAGGTACCTACATCAAGGTCACAAACCAGTTCGACCTCTTTGTTGAGGCCAAATACCTGGTAAGCAAATACGACCAGTTTATGCTTAATGCCGGCATACTGCTTAATCTGCAATGGATGAGCAGGAACGAGAATCCCGGATTGTAATCATGTGCTTCTCCGGGCAAGTGATTCGGCAAATGCCCTGAGCTCGCTCTTTCTCTCGGCAGGTACAGATAAATTTTCAAGATTATCCATGGCTGAAGAAATATACTCTTCAGCTTTTTTTTCGGAAATGGATTTTATGTCCAGGGAATCGTATATCTCTGTCACAGTGCTTATCTTCCCTCCGGGGTCGTAGCTTCTGTCATTTATCAGCGACTGGAGAATTTTTAATTTGTTGCCTGTAGCCAGTTCCATAGCCTTGACAAGCAGGAAAGTTTTTTTCCCTGAAATAATATCACCCCCCTTTGCCTTCCCGAATTTACCAGGCTCACTGTAAACATCCAGGAGGTCATCCTGTATCTGGAAGGCCAGGCCCAGATTTTTGCCCATTTCGCCGAGAAGATTAATCTCCTTCTGTCCGGCCCCTCCGATCAAAGCCCCTGTTCTAAGGCATCCGGAGAGAAGCACGGCGGTTTTGAGTTCTATCATTCTCAGGTATTCTGATTCGGAAACGGTTACCAGCTTCTCAAAATCCATGTCGAGCTGCTGTCCGATGCAGACTTCCACGGCTGTCTGGTTATAAATCTTAAAAGCCGGCAGGAACTGTTCCGGCGGGAGATGGAGAAAACATGAATTCGCGATGAAAGCCATCACATCACCCGATAAAATCGCCTGGTTAAGGTTCCATTTCACATGAACCGCGGGAAGATTTCTTCTTACCGCGGCATTATCCATTATATCGTCATGTACAAGTGTGAAGTTGTGGAATATTTCGAATCCGGCCGCAGGAAGAACGGCATGGTCGATTTTGTCGGTAAAAATATTACAGGCCATAAGAGTCAGTACGGGCCTGATTCTTTTGCCTCCTGCAGAAAGGGTGTATCTGACCGGTTCGAATAATGCACCGGCTTCATCGGGCAGGTTCAGATTTCCGAGAGCCTTTTCCGAGAGATCTTTCAGATGATCATAAGTGTACAACATATGATGGAGAGATAAGCGGTACCTCAGGGCTTCCGGAGGTTAACCTTTCAGAGCTTCTGCTCCCGTTACAACTTCGAGTATCTGGTTGGTGATTGCTGCCTGTCTTGCCTTGTTATACTGCAGGGTAAGTTCCCTGATAAGGTCAGTTGCATTGTCGGTTGCCTTATGCATGGCGGTCATCCTGGCTCCGTGTTCAGCCACAAAGGAATCAAGGATGGCCTTGTAAAACTGTATTCTTAATGATCTGGGAATAAGGTCTTTTATTATATCCTCTTTTGTGGGTTCGTAGATATAGTCAGTGTG
Organism: Bacteroidales bacterium; assembly: GCA_029974835.1. Lineage (GTDB taxonomy): Bacteria > Bacteroidota > Bacteroidia > Bacteroidales > VadinHA17 > LD21. The sequence continues at coordinate 43,550 of JARKQN010000065.1, forward strand.
TCCTTCGGCTTTTTTTCCCTCCTGCTGTTTGGGTTCAACAGGCAGAAAAGCCTCGTTGGTAAGGTTCTGAACGGCAGCATTTTTAAACTGGTTGTAGATTAGCCGCACCCTGTCGAACCGGCCGCTTGTAAAACTTTCCATTATTCTTGCGGCGAGGGGCATGCATTTATCGAAAGAAAGCTGGTTGACCAGATCATTGGCTTCCTCCAGTATGTTAAGTTTTTGTTTCCTGAGGAAATCGTGGCCTTTTTTCCCGATGGCAACAAACCAGAGATTACCTTTCCGGTATTGTTCGTTGTAGTCTTCGGCAATGATTCTGCGGGTTTCTCTCAGTACATTTGTATTGAAGCTTCCGCAGAGCCCCCTGTTTGATGTAATTATAACTATCAGAATCTTTTCCGGATCGGATTTTCTGCCGTAGATATTATCATCTTCGGAATCGGCCAGACTCTTTGTAAGGTCGACAAGAATCTGGTTTAGCTTACCTGCGTATGGCCTGAGCCTCAGGATTTTATCCTGGGCTTTTCGCAGCTTTGCAGCCGCAACCATCTTCATGGCCGAGGTGATCTGCCTGGTCGATCTTACCGAATTTATCCTTACCCTGATTGCCTTAAGGTTTGCCATGCGGATTAACTCTGACTTGTTTTAGTAACTGTATCTCAATGCAATTTCTGCAGCTGCCTTATCGAGAGTATCTGTTATCTGATCGTTCAGATTTCCGGCTGCCAGAGCATCCAGTACATCCCTGTGTTTTGTTTCGAGGTACTCGATGTACGATCTTTCAAACTCCCTGACTTTTTCGAGGGGGACATCTTTCAGCAGTCCTCGCGTTCCGCAATAAATAATTGCAATCTGTTTTTCAACGGGAATGGGGCTGTACTGACCCTGTTTCAGTATCTCGACGTTTTTGGCGCCCTTGTCGAGAATGGCAAGGGTGGCTGCATCGAGGTCGGAGCCGAATTTTGCAAAAGCCTCCAGCTCGCGGTACTGAGCCTGGTCGACCTTAAGGGTACCTGCAATTTTCTTCATCGATTTTATCTGGGCGTTTCCGCCGACCCTTGATACGGAGATTCCGACGTTGATAGCCGGCCTCACACCTGAATTGAAGAGGCCCGATTCAAGAAAGATCTGACCGTCGGTTATGGAGATAACGTTTGTCGGGATATAGGCTGAAACATCGCCTGCCTGGGTTTCGATGATGGGAAGAGCGGTGAGCGAGCCTCCTCCTTTGACCATGTGTTTTATTGATTCGGGGAGGTCGTTCATCTGCCTGGCCACCTCGTCCGATTCGATGATCTTTGCTGCTCTTTCAAGAAGCCTCGAGTGGAGGTAAAACACATCACCCGGGTATGCCTCACGCCCCGGAGGACGGCGCAGAAGCAGTGACACTTCACGGTACGAAACAGCCTGTTTTGAAAGATCGTCGTAAATGATCAGGGCATCACGGCCTGTATCGCGGAAATATTCTCCGATGGCTGCCCCTGCAAACGGAGCATAAAACTGGGAGGCAGCAGGGTCGGATGCCGTAGCGACCACAATAACCGTATACTCCATGGCACCGTGTGCTTCAAGGGCTGCCGCTATATTGGCAACAGTCGATCCTTTCTGCCCCACAGCCACGTAAATGCAGTAAACAGGTTTCCCTTTCTCAAAGTTGCTCCTCTGGTTTATTATTGTATCAATGGCGATAGCCGTTTTGCCCGTCTGGCGGTCGCCGATAATAAGCTCTCTCTGTCCCCGTCCGATGGGAATCATCGCGTCAATGGCCTTGATACCTGTCTGCAGGGGCTGTTTCACGGGCTGCCGGAATATAACCCCGGGGGCTTTTCTTTCGAAAGGCATTTCATAAAGTTCCCCTGTAATGGGGCCTTTTCCGTCGACAGGTTGTCCGGTTGGGGTGATAACCCTGCCGAGCAGACCCTCGCCGGCCATGATTGAAGCAATACGCCCTGTGCGTTTAACAATGTCGCCCTCTTTTATCTCCTCCGAAGGCCCCAGCAGTACAACACCGATGTTATCCTCTTCAAGGTTGAGCACGATGGCTTCAATACCGTTTTCAAATTCGACCAGCTCATTCGATTGTGCATTCAACAGGCCGTAAACACGGGCAATACCGTCGCCAACCTGAAGCACCACACCCACTTCCTCGAGTTCAACTCCGGTCTGAATGCCTTCGAGCTGCTGTTTAAGAATCTTTGATACTTCCGCAGGTTTAATACTTGCCATATCTGTTAATTTGATGGAATTTCCGTTATTAAAATTTTTACCAATTTGTTTTGCCCGATAATTCTTTCCTGATCTTTCTTAGCCTTGATCTCAGGCTTGCGTCAATGAAGTAATCGTTGACTTTCAGAACAAAACCTCCGATTATTTCGGGGTCAACACTTTCTTTCAGGAGAGCTTTTGTTTTGAATTTTTGCGAAATAAGATTTTCAACTGCTTTTTTTGTTTTATCTCCAACCGGCACCGCCGTAACCAGGCTTGATTCCGTTATCCCTTTGTGTTTCATGGTCCGGTCTCTGAAGTTTCTTGCGACGGCCGGAAGAAAGGATTCCCGTCCGTTTTTAACCATAAGTCCGATAAGTGACATTGTCAGACCGGAAATATCTTTACCGAAGATTTCAGTGAGGACTTTTGTTTTAAGGGATGGAGTTATTACCGGGCTTTTAAGCAATTCATCAATCTGAGGTATTCTGCACACCTCGCCGACGTAATTCATATCATCAAAAACCCTGTCGAGAGTATTACGGCTTAAAGCCGTTTCGAAGAGGGCTTTTGCATATCGTACCGGTATTTTTCCTTCGTTCATTCAGTTCCGGATGCTAGTTATTGTTGGTTCCCAGTTCCTTAAGGTATTTACTGATCAGTTTTTCCTGTTCGTCATCCTTCTTAAGATGTTCGCCCAGCAGTTTGGAAGCAATCTCCACCGAAAGGGAAGCAACCTGATCCTGAATCTCCGATAGGGCTTTCAGTTTTTCCCTTTCTATCTCAGTACGGGCCTTTTCGATCATTTTTCCTGCTTCTTCCGAGGCTTTGTCACGGGCTTCCGTAATCATCTTCTCACGTGCATCGCGTGCATCCTTCAGAATATTCTCCCTTTCCTCCCTTGCTTTGCGGAGAATAGCCTCGTTATCGGCCTGCAGCCTTTTCATGTCTTCGCGTGCTTTTTCAGCCGATTCAAGGGAGCTTTTAATGATTTCCTCACGGGCTTTTACGGCGTTGAGAATAGGCTTCCATGCGAATTTGGCCAGTACCAGGAAGAACAAAATGAATACAAGTGTTGTCCAGAATACGGTCCCTATCTGCGGTGTTGCCAGGCTGGTTGCTAGAATCATATCGTGAAAGTTTAATGTTTAATTTAAAAAGAAGCACTGCAACCAACCGTTGCAGGCTTCTTAAACTTTTTTAAGCAATAAGGGCCACAACCACTGCGAAGAGGGCAACGCCTTCGATAAGGGCTGCTGCGATGATCATTGCGGTCTGGATCTTGGAGGTGGCCTCGGGCTGGCGTGCTATTGCATCCATTGCGCCTTTACCGATGTTGCCGATGCCAATACCTGCGCCTATTACCGCAAGTCCTGCTCCTACTGCTGCCAGTGTTCCTGTCATTTTGATAAAGTTTTAGTTATACATAGTTTATTAATGGTGTTCTTCCTTAACGGCAAGACCTATGAAGAGTGCCGACAGAAGAGTGAATACGTACGCCTGAAGGAATGCCACCAGTGTTTCGAGGCAGTCCATGAAAATTACAAATAACGCCGATACGGGAGCTAACCACAGCGATTCGAAAATAAAAATAAGAGCGATAAGGCTCAGAACAATTATATGCCCTGCCGTGATATTGGCAAAGAGTCGGATCATCAGTGCAAAGGGCTTTGAAAACATACCGATGATCTCAACGGGTATCATTATGGGCAGAAGCCAGAAGGGAACTCCCGGAGTTGCAAAGATATGTTTCCAGTAAGTCCGGCTGCCGTTGATGGTTGTGATTGTGAAAGTAAAGACGGCCAGAACCATGGTTACGGCAATATTTCCCGTAACATTTGCCCCGAACGGCGGAGGAAACGGTACAAGGCCGAAAATGTTATTAATTAAAATAAAGAAGAAAGCTGTAAGAAGATAGGGCATAAATTTTTCATAGTGTTCATGCCCGAGGTTGGGAATGGCAATGTCATCGCGCACCAACAGTATTACAGGTTCCAGGAAGCTTTGCAACCCTCGCGGATGGCTGATGCCCGATTTGCGGTATGACCTTGCAAGCAAAAGGAAAAGAATCAGTCCTGTCAGGGCCGCAAAAAGCATTCCCGCTACGGCTTTTGTTATGGAAAAATCGAGTGGCAGGTTCTTCTCATCGACGCTACCATCGCTGCCGGCATTTACGATTCTGCCTTTTAATTCTCCCTCTTCGACAAGCATATAACCATTATGAATATGCCCGTGCGCCAGTTTCCCTGATGAAAAAATACTCAGTCCCTTTTCCTTACTCCACAGGATGACAGGCAGATAAATAACCACATTCTTTCCGTTACCCAGGGTCATAATATGCCACTCATGCGAATCGGAAATATGATCCATAATAAATTCACTGGGATTGAATCCCTTTTCGGCTTCTGAACCGGCCCGGGTTTTTTCAGGATGTGCTGAATGTTCACCTTCCTGCGCCGCCAGTGTGAAAAAGGGAAGAAGGAAAACAATAAATGATATAACCGATATCCAGATTTTCTTTTTCAAAACCTTTTCTTATAAATCTTTAATTTTCAAAGTTTTAAGTATCGATATTAAAGTGGCAATTGTGAATGCTAAATATAGCAGAAAAAATAATAAAATATCAGCAAAACCGGTTTTTTTCAAAACGGCAAACCAAACAAGGGTAATCACAAGTTCGGCAAGGAACTTTGAAGATACGGCTATAAAAGTGTGAAATGTCTGATCTTTCGGGTTTTTGCTGAAACCCCGGAAGAAAATTAAAAGTGCAGCCGATGAGGAGAGGAGAAAAAAGAGTGATAAAACAGGAAGGCTCCAGAGGGTCAGGCCGGAATTGAATTGAGGAAAGATTATAAGCCAGATTACGTTAATTCCCAGAAAGAGTGCGGAAACAGGTGCATATTGTCTGACAAGGGTTTTCAAAGGGTTTGATTATTTCGTGATGAAATCCCTGACTGCAACGTAAATGGCGGCTGCCACCCCGAAAAGTGAAAGAATAATGGTAAACACAGGAGTTTCGAGAAGGAACAATTTATCGAGCTTGCTGCCGCCCCAGACGGTGACAAGGATAATTGCGATCATCTGAAATGCAAGCCCCGAGTACTTTACGTAATTTTGCAGGCCTGAGTTCTTATCCTCATCTTTTTTCCGGGGGTCTTTCGTTTCCATTTGAGTTGTTTGATCCTGCATTGTCGTCAGATTCACTCATCTTACAGGTGCCGGTAAACCTTGCTCCCGGTTCAATAGCAAGTTTATAGGTCACAATATCTCCCTGTATTTTTGATGATGCTTTAAGATTTAAAAGCTGCCCGACCGAAATCTTTCCTTCAATGGAGCCCGATACCTCTGAGTTTCTGCAGGTAACCTCTCCCTTTACTTTTCCTGTCGGGCCGATTACTACTTTCCCTTTTGTTGAAAGATTACCTGTCAGTGATCCGTCAATTCTTATATCACCGTTCGATTTAATGTCTCCGGTAATTTCCGTCCCCTGGCTGATCAGGTTAATTGTCGTGTTTTCTGTTTCTCCGTTTGTCTTTGCCATAATCTTCCGCTTTAAGCTCGGTGTTTACTTTGGTAAATATAGCAACTATTTCGGGTCATATGCCCATTTAAGCCATAACGATCCCCATGTAAAACCTCCTCCGAAGGCTGCCAGAATAAGGTTATCACCTTTCCTGAGCCTATTCTCATATTCCCATAAAGCAAGGGGAATTGTAGCAGCCGTGGTATTGCCGTATTTTTCAATGTTTATCATCACCTTTTCGGGTGGGAGGCCCATTCTTCTGCCGGTGGCATCAATAATGCGGAGGTTTGCCTGGTGGGGAACCAGATAAGCAATATCGTCGGGCTTAAGATTATTTTTTTCCATTATTTCCGCAGCAACATCAGCCATGCTGGTGACTGCGAATTTAAATACTGTCTGTCCTTCCTGATAGATAAAGTGTTCTTTGGCATCCACTGTTTCGTGCGAAGGAGGCCTGACGGAACCTCCGGCCTTCATGTGCAGGTATTTCCGCCCCGACCCGTCAACCCTGAGTATCTGATCCATAACTCCCAGCTCTTCGGTAGTGGGTTCGAGCAGCACTGCAGCAGCGGCATCCCCGAAAAGAGGGCATGTGGTGCGGTCGGTGTAATCAGTTATAGACGACATCTTATCGGCGCCAACTATAATAATCTTCTTGTATCTGCCCGTTTCAATAAAGGAGGCTCCGGTATGAAGAGCAAAGATAAACCCGGAACAGGCGGCACTAAGGTCAAAACTGAAAGCGTTTTTTATCCCTGCCTTATCGCTGATAATGTTGGCCGTTGCGGGGAAAAGCATATCGGGGGTAATTGTGGCGCAGATAAGAACTTCGATTTCATCGGGAGAAGTTCCTGTTTTCTCAAGCAGTCCCATTACGGCCTTGTCGGCCATATCGGAAGTGCCAAGGCCTTCGCCCCTGAGTATCCTGCGTTCCCTGATTCCGACTCTCTGCATTATCCACTCATCGGATGTGTCGACCATCCTTGAGAGTTCAAAATTATCGAGCCTGTATTCGGGGACCCAGGCATGAATACCGGTAATGGCCGCCCTTATTTTTCCCATTTTAAATTTCTTCTTTTATTCTTTGTGCAAGATTGGCCGAGACTACCGACCTTGTCTGAAGTATCATATTCATTATGGCCTTCCTGTTTGAGTTCCCGTGGCCTATTACAACATTAGCGTTAACCCCTATCACAGGCGTTCCGCCGATATTTTCGAAATCGAGAAGGTCAAAAAATGAGTCCTTGAGTTTCCGCATCCGGTAGATGGTATAAAACGCCTCAGCCTGTTTAAGAACAATATTTCCGACAAACCCGTCGCATACTATTACATCGGGCATATCTTCATGAAACAACTGGTTGCTTTCAATATTTCCCCGGAAATTAATTGAGGAATCCTCCTTCATCATTTCGTATGCCGACCTTACTGCTGATGCCCCTTTTGAATCTTCAGCTCCTATATTCAACAGAGCTACTGTCGGGTTCTTTTTGCCAAGTACGTACCTGGCATAAATTGAGCCAAGCTTTCCATACTGCAGAAGAACTTCAGGTTTGCAGTCGGGGTTAAGTCCGACGTCGAGCAAAACAGAATACCTGCCCGAAACGGAGGGTACATTTGTTACAAGGGCCGGTCTCTGCACTCCCGGGACAACATTTACCGTATAACTTGCGCCAACAAGCATTGCACCGGTGTTCCCTGCACTGCAGAACCCGTCAATAAGGCCGCTTTTAAGGAGGCCGTATCCTACTGCAATGCTTGAATTCTTTTTCTGAGAAAATGATTTCGCCGGATGATCTCCCATGTCTATCACCTGGGATGCATGGACAATGTCAAAATCGGATGGTTCTGCCGAGAGTTCACTCAGCTTTGCAAGGATTGATCTCTCATCGCCCACAAGAACCAGCCTCTCATTTCCTGAGAGATGCTTCAGAGTGTCAACAGCTCCCTCGACAACAACTTCAGGAGCATAATCACCTCCCATTACATCTATACCCAGTTTCATACCTTAAAGGTGTTAATCAGGGAAGCAGGACTCTCTACGATGCAGCTTTCTTTTCAATAGCCGGTTTGCCCCTGTAATAACCGCATTCGGGACAAACACGATGATATTCGACTGTTGAACCGCAGTTTGAGCAGGCCATCGTGGTGGGCTTGGTTGCCTTATAATGAGTCCTTCTCTTGTCTCTCCTGGTACTCGAATGTTTATGTTTCGGATGTGCCATTTTTCTGCCTTTTAATTGTTATTTAATAATTTTTTAAGCTCGTTCATTTGTTTATTTTCATTTTCGGCCCTGTGACTTTCGAGGCGGGCTATCATGTCGGGGTTACACCCGCACCGCCCGTCTTTTCCATCGGGATGGATTCTCCTGAGAGGAAGAGCCAGGTGTATGTATTCGTAAAAAAGCTGACTCAGATCAAACTCATGACTTGAAAAAGGTACAAAAATTATTTCGGGATCGCCTTCATCAGTATCATGCCCGGTCTTTAATATGATATTGTTTTCACATTCAACCTTTTGCATAAAAAACTCAAGACACCGGTCACAACTGATTTTAACTGCCCCGGAAATGACTATTCTGAGATTAATGCATGCAGATCCTTTTTCAAGCAGAACATGCGCCCGGAGGTCTCCCTCTTTTATTTCCGAATCTTCAAAGCCATCAAAGAACTTATTGCCGATTCCAAACTCAAAAGTGTGTTTCCCCTCTTTAAGACCGATTAATGGTATTGTATATAACCCGGTCATTCTTTTGATTTTTGGTTTGCAAAAATATAAATGATTGGCTAATTAAAAAAATAATACCTGAAAAAGTGACATTTATATCATTAAAGTCTCCGGCTGCCGGTGTTTTTCCGCCGTTTACCGGAAAATTGTTTCCCGGCCTCCGTTCAAGGTTTATTTTTGCTGTCAACCAATAGGGAAAAGTCATGAAGTATAAAGAACATCATCCGCTCGTCAGCCTTGGACTCTTTTTTATTGTCCTGGGGGTGGTGCTGCTGACAGCAACAAACGATTTGCTGGGACTTGGCAGCGTTAGGGATTACTTCACCTGGGAGACAGCCCTGGTCTTCATCGGCCTGCTTTTGCTGGTCAATCTCAGGTTTACCGGAGGAATACTGCTGATTGCAGCCGGAACCTGGTTTATGCTCGAAAAACTTTTATTTGAGATACCCCCCCTGGTTAAAACCCTTTACTGGCCCGGCGTAATAATCTTACTGGGCATTTCATTTATTCTTTCCTATTTGTTTTCAGGAAAAAGAAAATCGGTAATTAAACAATAATAAAATAAATTTACAGCTATGGAAACGAATGATAATTTTTACGGTAAAAATAACCCTGAGAATAATCACCGGCATCATCACTCTTCCTACAACAGGGTTGTTATTGGTGTAATACTTGTTCTGGCAGGCCTGCTTATGATAATGAAAAATGCAGGGTTCTTCAGCCATTTTATCGAAGAGGTGATCTTCAGCTGGCAGATGCTGCTGGTTACAATAGGGCTTATAATTACAATCGGATCTTCAGGAAGTAAAACAGCCGGAATTATTCTGATGGCTGTCGGATCCTTCTTCCTCATCCCGGAAATTTTCAGCGAGGCCTTTAATATTTACAACATGTTCTGGCCATCCATCTTCATTATTATCGGTGTTATTTTTATCTTTTCGAGGAGAAGATGGAGACCTTCAGGCCATATATCTGAAACCGGGGAGGAGTTTATCGATTATGTATATGTTTTCAGCGGCGGTGAACGCCAGATACAGACCGGCAATTTCAGAGGAGGCAAAGTGACAGCGGTTTTTGGCGGGGCTGAACTTGATCTCACCAGGTCATCGCTTGCACCGGGCGTTAACACTCTTGAAGTGGCTTGCGTTTTCGGAGGTGTGACAATCAAGGTTCCCGATGAATGGGATATTAAAATTGAGGTTACCCCTGTACTGGGAGGCTTCAGTGATGAAAGAAAACTGAGGGAGGGGAGAACCGTAATTCAGGGTAAGCAACTGATTATAAAAGGAGCTGTGGTATTTGGCGGCGGAGAAGTAAAAAGCGCTTAGTTAATAATGAAACATCCTCTCTTCCAGAATAAACTCAGGATGGTCGTGTGGTGGCTGACCTGGCTGGTACTCAGCCTTGGTCAGCTGCTCCTTTACTATATTGTGTATGACAGGAATATAAATTACAATATTGCCGATGTTGCAGTATCTTTTATAATCTACTCGGGAATAGGTATCGCAATATGGTATCCTTTCAGGTTTTTCAACTCCCGCACAATAAAATCAGTGATGCTTGTCACCAATATACTTCTGCTGGGTGCGGCAGTTATAGTAACATGGATAGTCCTTTCAAGATATCTGCTGGTTATTATTATTCCCGATTCGGCGGAAATGGAGCTCTACTGGGAAGCCACCCTTCCTTACCGGGCGGGAAGCGGCACCCTTATTTTCGGACTTATCATCCTAACGTATTACCTGATAATGAGCATGTCGGCTCTCGCCGAGAAAAAAGCCAGGGAAGCAAAGCTTGAGGCTGTCATCAGGGATACAGAACTCAGAATGCTGAGGTCTCAGATTAACCCCCATTTCCTCTTTAACACTCTTAATTCCATAAGTTCCCTCACTGTCACCAACCCCGAGAAAGCCCGGCTGATGGTTATTAAACTATCCGATTTTATGAGGTATTCGCTTTCAAGTAAAGATGAGCAACCGGTCACTCTTGAAAGTGAGATGGAAAATATACGGCTTTATCTGGATATCGAAAAAGTGAGGTTCGGCGACAGACTGGCTTATGAAGAAATGATTGAAAAAGAGTGCCTGAAAATAAAAATTCCGGTGCTCCTCCTTCAACCTCTTTATGAAAACGCTGTCAAGCATGGCGTGCATGAAAGCACTGGAACCATTAAAATCACGACCAGAATAACATGCGGAGGGAAATATGTGAGGATTGATATCGGTAACAACTACGAAGCCGGTGCTGTCAGCGCAATGGGGACGGGTACCGGACTGGCAAACGTGTCAAAAAGGCTCGACCTCTATTATGGCGGAAACGCCTCAATAAATGTCAGCCGTGAAAATAATCTTTTCAGGGTGGTATTAAACCTTCCGATGGAATAAAATTCTGTCTTTAAAAGGCAACCGGACCTGAAATTATGTACCGTATTTTATGAAAAGAATCAGAACAATTATTATTGACGATGAGGCCCCCGCAAGGGAAATACTCAGGCACTATCTCAGCACAATAAATGAAATTGAGATTGTTGCAGAATGCTCAGACGGGTTTTCCGGACTGAAAGCAATATCGGAAATCAAGCCCGATCTGATTTTTCTTGATATCCAGATGCCACGCCTGAACGGGTTTGAACTCCTGGAGGTTCTTACTGAAAAACCGGAGGTAATATTTACCACCGCTTACGATCAGTATGCAATAAAGGCTTTCGAGATGAATGCGGTTAATTACCTGATGAAACCCTTTCCGGAGGAGAGGCTTAAGGATGCCGTCGGTAAGGCAATGGACAGATTGCCAGGCAAAGAATCACGTTCCGGTGCAACAGGCAACCCTATCGAAAAACTGCCGTCACCTCTTGCAAGAATCGTAGTCAGGAAGGGAAACGGAATAAACATTATTCCGGTTGATGATATAAGATACCTTGAAGCCCAGGATGACTTCGTGATGATATATTATTCATCAGGGAAGGCCCTTAAGCAGCAAACCATGAAATTCTACGAAGATAACCTGCCATCCGACAGGTTTGCAAGAATTCACCGGTCGTATATTGTAAAGATCTCGGAAATCAAGAAGCTGGAACCCTACAGCAAAGACAATTATGTAGCTGTGCTGGCAGGAGGCGAGAAAATTCCCGTCAGCCGCTCGGGTTACCGGAATCTGAGGGAAGAGCTTAATTTCTGAACCGTCAGTGTTTCAGCCTGTTCGACCGGGGAAACTTTCTTAAAAAAGTGCCGGCCGGCCGGTATCTTTTAATACGTATAAGCGGAACAGGATCATAGCCATGAGTCCCGCCTGGCCTGCACCTTAATATCCTGTCCAGTCCCATTATCGATCCCCGTACGGGACCGTGAAGCTTCAATGCATCCAGCATATACATGGAACATGACGGCACATGACGGCAGGAAGGCCTCAGCATAGGCGAAATGGCATACCTGTAAAACCAGACCGGTACCGACAACAGAAAGACAAGGAGCCTTCTCATGCAACAAAAATAACCATTATGAAACACAAATCCTGCCAAATTGTCAATATATCTGTACTGTGAACAGAGTGGCAGATATTTTGTTGAATTAAAATAAACCAAATTCAGGAGGGTACTTTTATGACGATATGGGTAATTTTTATTGGAATAATGATCCTGAGCTGGATCGTAAGCGCAAATCTTAAATCAAAGTTTAAAAAATACTCGAAGATACCTGTTGAGAACGGTATGTCGGGAAGGGAAATTGCCGAAAAGATGCTGCGCGACAACGGGATATACGATGTTAAAATCGAAAGCGTCCCCGGTCAGCTTACCGACCATTATAATCCTCTTAATAAAACAATCAACCTGAGCCCCGAGGTTTACAGTGGCAGGAGCATTGCCGCAGCTGCGGTTGCCGCACACGAAACCGGCCATGCTGTTCAGCATGCAACTTCTTATGCATGGCTCGGGATGAGGTCGAGCCTGGTCCCTGCAGTAAGTTTTGCCTCAAAATGGGTACAGTGGATTCTGCTTATCGGGATTCTGGTCATAGAAAGATTTCCGGCTCTGCTTCTTTTCGGAATAGGACTTTTCGCCCTGACGACAATTTTCAGCTTCGTCACACTCCCGGTTGAAATAAACGCAAGTAAAAGAGCCCTTGCCTGGCTTTCGGTGTCGGGTATCACAACCTACGAAAATCATGACAGGGCGGAGGATGCTCTCAGGTCAGCCGCATACACCTATGTGGTTGCCGCACTCGGATCCTTGGCAACTCTGATTTACTACGTGATGATTTTCCTTGGGGCCACCCGCGACTGAAGTCTGTTACCTGCCGGGCACCGTAAGAAGCGAGCTTGTTTTGTGAATTGTGCGGATTATTAACCATATTATTGCTGCACCGGCAAAAAGGTAAAGCCAGAAAGGTGTAATCGCAGGCTTTCCGTCAACGGAATAGTTTCTGACAAAATCGAGTGCGGTAAAGATTACAAAGATGTTTATGAAGCTGTTGTACTCTCTTCTCAGGACGGTCTTTAATGAGAAGGTCAGCGATGGAGCCCTGTACTGCCTGAAAGACGGCAGAACTGCATTGGTTTTTTCCGCCCACCTGTCGTAAAGGTCCCCGAACTTTTTTCTGAGATACTGCTCCTCGGCAAACATTATCCTTTCGTAATAAATCCAGTAAACAAGAAAAAATATGACGGCAAACTAGGCAGATCTCAGGAAAAGGACGGGCCCGAGCCACATGAAAAAGTTGCCAATATATAGTGGATGCCTGACAAGCGAATAGATACCTGTTGTGTTAAGTTCATCGGCAATCTGTCCTCCTGCAGTGTTCCTTCCTGAAGTGTTACCCGGAGCAAACCCCACCGTAAGTACCCGCACAAGCTGGCCGGCAAGGCTGACCGCGAGAAAAATTATCTCCTCCCTTAAATCGAATTTAATGATTAACGGATTTGTAAACCAAAGAATTATAAAGCCCGGTATAGCAAACAGGACAGGAAACCAGCTTCTCCTTCTGAAAAGCCAGTTACCGCTGTTCTCAAATTCATGGACAAGGGACATAACGATGTTGAAAGCGGCAAAATTAGGAAAATTCTAGAAACTGTACTTTATTCTGACGAAGACAAGGTTTATCCTGCTTTTTTCACCTGCAAATCTGCCTTTGAAATGCTGCCAGATAAGTGTAAAATCTACATTTTCTGCCATTGAATAGTCAAGAGAGGGGCCGGCAAAATAACCTTCAAGATCAGGGAACCACATCGCGGAAGTCCCCAGGCTCAGCAGTGGGTTGGCCGCCCACGTAAAACTGCCGAAGGCCGAAAACTCTGAAAAGGCAAGGTTCTTTGCCGACAGGGTTCCGGAGTAAAGTGAACTGAAACTGCTCAGGTCGGGAGGTTCGTTACAGTACATCACCTGAAACTGAAAAACCGAATTGTCACTGAACACCCTGTCAATACCTGCGGTGACAAGGAAGACTCCGGAAGTATCACTGAAATTTTTTACCGGCCTGAACCAGGTCGCCTCTCCCCTGAATGAAGTTTTAAACAGATTGCCCGACCATCCTGCCCCTGCCACCAGGTCCGATCCATCCATGAAGCCTCCGAGAAGCTGCATATCGTATCCCCACTTGTTCCAGCGATAGAGTCCTGCAGCAGTAATCTTGTCATCATATCCCGCTTTGACTACTGCCTCAATAGCCGACGACCAGGAAGGAAAATACTGCAACCTTACTGCATCGCTGCCCGGACGTTCGGTGTAATCAAAGTCAAAAAACGAATAAGCGTTGAAAATGTCATTGGGATTCCAGACGAATGCCTGCCCCCAGTTTATTCTCTGCCTGCCTATCCGGGCCTGGAACTTTTCGTAGTTCAGGTCAATATAGAATCTGTCGGCCGTTGTGTTCAGTAAAAAGGAATTCCTGCTGATAATATTCCAGGAGAGGTCCAACCATCCGCGGTCAGCGGCGATCATTTCAGGGTAAGAAGGATTTAATCTGAGCATGTCTCCCGTAAAGAGCCTGTTCCTGAGTTCGAGGACCACAGCGACTTGGCTGCCTGCACTGTAACTAAAGTTCAGCCTGTTATGGATAAGAAAATCATTGATAAACGGCCCGCTCAGGGAGTCGAACATGGCACTCTGCATGGTGGTGAAATAACCCGATACTCTGAAATCCGGATCTTCCTGTCCCGGAGATAACAATGGTATCAGCAGGGCTGATGTCAGAGCCAGAAAATATTTTTTCATCAGGCAGGTTTGTTTTCTTTCTTCCTTATTTCATCCGACACCACTTTCCCGTCCAGCAGCGTTATAACCCTTCTGGCCATATTAACGACTCTCGGATCGTGAGTGGAAAAAATAAAAGTTATCTTCTCCTCCAGGTTGAGTTTTTCCATTATCTCCAGCAGTGTGGCAGCAGCTTTGGAATCGAGGTTGGCTGTAGGTTCGTCGGCCAGAATAAACTTTGGTTTTGATGCAAGTGCCCTTGCCACGGCTACTCTCTGCTGCTGCCCGCCCGACAGCTTTGCAGGGCGGCTGTTAACACGTTCGGCAAGGCCTACAGCTGTTAAAAGCTCCATGGTGCGGGCATCGCGCTTTTCTGCCGGCCATTTCTGCAGCGACATAATGAAATCAACGTTTTCCTTTGCGGTCAGAACGGGGATGAGATTATAGGACTGAAATACAAATCCGATATTCCGTAGTCTGAAATCAATAAGTTGGGAGGGTTTCAGCAGGGACAGATCGGTCCCGTCAATAATAATCGTGCCCGAAGTCGGAATATCAAGACCGCCGATCAGGTTAAGCAGAGTGGTTTTTCCCGAGCCGGAAGGACCTACAACAGCGGCAAATTCTCCTTCCTCAAAGTCAAGGGAAATATTGTTTACGGCATGAACGTGTACCTCCGACCCGTCATATATCTTATTCACATTTCTTAATTCAAGTATTTTCATAACTGGCATTTTTAATATTATTCTGTTCTTAGAGTTTCAACCGGATTTAACTTCAGGGCCTTCCGGGCCGGCCAGACAGAAGAAAGTACAGCTGTTGCTATAACCATCAGGATAACAAAAATGAAAAACTCCGTTGTAATGTAAGGATAAACAACTGCGGCGAATCCGATTGCCTCAAAACCTTCGCCCCAGCCCGCGAAGTGTATGCCCGTTTTTCCCAGCATTGAAACGATTAGCCATCCTGAAATCATTCCTGCAATGGCTCCAACCCCTGTAAGAAAAGTTGTCTCCAGCATAATCATGCTGAAAATTTTCCTGCGGTTCATGCCGATGGCCATCAGCATTCCGAGTTCTTTTGTACGTTCGAGAATGGCCATCATCATGGTGTTTATAATCCCGAATGCAAGGGCAAACATTATAATGCCGATAATGATGAAATAATACAATATCATGAAATCATTCATATATGCCGCATCGGGAGCAAGATCTTTCCATGTGCTTACAACGTTGCCGGGCGGCAGTGATGAAAGCTTCCGCCTCACGCTTTCAGCATCTTCTATGTTATGGAGCAAAACGGCTATTTCATGAATCATTGGCTTTCCGGTGCCGCACAGGGAGGCCAGTTCACCGGCATTAACAAAGGCCGACATCTGGTCATAACCTGTATTGGTTGTCTTGTAAATTCCGCACACCCTGAATGTGCCCTGAACAGGATTGCCGGCAGAGTCGGTTAAGGTGATCTGAATGCGGCTTCTTATCCTGTAATCAAGCGCACTGTCGATCAGGATTTTCCCGTATTTATCGAGTTCTTTCTTCGAAAGCCTGCTTCTGAGAGCCTCCCTGAAATCTTTGGGCGATCTGAACCTGACTTCCTTTAATGAATCAAGTTTTTCCATTACGGAATACGGGATATGTCTCCCGCCAAGGCGATCAAAAAGACCGGAAGTGATGATGTAATGTTTAAGTTTTAATATTTCCGCTGTTTTATCACTTATTAAAATCGTTCCATCTTTGTTTTTGTCGATATATTCACCAGCTCCCGGGACAATTTTTTTGTAAATCTCCGACAATGATTTTTCCTTTTCAGGGTCGATGCCATAAATAAATAATCCGGTTGCAGCCCAGGGCGTCGCGGCCATGGCGGTCAGTTTTGTCCTTTGTACAAATGCCCTGACCCCGGGAAGTGCCTCAACTGATGAAATTACCTCTTCGGGCCTGATGACGGTGAAAAGCGGCTCTTCATTTCCAAGATATTCTTTATTATGAATCTGAATATGCGAGACTTCATTGTAAATGGCATCATGCATTCTCTGCTCAATCCAGCCCTGCATAACACCCATTATCATTACACCTGATATAATTCCCACTGTGACTGCTGAAATTACCACAAGGCTGCGGGTTTTGTTCCGCCATACATTCTTCCAGGATAGAGACCAGATCATAACTTTTAATTTTCTCAGCCGCGAAGGGCTTCTATTTCCTTTAGTTTTTTAATCTTTCGCATCGGATAAAGAGAGGCAATTATAACCATAAGGGCTACAATCACAGCCTGCCAGTAAAAATAGGGACCGAACCATGCAGCGGGCATTACCGCATCCCAACCGTAATCCTCCATCATTTTGCCGAGATTACCCTTAAGGACAATCGGGTTGTAATAGAAATACATTATCAAAGGAGAAGCGGCTGCCATTCCTCCGGCAAGGCCAAATACCCCAAGCAGGCTCATTTCTGTAAGAATAATCCGTTTCAGCCTGCTTTTCTGCATCCCGATTGAAACAAGCACGCCGAACTCCTTTCTTCTTTCCGCCACCATCATCAGTACGGTTCCGAATATGCCGAAGAAGATTATAAAATAGAGCAGGCCGAGCATTAACATACCGCTCTGGCTGTCGCCCTGTATCTGCTGATAAAGGATAGGATTCAGTTCTATCCATGTTTTAACTGTCGTTCCGTCAGGAATAATGGCAGCGATCTCTTTTTTGGCCTGGTTCATCACTCTGTCGGACCGGCCGGTAAGGCTGATGGCGAGTGTGGTTATTTTCCCCGGACAATCCAGAAATTCCTGGGCTTTTTCGATTGTCATCATTATAAGCCTGCTGTCAATCTCGGGAGAAGGCATTTTTATAATTCCCCTTACCGGGAAAAGACCGGCTGCCGAAGCCCCCTGGTATCCCTGCCCCAGAAGAACCAGTGTGTCACCTATCCCGGCCTTCAGATAGCCTGCCAGCCTGTCGGATATAACCACACCGTCATCGTGCTCGCCAAGGAAGCCGTTTTCGGTTTTACAATACCTTAATATTTCCGGCAAATATTTAAGCGCCTCACTGCCTGTCAGGCCGGTCTCAAGTTCAAGCCTGGCATCAGATGAGTAAGCCCTGCCGGCATTTTCGCGCACCTTTTTCATGACTTCTGAAGGAAAGAGCCCGCTCTTTTCCATTGCTGCAACTGCACTCTCGCTAATCCTGTACTTTACAAGCTTGTTTTCGGGATTGGAAAACATCCTCTCCTTAAGCGGGTCAATTGCAACAATTGCCACCGGTTTGGTCTGAGGTCCGTTTGAGGCCAGTGCAAATGACTCGAGATGCGGGGTTGCTGATACAACATTTTTTATACGACTCACTGCTGAAATTAAGGTGTCGTCATAGCCGAATGAATAATCTATCATCGGATTATCCTGGTATTCCTTATGCTGTATCTGGAGATGACCCGTATATGATTCGATAAGGTTCGTAATCATCTGGTCGTATGTGCCAAGTTGGTACGACCTCATAATTGTTGCGAAGAATACCGCGAAGAAAACAGAAGCGGAGGTGATCATTGTTCTCCGGCGGTTCCTCCAGAGATTGCGCCAGGCTATTTTGAATATGTCATTCATGTCAAATTAATTGAGGATTACCCGGTAAGCCGTAATATTATCTCACTGTTTTCATGTTCTGCTGTGAAAAGAAGTTTTCATTGACGGCGATGTTAAACTTAATTTCCTTTATAACTATTATTGTCTTTTTCCCGGGTTCTTCAGCCGGTATAAGTTCAATTCTTGTAGGGATGTTTCTGCCATCCATAATCTTTATTTCAGACCCTGTTTCAGTTCTGACCAGGGAGCCGTCCTCATCATAGAGCTCCGATTTCAAAAACAGAAACTCTTTCTTGTCGATCCACCTTATCTGGTGTCCCCATATTACAGACGCTTCCTTTCGGGCGGTCATCATTATTTTGTAACATTCCCGTCCGTCAATAATCTCTTCGCCGGCAAACTCGTGTATATAATCTGAAACTACGGAAGATTCCCGCATGATGTCATCATTTGTATAATCTGAACCCATCCAGCCCTGCGACATCATTGAGGGCGGCAGTTTAATAAGACGGTTTATCGAGGGATTCCAGTTCCACATTTCGTTTCCTCTTTTCAGGAAAGACTGGCCGGCATCCCTTGCGGGAGCTGTTATCAGAGTGAGGGCATAGTCGCGTCCCATTGTCCAGTTTTTGAACTCAACGGTTCTTTGCCAGGATGGCCTGACAATGGTCATCGACATTACGGAATAACCCGATTTTTCACCGTTGAATTTTTCATCGGCCTTTTTGATCACTTCAACTGCCGTAAGTGACTGGGCTGCCATGTAAGCGGGTGCAGTCAACAGCAATGGAACAAATAAAAGTTTAAGTTTTCTGAAAGATTTCATTATTTCTATTTGTATTGCTCAATAATTTTTTTCACAACATCATCAAACCGGAAGTCATATTGATCGTCTGAAAAGACGAAGGTCAGGGCAAACCCTTTGAGGGTAATAATGAACATATTCATATCGAGAAAAGGATCGTACCCCGGCGGTTTTATTTCCTTTTTACGGTTGAAATATTCGGAAAGCATGGCGGTTATTCCGGGCAGGTCCCTGAACTGATTTTCGTTTTCGGTAAAGAATTTCTGCACATCCTCCTGCATCAGAAGCCTGAAAAACAGGCGCCAGACAGCCTTTTTCCTTTTCAGTAATTCTGCAATGCGTAAGACAAAATCTTCAAATTCGTCACCGCTGAGATATCCGTCATGATCAGGATCGAAATACTGGTACATCTCATCAACCGATTTTCTGATAATCTCTTTAAGCAGTTCCTCCTTGCTCGGAAAATAATTGTACATCAGTCCTTTTGAAATGCCGGCATGTTTTGCGATATGACTTATTGTAGTTGCGTGGTAACCGTTAAGGGAAAAATGTTCCAGGGCACTCTGCATAATCAGCGCCCTTTTTTCCTCCCTGATATCCGCATATTGTTTTTTTGTCCGTGGCGACATCGTTCTGCGGTTTATAGATTAATGACTGAACGGTCAGTCAAAAATAAATACTTTTTCCGAGACTTCAAAATTTCTGATAAGGCATTTTTTATTTTGCCCCTTTATTCAGGAAAACAGGTTTACGGTGTTCCTCGGAGGGAATGCTGTTTTTGACATAAGGCCAGTCGTCATTCCACAGAATTTCATCGAGCATAAGTTTTCTGCCCTCCGGCCTGGTTCTGTCGTAGGCATGGTAAAGAAGCCAGGTGTTTCCCTGGTCATCTGTTATAATTTCCGAATTATGGCCTGTTCCGGTGAACCTTTCACTTCCGCGGATAATAATTTCATGCCTGTTATCGTTCATGCTTTCGCCTTTCCGGTTGAAATATGGTCCGAAAAGATTTTCCGACCGTCCGGTCACTGTGGTGTAGGTGCTCTTTAGTCCTTCACAGCAGGTGCCCGTTGAGCAGAAGAGGTAATAATATTTTCCTTTCCTGAAAATACAGGTGCCTTCATAGGCGGTTCCTGCTATCTGTCTTTTTTCTGCTCCGGGGTTAACTGAAAGCCCGTCATCGGACAGTTCGATGCAGAATATTCCGTGAAAGCTGCCCCAGAAAAGGTATTTTTTGCCATTATCCTCGATATAAAAAGGGTCGATAGAGTTTTGCACTCCTATTTCTGAGCTGATAAACAATTTGCCCTTGTCTCTGAAAGGTCCTTCAGGCTTATCGCTTACAGCCACTCCTATGCCGCAGGTCCATTCACCTCCCCAAACCGACATAGAATAATAAAGGACATATTGTCCGTTGATATAGTTTATATCCGGTGCCCAGATGCTTCCCTTCGGAACAAATTTCGGCCTGGTGGTATCGGTAAAAGCCCGGCCGGCAAGTTCCCAGTTTACAAGGTCGGCCGATTTCATTATGGGTGTATTTCTTATGTTTTCGGTTGCGTAAAGATAAAAGTAACCGTTCTCTGCTCTTAATAATGTCGGGTCGGGGAGACTGAAAGTCGATAAAGGATTGGAGTACCGGTTATCATACAAAGCCGGAGGATTAATATGGTGATCAATGTTAAGGATAAAATTCAGAGCCAGCGTGATGAATAATAATAAGAGCTGCATGGATTTGTAGTGTGGTATAAAAACAATAGTAACATTGCGTAATCCGGCTATCCCAGACCGACATCAAGCAGCATCATTGCAGCAAAACCTGCCATTGCACCAACAGTTGAGAGGTCTGTTTCATCGCCGGCCTGTGATTCGGGGATCAGTTCTTCCACAACGACAAAAATCATTGCCCCGGCGGCGAATGAGAGTGCAAAAGGGAGCAGGGGTTTAAGCGCTGAAACAAGGAAAGCTCCGAGCACCCCTGCTACAGGTTCCACAACGCCCGAAAGCTGTCCGTACCAGAAGGCTTTGCGCCTGGTAAAGCCTTCGCGCCTCAGCGGTATGGAAACTGCAGCACCCTCCGGAAAATTCTGGATTCCTATGCCTAGGGCCAGAGCGATGCCTCCCGCCAGAAGGCCGGGATCGGGATTGTTGGCGAGGGCGCCGAAAAGAACGCCCACTGCCAGGCCTTCCGGAATATTGTGGAGGGTTATGGCAAGTACCAGCAGGACACTCCGCTGCCAGCCTGTTTTTATTCCTTCGGCTTTCTCTTTCGAAAGGCCCATGTGAAGATGAGGAAGCAGCCTGTCAATCAGATAAAGGAAAGCTCCGCCTGCAAGAAACCCTGTTACGGCAGGTATCCATGCCGTCATGCCGTTCTCTTCGGCCATTTCTATAGATGGTTTTAGAAGTGACCAGAAGCTGGCTGCAATCATTACCCCGGCCGCAAAACCGAGCATTGAGTTAAGTATTTTACGGTTTATCGATTTAAAGAAAAAAACCATAGCGGCACCCAGGGCAGTCACTCCATAAGTAAACATGGTGGCAAACAGTGCCAGTAAAACAGGATTATATTCCAGCAGAAACTCCGGGTTCATAAAATTGATTTACCCAAAATTAACTTTTTTTTGTCCAGGATGCTTTCCTGAGGCGGTCCATGATTGCAATGCCGATTCCAGTTTCGGGTACCGGCTCGGCTACAATGAATTCAACTTCCGACTCCTCCAGGGTGTGCATTGCCTCAAAAAGATTTACCGCATACTCCCTCAGGTCCATACTTTGCGTTAGAAGCATAACCCTCCCGTAATTTTCGGTATCCTGTCCGGAGAATGATAGGAGTCCTGCCTTAGGCCTTTCTGACTCGCTGATTTTGCCCGGCGGGGATACTATCATGTGTTTTGCCGGACTGTAGTGAGATTTAAGCATACCGGGAGCGATTACCAGAACATCTGACTTCGAAGTGTTATCGTAAGGCACAATTGTTTCGATCTCTTCCCTTGTAACGACGCCGTGCCTCAGCAAACGGAAACCGTATTCTGTTATTCCGATAACAGTGGATTCAATCCCCACCCTGGTTTTTCCGCCATCAATGATGAAATCGATATCGGGGAAGTATTTTCTTACATGGGCGGCGGTGGTGGGGCTTGTCCTACCGAATTTATTTGCGCTTGGTGCTGCAACAGGGCAGCCGGCAGTCATGATCAGGGAAAGGGCTATTTCATTGTCGGGCATCCTGATGCCTACTGTCGGGAGCCCCGAGGTGACAATATCGGGGATAATTCTGCTTTTGTTCAGAACCATTGTAAGAGGCCCGGGCCAGAATCTTTCTGCAAGCGCCAGGACTCTTTCGTCGGGCTCAACAGTAAGTTTCTCCAGTTCTGACAATTCTGCAATGTGTACAATTAGCGGATCGAAGGAGGGGCGTTCTTTCAGCTCGAATATCTTTGCCACCGCCATCGGATTCAGGGCATCTGCGCCCAGCCCGTAAACGGTTTCAGTAGGAAAGGCAACAAGCCTGCCCTCCCTTAAGTAAGCTGCCCCCTTCTCAATGTCTGCTGATGTATTAATATCCATTATTTATGATTCCGGGTGCCAAAATTAATATAAAAAGGATGAGACATTCTCAGAAGGAGTTTAAATCATTGGCCAGCTGGTATAATAATAAGTAAATGCGTTTCTTGGAACCGTAAGTCTTTCGTTAAAAGTATTTTCATTAAGAATATTAAATGATTTCACCTTTTCTGCCCTGAATGTCTGGGAAGACGTTGTTCCGTTGAGCCTTATTACTTCTTTTCCGTTAAGGCATATGCAGAATGGCATGGTAAATTTGGGCCCGGTTTTTGTCCATTGATAAGTGAATTTCAGGTTTCCCTTATTATCAAGTTCATAGGTGCAAAATAGCACCGGAGGCTCAGCATCGTAGAGAAACTTTCTGAAAAAGTCGTCCAGGTCAAGGCCCGAGTATTCATGTACCAGTTTCAGGAAATCTTCCGTTGTGGTAATCCTGAATTTATATTTGTTGTAATAATCTTTTATTATCCTGAAGAAAAGGGAATCGTTATCGAGAATACAGCGAAGGTTATTTAGCATGGCAGCTCCTTTATTGTAAATATCACCCGACAGGAAGGTATTTTCATTAATATTTCTCTCCCCGACTACAGGATAAAGGTTATTAATGCTTCTTTGTTTGGAGGCTATCATTTTCAGATAGTCGGTGTACCCCGACGCCTTCTCGGCGAGGAGACATTCCGCAAAAGTCGTGAATCCTTCATTTATCCAGGCATCTGCCATGTCTCCAATGGCAACCGCATTTCCCCACCATTCATGGCCTGTTTCGTGCACCAGAAGGTAATCATATTTCTCAGGCCACATTTCCATTTTCTTGTTTTCCTTTCCGTAATCGCCTCCTATGGCAATGGCCCCCTGGTGCTCCATTCCTGCAAATGGTGCTTCAACCATAGCGGCGCCGTCTCTCATAAAAGGATACTCACCGAAAAGGTCCTCATATATCTTAATGATTTCTTTTGTCTGGGCGTAATATTTCTTTGCTTTTTCCAGATTTTTGGGAAGAACATAATAGTCAATGTTATATTTTCCCAGGCTGTTTGAATATTCTTCAGTAAAATTCACGAAATCACCTATATATAAAGTGACATTGTAAGTGTTAATAGGATAGCTTACAAACCATTCGAAGTTTGTGTACATATTTCCAAGGTCTTTTACCGACCGCAGATTGCCGTTTGATATACCCTGGTAGCCTGCAGGAACCTGCAGGTTGATCCTCATTGAATCGGGTTTGTCGGATAAATGATCCTTGCAGGGCCACCATGAACTTGCTCCAAGATGTTCGCATGCCACACCAATGTGGTATCTGCCTTTCTCCTTGTCCCAAACAAAACCTCCGTTCCAGGGAGCTTTTGGGGCAACCCTGGGCTTGCCTCTGTAAGTGACGGTGAGGGAATGTTTTTCCCCAGGCTCAAGTCTCTTTTCCGTATCCACAAACACGGCACCGAACAATCTGTCGTATTTGAGAGTACTTTCATCAAGTTTGACGGAAGTTATTTCATAATTTGGGAAAAGGTCGAACTGCAGCCGTCGGGTGCCGGATATAGTCGTAAACCAGATGGTATTACTTCCTTCGATGCTCTGGTTCTCGGGGATTACCTTTACTGACAGATCATAGAAGAATACATCATAGCATGTTCTTTCGGGCCGAATACCACCCTGAAGGGTATCGGAAGGTTGAATTCTTATTTTAAATCCCCTTGCTGAATCAAGTTCAGCATCAAGTTTTAAATTCTTCAGGAACATCTCCGCCATTGCTCTTTTTGAGGTAAAATAATCTATAATGGTTTCTCCTTCCCTGTAACCGGTTTGTCTTGCCAGTAACAAATCTTTTTCAGCCGCAGACCTGTTGTTTAGATTCAGATTTGCAATACCCCTCACATAATACAGATAACCGTTAGTGGGGTTCCGGGGAATAAAATAATTCAGTTCCCTGAGAGCGCTTAAATAATCCCCCGACTTTAAATAACCATCTATTCTGGCAACAGATGCCTGGTCGACAGAATTAGGTGCAGATACATTCTGCGAAAAGCAAACGCCGACGTAGACCGACAGCAATATTAATACAGCATGGGCTCTCATAAATTCAGGTAATTATTTATTAAACAGACATTAATTAATAAAATCAAAAATAGTAAATTTTGAAATCTTTTTTTTGCCTGCCTGAAAAGTTGAGCGCTAATAAATTAAAAATCACGAACACCCTGATTTCAGTTGGAAAATGAATCACTATTGGCGCAAAAAAAGGTGTGGAAATCTGGTTCCACACCCCGCGGATATCTTTCGCAGAAAACCTGTTATTCGAAGAAAGGAACGCCCTGTACGGCGTATTTCTTCATTGCCTCAATGTTGAGGTCAACACCTATGCCAGGTTTGTCGGAGACTTTAAGGAAACTTTTTTCAACCCAGTTGCCTTCATCAAAAATAACGATCTCCTTATACATCGGGGTTGTATGGAAATATGACTGCCACTCCATTATAAGGAAATTCGGTACAGAGACACATACGTGTGCGCAGGCCATTGCACCAAGCAGGGAAGCGACCATGTGAGGTGCGAAAGGTATGTAATAAAGGTTTGCCAGGTTGGCAATTCGCTGCCCTTCACCAAGTCCGCCGCATTTCTGAAGATCAGGCATGATGGCATCAACCCCCCCGATCTCAAGAAGTTTCCTGAAACCGTAGGCAAGATAGATATTTTCACCGGCAGCGATAGGGGTGCCGGTCTCCTGTGAAATCAGCCTGTAAGCTTCAATGTTGTCTGCGGGGATGGGTTCCTCGAGCCACAGCAGGTTGAGGTTTTCAACCCTTCTGGAGATTGCCAGGGCGGTATTCAGATCATATCTGCCGTGCATGTCCACTGCAATATCGATTTTAGGACCGACAGCCTGTCGTACTGCTGCAAGCTGATCGTACATCCTCTGCAGTTCCCCCTGACTGGCAGTCCAGTTGTACCTGTCGAATTTATCAGGATCAGCCGTATAATCAAGGTCAAACTTAAGGGCATTGAATCCAAGCTTTACTGCCTCAACAGCGGAATCGGCAAATTCCTTTGGAGACGGGAATCGTGACCGGTAAAGAGCTGTATCGCAGTAAACCCTGACACTGTCCCTGAACTTGCCTCCGAGCAGCTGGTAAACAGGCAATCCCAGGGCTTTGCCGCAAAGATCCCACAGGGCTGTCTCGATTGCGGAAAGCACAGCCACATACACACCTGACTGGGCTCCTCCGAAGAATCCTGCTCTGCGTATATCTTCAAATATCCTGTGGATGTTGAACGGGCTTTGGCCTCTCAGCCTTCTGCCCATACTCATAACGAGGTGGTAGGTCCCGGATATTGCATCCACACCTTCGCCGCAACCATAGATATCCTGATTGGTAAGGATCTTTACAAACAGGCTGCCCCTTACGTATCCGCATTTGACATCTGTTATCCTCAGATCGGACGGAATAGAATTCCTGCTGGTTTGTTCCATGGCTTTTTCCAGGCCATTTCCGAATCCGGATAACGGAGCAACGGCGGCGGCGGCGGTTACAGCAGCAGCTTTTCCAAGAAAAGCCCTTCTTGAATTTGTGTTTTTCATGGTATTGTAAGTTTTATTTATCAAAATAATGTTGCTACAACCGGCAAAATAATCAAAATCCTGTTTTCCGGTATTCCCGGGATGCCGGTTTATAGTTTTTTAACATAAAACCGAACCTCAGTCACGGCTATAAAAAATCCTGACTTTATCATAGTTCAATCTTTGTTTCAGCCACTCATTTATTTTCTGCCTGTCACCGGCTTTTAAATCATTCCTGACCGAAAGAGTAACTATAATTGTTTTCAGCGGAACTGATGTTGAATCGCTGTAATAAAGAAAGGTCTCGGAATAGCTGCACCCGTAGATCTGCGGATAGATTGCCTTTATTTCTTTAAGGAGATTCTCCCCAAACTTCTGCCTGTTTAAAATACTGTCGGTGGCAGCACTCTTTTTATTAAGTGCTGTATTAAGGTTGATAATCTGCTCTTTAAGCTTATAAAGCTCCAGATTCTTTTCATCTTCGGTAGTGAATGCCAGTCCCTGTTCAATTTCAATCTTTGCATCGCCTATATTGAAATTTCCGGCTTTCTGGATTATCGCGGATTTCTGGGAATCTGTCAGTGTTGTACCGCCGTATACAAGCAATATTTTCCGGGCTTTGGCGTCAATGCCGGATTTAAGGAGATAGTTCCCTTCGAAGAACGAGATATTTGAAATATAGTGGTTTGCATTCTGAAGGAACTCTTCCTGCCTCACAAGTTTGTATCCGAAGTAAATACTTGGCAGCAGCACTATTGTAATGATAAAAGTTATGGTTCTGTTAATTCTCCTTTTTCTGCTTTCGTTTATTATACCCCTTATAGGAAAATTGAGCAATTGGGAAATCCATACAGATGCAAGGGCAATGAAAATGGTATTTATTGTAAACAGATAAAGAGCTCCGAAAAAGAATTGGAACTGTGCGGTTGCAAGTCCGTAACCGGCAGTGCATAAAGGAGGCATAAGGGCTGTGGCGATAGCAACACCCGGAATGACATTTCCTTTTTGTTTGCTGCAGATAGCCACAATGCCTGCGAGTCCGCCGAACAGGGCTATAAGGACATCATAAATTGTAGGACTTGTACGGGCCAGAAGTTCTGAATGGGCGGTTGATACAGGACTAAGAGCGAAATAGGTTGTGGAAGCAATAAGACTGGCAATTATTGCAAAAGAAAAATTCTTTACAGATTGCCTGAACAGTTCTGAGTCATAGGTAGCTATACTGTAACCTATGCCGTTGATGGGCCCCATAAGAGGTGAAATCAGCATGGCGCCGATTATGACTGCCGTGGAATTCATGTTCAGCCCTACCGAGGCAACTATTATGGCAAAGATTAGAATCCATAGGTTGGTACCTTTGAAAATTATACCTTTTTTGATCTCCTCATAAACAGTATCCTGAGCTTCAAGCTCTGATTCAAGGTTGAAAAATTGCAGCAGTTTCCTGATAATTCCGGTTATCTTCATTATTCGGAGATTGAAAGAGGTTGTGCTTTGCAATAATAAGGCAAAGTTATAAAAAAGATAAAGCCGGCAGTTTGCTGCCGGCAGAGATGCAAATAATGCAGGTTTTTAGCTCGCTTTTCCTCCCGGACCGACATATTTTGCGTCACCGAAGGCAAGGATAGGCAGAAAGATAATCGAAAGAAGTATCAGTCCGACAGTAAACCCGGCTCCTTTCCCGAATGAAAGCGAAAGATTGTGATATACAATTATTGCAATCACAATATTCACAATTGGAATGAGCATAAGCAGCAGCCACCACCATGGCTTACCGACAATGTCGAGCAGCACAATGATATTGTAAATCGGGATAATTGCTGCCCACCCGGGCTTTCCGGCTTTGGTGTAAATAACCCACATTGAGGCAATTATTAACACAAAGATTGCCAGATAAAGTACAATTACAGCTCCCATACGATCAGGTTTTAGTATGACCTACTCTTAAGGCTTTTCGGATTACGCCCCGTTTTTTAAGTGGTTTCTGGTCTCCACTTTATTAATTCAATATTAGTGGTTTTTAAGTAAAAAACAAATATTAAACCTGCAATATTCAGGTAAGGTATCTTTAATCCTGAAAACTTCTGACTGCACAGAAATGTCGGTTACTAAACGGCTTCGATGGTTGAAGCGGCTCCGGGATTTTATAGCCGAATGCCTTCTGCGGGTCTATCCCAAGCTGCCCAAATACATTGTGCTGCCGCTTAAGGAAGAAACAAAGCAGACATGCGAATTTTCCGTTAACACTCTTTTTGGGGCGTCAAAACAATAATCTTAACAGATATGCAATCAATCCTGCCGGTGTGGTGGAGATCATGGGATGAAATCCCCTCCTGTAACCTTTCTGCCTGTACTTTCTTACCAGTGGAAAAGTACCTGCATGAAAAAATTTCGATCTGACCCCCTTCAGGTTGTAAAACCCCATTGTTATAAGCCCTCCGGTAATGACGAGGGAAAACGCCGAAATGATTCTTACTGCCGGGCTGTAATCTGACAACAGCTTGCACCTTAATGCTGCGATGCAAAGGGCGAAAAACAGTACTTTGATGAATAATCCGGTTTGATGGTATAAATATGCTTTCCTGCTCCTGGGTACGGGGATGTTTATGATTTTGGATCTTATACTTCCCATCGGCCCTGTGCCACCTGAAATACCAACATTTTTATGCATGTTGTAGATATAGGGTTTACCGTCAGCCTTCAGCCCGGGCATGAAATGGCAATCCATATCTTTAATGAAATCCCTGTATCTGATCTTTGCTTTCTCCTGAGCCTTTTCACGTGCTGCATAAGATACATTCTGAATATCGGTTCTTATATGTTCCTCGTCGGGAATACGGACTTCGGAGTTAATGATATACTTATCGTAAAGCAGGTCGTAACGGGCTTTTTTATCGGGCTGGCTTAAGATTTGATATGCCTCGTATATCTCTATGAAGATTTCATTTGCATTTTCCTTGTCACTTACATCGGGATGATTCTCAAAAGCCATCTCTCTGAACCTCTGCCGTATCAGATCCGGAGAGGCATCTCCGGGTATTCCCAGAATTTTATAGTAGTCTTTCATTATGCGGATATCTTAAAACCCTATATTGCGGTTGAATCTAATCGTGTATCAATGTACGAAAAAAACGCCGGCGATTACCGGCAGTATGTATTTTGTTGTAAAATTGATTTCTCTTATTTACCTTTTGGGCTGAATATAAAATAATTTTTTAGCAATGAGACATTTTTTCCCGATTCTGCTGTTGATTTCAGGCTGTTTGATCGTTGCATCGGGTCAGACAGGAGGCTTGGCCGACAATGTGATAATTACATATAGTAAAAATAAAACCTCTTTCAGCACAGGCGGGAAAGGGGAGTTAATTATTAATGTGGCACCGGCTGATGCCCGTAAGTTTAAGTCAAATGGTGTAGTCCGTTACAGCGACTTTGGCGCAAAGGGTGATGGCAAAACCGACGATATAGACGCCATTGCTGCAACCCATGCCTTTGCCAACAGGGAGGGCCTTCGCGTGAAAGCCGACAACGGGGCAACATACTATATAGGAGGAAAAAACCGCACCGCAGTTATACGTACCGATACCGACTTCGGAACAGCCTCCTTTATTATTGATGATACTGAGGTTGAGAACCGTAATGCAAATATCTTCCTCGTAAGCTCCGGCCAGCGGTCCTTTAAGCCTGAAGGAATCGCCTCTCTGAGAAAAAACCAGGAAAAGATAAATGTCTCCTTGCCCGCTACCTGTATTATTACCGTTACAAATTCAAAAATAAAACGTTATATAAGATTCGGGCCCAACCAGAACGACGGCTCCGCCCAGACCGATATTTTTATTGCTGACCGGGCAGGAAATGTGGACATGAATGCCCCCATAATATGGGATTTCGATCAGATAACCGATATAAATGCTCTTCCCATAGATGAAACCACACTTACAATAACGGGAGGACACTTCACCACAATTGCAAACAGGGCTGAATCGAAGTACAATTACTATGGGAGGGGAATTGCAATCAGACGTTCAAATGTTATTGTAACCGGCCTTGAGCACCGTATTACAGGCGAAGGAGACCATGGCGCTCCTTACGGTGGATTTCTCAATATAGGAGATTGTGCCTATGTGACTGTCAGAAACTGTGTTCTCACCGGGCATAAAACTTATGAAACGATTGGTTCTGCAGGAGTGACGGTTTCAATGGGAACGTATGATATCTCCTTAAACCGGGCCACTAATGTATCATTTGTTAAATGCAGTCAGACCAACGACATTAATGACAGCAGATACTGGGGGATAATGGGGTCGAATTACTGCAAGAATCTTGCTCTTGACAGCTGTACTTTCTCCAGGTTTGATGCCCACATGGGAGTGGCAAATGCCACCATACGTAACTCGGCACTGGGCCACCAGGGTATAAATGCCATTGGAACCGGAACTTTTCTGGTGGAAAATTCCACAATAAACGGGAGGAGCCTGATAAATCTGCGTTCCGATTACGGCAGTACGTGGCAGGGTGAATTCATAATACGCAACTGTACGTTTGTGCCCGCAGGCGGCAGATCTGTCACTGCAAATATTATCGGAGGCTCCTATTCCGGTCAGCACAATTTCGGCTATACTTGCTATATGCCCGAAAAAATTATAATTGAAAACCTGAGGATAGACGACTCAAATCATCCGGCCGATTACAAAGGTCCGGCCATATTTGCAAATATAAACCCGAAAATGGTTGATGATTTCTACCGTGAGGAGTTCCCTTATGTTATCACCCGCGAAGTCATACTGAGGAATGTTACAACCGCAAGCGGCAAGCCGCTCAGGCTGAGCGATAATCCTTATATGTTCAGAAATGTTAAGGTTGTTGCCGATCAGAAGACTTTGTATGAAGATAAGAGTGTGCAGGAGAAATAAACACTGCCCGGCGGATAACCGGGTTTATCTTTTCAAAATCCTGTCGGCAGCCAGTTTGCCCGTAAGGATTGACATGGGGACACCGGCAGGGCTGTAAACCCACTGGCCGGCCTGATAAACCGAAGGTATGGGTGTCAGCACCGCGCGGTCAGCTATCTGGATTTTATTTATTACGGGCATGGAGTCAGTGAAGGCCCATCCGGTTATTCCTCCTTCTGAACTCCCCACCCTGTTTTCGATACTCAGAGGAGAAAAAGAAAACCGGGAAATAACCTTGTCACTGAGAAAAGGATATACTGTTTCAGATATGACCTTCAATATGCGGCTTTCCAGTTCATTTGTAAATTCCTCAAGCCAACCGGCTTCCTGCACTTTTCTGAAGAGGTCATATTCGGCCAGCAGACTTATAATGACCCCTGTCTTTCCTTCGGGTGCCATAGCCGGGTCTTTCAGTGCCGGGATGGAAATCTCATAAGTGTTCAGGCCTGTGAACCTGCCGAGCCAGGAAAGAATCTCTTCTTTTTTAAGGTCAACGGAACGGGCTAACAGATCCGAAAGTTCCTTTCTGTGAGTTTCTCCAAGTCCCTGCCCTGAAGGCGTATAGAAAAAGTGGCCGTGAGCAATCTCCGCGAATGCTTCGGGCGGTGCGTCCACTTCAAGGAACAGGGTAAAAACGGAATCGCCTCCCCTGCAGGAAAGCATCTTCTCTTTTGTTTCTTCAATGCTCTTAACTGTTTCGGAAGGGAGATTTCCTTTTTCAATTATCCTGTAGAGTGTTTTTAAATCAGCTGCCCATACAAGGTTATTGTACCTGTAGATGATATTGTTACTGTCTTTCACAAGCTTCTCCGATGGAGTCACCTCCGTGATCAGGGTATTTGTCCTTATTTCTCCTCCAAGCGACAGGAGCTTATCATGGATTACTTCAGCCAGCCTGCCGACGCCTCCTTTGGGATAGAAATAGTCGAGGTAAAGGGAAAAGTAACTCAGGGCAAAAAATGACGGCGTGTTTTTAAAAAAATGCTGGGAAATAATATCCCGGAGAGATGGATTCTTTATGAAATTTTTCAGGTACTCTTCAACAGGTGTTTTCATTCGGTTTATTTTCCCGACGGTGAAAAGAAACCTTGGGAACCATGGAAGTATCTTTTTTAGTATGAAGCCAGGTTCATGCACAAGATCTTTGAAAACAGGATTTTCTATTCCGTAGAGGACATCCATATGTTTCATGATCTTACGTATGATCCTTACCAGTTCATCAATATCTTTTTCATCATCGGGATAAAATTTCACGAGCAGATTACGGTAATCCGAAAGACTGCCGGTGTCTTTAATGTTTATTATTTTATTCCCGATACCGACTGACACCGGGCTTTTGACTACATCAAGTCTGATACCGAGATCGTTGAGCATCGTAAAAATTATACCCGCGTCAAGCAGGGCTCTTACGCCTGCATCATAACAAAACCCGTTACGGCAGAAGGTATTTACCAGACCTCCGCAAACGTTGTTTTTCTCGATAAGCAGTACTTTCCCGCCTGCCCTCGACAGGTATGTTGCAGCGGTCAGTCCCGCAATGCCTCCTCCGACAACGACAGTGTCGTATTTATTCTCGGTCATATTTTCACGCACCGTAATGAAAACCGGCACTTCTTCACCGGGTGGTTGTATTTCTTTTGTTTAAACCTGTCAATTGGAGTGTAACATCCCAAAGAGCCCTGGCCGCATCCTGGTCGAGAGCCGGGGGGGCAGGTTCCTCCGGGGTTGTTAAATTAAAAAACTTTCCGCTAATATTGTCAAGATTTTTTGATACCCCGAGATAATATAATGCTTCGGCAGATATTTCAGGAGATTTCAATGTTTTGTCAAGGAAATTTCTCTTAAACCATTTGTATACGGGACCGTTTTCCTGACCAGTTTCCGTTTTGACGGCCCCCGGGTGCATCGCATTGATCGTGACACCCGAGTTTCTGAAATAATCGTTGAAGACAATCATCGACAGAAGCTGTGCCGTTTTGGCTGAACCGTAACTTTTCAGTCCGGAATATCTTCTTTTTTCCCAGTTCAGATCATCAAGCCTCAGTCCCCAGGCTGCAAACCTGTGTGCTTCTGAACTGACCATGATTATCCGTGCCTTCTCCTGCGATTTCAGCTTATCTTTAAGGATGTAGTTAATTATAAATGAAGAAAGGTAGTGTACGGCAAATACTTTTTCGAATCCGCCCGGAGTCAGTATTCTTTTTGTCAGGTAAACACCGGCATTATGGATAAGCACGTCGATTGGTGTGGCTGAATTTAAAAGCTTTTCAGAAACCCTGAAAACATCGTTTAAATTGCTAAGGTCGGCAGTTTCATAACTGCACCTGACACCATACTCTTTTTCAATCTTCCGGCAGAGGAGTTCTGATTTCTCGGGATTACGGTTTATGCAAAGCAGGTTTGCACCGTGAGAAGCGTATTTCAGGGCTGTGTAGTATCCAATGCCCGATGTAGCCCCGGTAATAACTACAAGTCTGTTATGAAATTCTTCAATACATTTTTCAGGATCAGCGCTGCTGTTCCTGATCATGGCGAAAATATTGGACCATTTATACTCCCTGAAATATTTTCTGAATTTGTTTTTACTGTTCATCAATCCATTTATTCTGTTATCCGAACCTCTTTTTCATAAACCTCCTGTAAGCTCTGCCGAAACGCGGTATGTTGTCGAATATATCACCCCAAAGGTCGTAATAGTCCCTTTGTTCCGCTATTTTGCCGTCATCATTTAAGGTGAGGCGACTTGTGCCGTACATTACCGAACTGGGGTTTTTCCTGAACCTGATGGTCATCTCCCACTCCAGGAATATTACATTTCCATCCTGAACTGCATTAACAATTTTCATCTTCAGATCCTTTGATCTTTTTGCCAGCCGTTCGGTCATGGCAGTGAATTCCTCTATCCCCCGTAATTCCTGTATGGAATCCCTGAAGTAAATATTACTGTCGTAATATGGGAGAATATGTGACCAGTCAGGTTCCCCCTCCGTATTGTATGTTTTTGACCATAATTCCTTTACGGTTTCCAGGTTAATAGAAGGATAATGCCGGTCGCTTTTCATTTCATTATTGTTGTTTTCCATCAGCTTAGGATAGTGGTAAATCAGTTAAAGGATAATTCTTAAAAGTAATGTTTCGTTTTAAAACAAAAAAGTATTTAAAAAAGTTCCGGAGAGATATAACTGATTAATATCTTAAATCTCTGCATTATTTCTGATTTCACATGAATCAGGCCGGACTGAAAAGAACATATTGATGGTTTGTTCAAAAAGAGATGTCCAAAACTATTTTTTTCTATGTTTGTGCTAACGGTAAAATTTGAAAATCCACGGATATCACCATCGGAGAGTCAACAGTTATTAAAATCAGAAAAATCATCCTCAGGAAATTAAAAATGACAGATATGAAAAAAGCTTTATCAGTATTGACCAGACCACAGGTTTATTTGCTGGCCTGTATTTTGTTTCTGTTTTCTGCGGCAGATCCCGGGTCAAAAAATGAGAAGTCGGATAACGGCACATCTGCGGGTGGCTACGTCCATCGCGGGTCGGGTAATCCTTATCTGCCCCTCTGGGAACATCTGCCCGACGGGGAGCCTCGTGTTTTTGAAGATCCCGATAATCCGGGTAAATATCGTATTTACATCATCGGATCGCATGATGTCAGATTTAACAGCTACTGCGGACCCGACATAAGGGTATGGTCGGCGCCTGTTGAGGATCTCTCTTCATGGCGCGACGAAGGGCCGGTTTTTACTTATAAGATTGACGGCCAGTGGGATGTTATGTATGCTCCCGACCTCGTTGAGGTGAAAAGAAAGGACGGCAAAAAAGAATACTATCTGTATCCACACAGCCGCGGCCGGAACAGGGAGGCGATGGTGACGAAGGGAGATCGCCCCGACGGCCCCTTTACACCCATAAACATGACTGAAGACGGTCTCAGAACAGTACCCGGCAGTACTATGGGATTCGATCCGTCGGTGTACATTGAATATGTCACTGATCCGAAGGATCCTGATTACGAAACGGGATTCAGAGCATACGGTTTCTGGGGCTTCCAGAGATCCGTGGCCGGTCAGCTGGATCAGAATACAATGTACTCACTCAGGCCCGGCACCCAGGCAATTGACCGTTTTATACCCGCCAGCTCGAGATACGGTGTTATCAGGGACCCTGAAGGAACGGTTTATCCGCATGTCTTTCCAGGCGAGGATCTTGGCAGATTCAACTTCTTTGAGGCCGCCTCCATCCGTAAGGTCGGCAATAAATATGTATGGGTTTACAGCGGATATTCAGGCCCCGATTACGGACTCAGCAGTACCAATTCAGCACTGCGCTATGCCTATGGAGACACCCCTCTGGGCCCATGGAAAAGCGGCGGAGTGCTTGTCGATTCCCGTGCCGTGGTGCTGAACAAGGATGGTTCCAGTCTCCAGACAACTTATTCAGGACATAATACTCATGGCAGCATAGAGAAAATAAACGACCAGTGGTATGTATTCTATCACCGGGCTCCAAGGGGTTTCGGGAATGCCCGCCAGCCAATGGTGGCTCCAGTAAAAATTCAGTGGGATGAAAAGCCGGTGGCCGAAGGTGGAAAGGTTATTATCAGAGGATATGACCCTTACTCTGAAGATAATACATGGACAGCCAGAGACAGCCAGGGAAGAGAATACACGGGTGCCGAAGTAACCTCTGAAGGTTTCCACATTTACGGCCTTGACCCATATAAATACTACTCAGCCGGATATGCATGCTATCTTTCCAATCCCGCCGGCCAGCAGGATTCGTGGGATATCTGGGATAATAACATGCCCATCACAAACGTGGAGAATGGTCACATAATCGGATACAAGTATTTCGGTTTCGGAGGGCTCAGAAAAGACATTAAAGGTCTTAAGGCATTCGAGGGAACAAAACCGGGGAACCGGACAGCTTTTAACCTGTTTCTGGCTCCGAAGACAAAAAGTGCTTTTAAGATAAATGTCTGGCTCGACGGCCCCTGGGACAATGATATATGGAAAGGCAAAAAAATCGGTGAAATAAATGTTCCAGCCAATTCTAGGCAGGAAATAACAAAATTCACAATAGATGTATCCGCTTTTGTCGACAAACTGGATAAAAAGCATGCTGTTTTCCTCGTTGCCGAATGCCCGGAGCCGGGAGCACTTTTTGACCTTATTGGTCTTGGGTTCAGCTCGAAAAAGAAGAAGATTGTACGACCCGTTGCTCCTGCAGTAACTATCAGTGCCGACGGAAAGGCAATAGAACTTCCGGCTGCACCTCTAAGATCGACAAATGCCAACGGTATTGTCGGTTATGATATTTATGAAGCCGTATGCAAACTTTCCCCCGGTGTAACCAGGGTTCCGGTGATAAATGCATCTTCAGGCGATCCTGAAGTAAAAGTGTCTGTAATCCAGGCCGAATCAATAACCGGGACGGCTGTAGTGCGTTTCGATTACCGTGGGGTTGTCAAAACATACAGGGTGATATTCCGCCGGGAATAGTACCCTGGAATCTGGCCTTTTGAAATAAAAAACAGCCCGTTTCTTACGGGCTGTTTTTATTACCGGCTTTGTAAGCGCGGTTTTAATTTCCTGCAGGAGTCAAATCCAGGCAGTAAGCTGATGTAAATTCCCAGAAAGGCTGTTTAGTGAACTTTGAAATTCCATTTTGAGTTGTCGCTGTTGAAGTCAAACTTTGCAAGTGTCGGTGTGCTGTCGCCGATGGATACAAGAGCCAGTTTTTCATTGGAATTCGGAACCACTTTGGGCATTATCCTGTAGGTTCCGTCAATAAGCTGATCAATTCGCCATAACTGTTCGGGCGCGCCAGTGAATTCGGGAACCGTTATCACTTCGGCATCGGCTGTTGCAGCCAGAGCCCTGTTGGTGCCTGCTATTACAATTTTATAATATGGCCCCCCCGGGTATCCGCCGGCTTCGGGCACTGCCGTGATGGTCCATTTCTGATGAGGGCGCATCATGTAATCGCCGATTCTCACGCCGATGTTTCCTGTTGGCCATGTGTTTATAACATCGGCAAGCTCCTGGTTGGGAACGGGTTTTAAGGGTTCGTCGGTATTACGCCCGAAACCCCTCATTCCGCCAGCCATTCTTACGAAGTCAACAACAAGTTCAAGGGCATATCCTCTTCTTTCAGATTCAATTTCGTAAGTTCCTTCCTTGAAATTATCTCCGGCGACAGGCCATCCGTTCTTCCATAGCAACGGTCTGATACCCAGTACGCTGCGTCCTCCCTGGTCCAGGTCGGCCTCATAGTGGCACGACATTTTCTGAACTCCGTCGCCAAGGTCCCAAAGTCCGAAATGACCTGGTCCGACGACCCTTCCTCCTGCTGCAAGCACCATTTTACCGCCGCCTTTCAGCATGTCTCTTCCCATGTTATCGAGGTAAGGACCTGTTACTTTCCTGGAACGGCCTACAACTATATTATAGGTAGAGTTTGCTCCGTCGCAGCATGTACCGTGAGTGCCAAGAAGATAATACCAACCGTCGCGATACATTAATGTTGTTGCTTCGCAGTCAATGGCAATATCCAGTGCTTTATTGCCTTCAACGCGTTTACCTGTTTTGGGATCAAGTTCAACAAGGCGGATGAAGCCCCAGTATGTTCCGTATGTCATCCACAGGCGTCCATCTGTCGGATCAAGAAGAAGTCCGGGATCGATAGCATCATTATCTTCAATGCCGTCGGATGAAGCAACCACGACAGCTTCCGTGAATTTGAAATCGGGAGATTTCGGATCAAGGGTTTTGTTCCACATTGTAAGTATTCTTCCGTTATGGCCGCCGCCGAGTCCTCCTCCGGTAGCGCCATAGGCAAACAGGTAGCGGTCGCCGATTTTAATTACGTCGGGAGCGGCTCCGCCGCCGGGCCGTGTTGCACCGCTGTTCCATACCCAGCCGTCTTCGGAAATTAATCCGCCTCCGCCCGTGCCATACGTGTAATACTTCCCTTCACATTCCATTATTGTTGAGGGGTCGTGAATAAAAGGTCTCCCTGTCTGCGCGGTCAAAGTTCCAGCCAGCCAGAATGTTACAAGGACTGATATAATAAATGTTCTTGTTTTCATAATAATTGTGATTCTTAAATAATTGAGAACTTAATAGGTTGATTCATAGAATTATTCCAGGGTAATTGTGATATCTTTTACCGGTGCTCCTTTTTCATCAATGAAGCGAACACAGAAATCACTCATGCCAGGGCCGTTAATAACTGCCCCCCTGATAATATTCTTTCCCTTGTTGAGAGTAAGGCGTTGTGAAACACAATCATCCATTACCATTCGTCTGTCGCCGGAGAGTATCACGGCTTCCTTTCCGTTCAGCCACCACATTGAAGCTGAATTTGACCCCACAGCCATTCTGACATTTTTCATTTCCTGCGGGCAGTTGACAACGGTAACCGCCCAATAAAGAACCCCGTATAACTGTTTGTTCAGTCCGTAGGAGAAACGAAACAGTTTTACGTTGAAATTTGTACTCTCCAGGGCGTGCCATTTCAACTCCTGTTCGCCTACTTTTACCTTGTCTCCGGCTTTGGGAAGAACGGTAAACTGGTTTGGGAAATACTCGGTTGTGAATGCAGTTCTTATATAGCTGTCAGTGAATACCGTATTGGAACGGTTCGGCTTGATTATGGGTTCAAGCAACAGCCAGCGCTGGATGAAACCATCGGCGTCAGGTGTCTTTTTTGATTTAGTGGCAGGTACGAAGTAAGGAGCAAGACTTCTTGTAGTGTCGCTCTGGACGGCACTAAAAGTAGTGTCTCCCGGTTTGGCAGAATACAAATTCAATCCCTCTCCTGCAAGGATCATGAATCCCGCCGTCAGCAATAATGTTTTTAAAATAATTTTCATGACAGATTTGTAAAATGTTATTTATCTTTTTCTTTAAAATTCTTATTTTGATTGCAACAAAGCCAGAAATATTTTCAGAATTACTGAAGAACCGTTAACAAATAATAAATCCGGCTTGGTCAGACGAAAGTATACCATACAGACTATTTTCGTTGTTTACGTTGAGACCAGGCAGGCTGCATGTCTACTTTTTTAAGCTGGCCTCAATTAC
This sequence comes from Bacteroidales bacterium, assembly GCA_029974835.1. Taxonomy (GTDB): domain Bacteria; phylum Bacteroidota; class Bacteroidia; order Bacteroidales; family VadinHA17; genus LD21. The sequence goes on from JARKQN010000065.1 coordinate 82,742, forward strand.
CGCGTTAAATGCCGGTTTCGGATTAAGCTGTCCGTCAAACAGGAGAGCATCCTGTCCTCTGCGCCACGACCTGGTATCGCTGAGCCCCCAGAAGGTTACCCGGTCAATTACATCCGCATGACGCATGAATATTTCGAACAGTTTTTTGTACACCTCTGCCTGTTTCTGGTAATTTTCGGGTGGTATGGTTCTGTTACCCTGATTTACTCCAAAAGCTCCGCTGTTGCTTCCTGTTGCGGTAACATCAAGTTCCGTAATGGAAACCCTCAGACCCAGGGCTGCATAATTCTCGATGGCTTTTTCCACATCTTCCAGATTGGTGTCAAGATGCCAGTGTCCCTGTATACCTACACCCGTGATAGGGGCACCTTCGGCAATGAGACGTTTAAGAAGCAGCAGAGAGCTGGCGTGTTTTCCCTTGTTTTCAACCGCCCCCTGTTCGATGTTATAGTCGTTATAGTACAATTGGGCGTTGGGATCAGCTTCATGCGCCCACTTGAAGGCAAGTGTTATAACTTCGGGTCCCACATACTGATACCAGCTGAATGTACGGAGGTTTTCTGTGGTACCATCACCGCCGTCAGCAATCGATTCGTTGAATACATCCCATCCCATTATACGGCCTTTATATCGACCGACCACAGTCATGATATGACTTTTAAGACGTTCAAGTATGACTTCCTTGCTTGCCGGAGGGCCTGTAATGCCACGACCTCCGAAACCTTGAGCTCCCTGGCGCGGCTGACCGGCAGGATTTGCGCCTGCTGCAGGAGGAGCTGCCTGAGCAGCCTGAGGATTTGCCGGCTGGGCTGCAGGTCGGGCAGCTGCCGTGGCATTGGGATCTTCCTGGAAGAACCATTGAGGCGACTGGGAATGCCAGGCAAGGGTATGCCCCCAAACCTTCAAACCATTCTTCTGACACCAGTCAACCATAGCATCGGCGGTAACAAAGTTGTAAGTGTCCACCGTGGGATGAATTGGCTGCGGTTTCATGCAGTTCTCCGGCGTAATGATGTCGTAATGCATTTTAATATTGGCAGCCTCTGCATCCGATATGGATGTCAGATCATTTGCGGCACCAATAAGGAATTTCCCGGCAAATGCTTCTTTTAAGGCTTTCGGCGGTGCCGGTTTTGCACTTACCTGACCGTTTGCTGCAACAGCTGTTGCAGCAATCAGAACAATGCTGGTAATCAAGTTTCTGATAATCATAGTTTTATTTTTTTCTGGTTAGTGATTATTTTAAGATTGAAATGTAAGAATTTCAGCAGAAAAAAAATTGTATTATAAAACATATAATAAAAAGCGTTTCCCGATTTGGTTTAGAACTTGTTCCTTCAGTTTTATTAATAATTTTTAACATCTTTCTGTAAGCTTTGTTTTTTTAGTGCTTTTTCTGACTGTGGCGGGCTGAAGTCCCGTTAGCCTTTCCACGTATCTCCCGATTCACTGATACCCCGACTACCGGTTATAATATTGCATTTAAAGTCAAATAAATTGGAGCCGGGAAAGGTATATTCTGATCACTCTTGCCCGGTTTTTCATGGTCCTGCCATACACAGGAAGTCTCCGGGGCAGATATATTTTAAACCAGGGGAAACAATCGTTCGGATCTTGGCGCCCCGCAATTTATGCATCCGGCATCGTACCAGCTAATGGGATTTCCGCATCGGGGGCAGCGCCAACGCTCTTCCTCGTATTTAACCCATTCCTGAGCACCCATTTCACGTATCTTTTTAAGATTTGGCAGGTATTCCTGACGATGCAGATAGCCACCCATATTGATTAAGCCCGTAATGCGATAGCACGGCAAATCTGCACAATTCGTACAGCGGGCATCTTTCTGCGTTTCCATAGCATGAAGCCTTATGCTGCATCCCTGGCAATGCCCTGCAAGCTGCCCTCCGCTGAGACAGCCGTCACACAGCAGGCCTTTCATCCAGTCGGAGGGAGGAATACCCTTTTGTGCCTTTACAGGCTCAGGTGAGATTCTTTTTTGCCTAATCTGCCCGTCTGCAGTGTGTCTGGCAAGATAGGCCGGGCAGGCTCCGCAGTAGGTTCCGCATGCTGCAGCAAGGGGAGCTTTGCCGGAGACATCCTGTTTAAAGTCAAATCCCGGGCATTTTAAAGAAAAACATAAACCACAAACAGTCGCACCTGCTACCCCGGCTTCCTTTAGAAAACTTCTTCTGGTTATTTTTACTTTAGTCAGCCCCATTTCCTTTCTCATTTGAAAGAATTTTGTATTTTATTCTCAATACAAAGTATATAATGCATTTTTGATTTACAGCGTGTAAAATTTTTTTTAACGGAGGACTATATTTTTGTAAATCAAAATTACTGTAAAATTTTATTGCAGGCGACCAGGCTGACCTCCATTAACGGTAGAAATAGAAACGGTCATTGCCGCTGTGCCGTTCATGGTAAAGATCTCATTGTCCCCATCCCTGTCACTATAAAATAAGAGAGGGATACTTTCGGCCATACCAGGCTCATTGTCCCTTGTACACCCCAAAAACATTGTTATTGGGATCAAAGTTGCGGAGAAGATAAGCAACTGCTTAATATTTAACGGTTTGTTCATGGTTTTCGGTTTTAAATAATTAATCTGGTTATTAAGCAAAACTTAAACCCGGATGGAGGAAACAAATTTCCTGCAGGGTGTTCACATTTTTCTATTTGATTGATAGTAACGGTATTAGATATCCTAAAAGTGCTCCCAGAATCAGAGTCATAATAAAAACCGGAATCAAGGATTTTGGTTCTTTCCATCCAATAAGCACTGCACAGGGGGTTAATACAAGGAAAGAAATAAGGATACCTTCTAAAACAGGATTCATGTTCAGGTCGACGGTGGCGATAAAAAAGCCAACGATTACCCACATCAAAAATGCTGAGATATTTGCGTCCCAGGTCAGCTTTTTAATAATCATTGGTATTACGTCTATAACTCCGGCAGCAATACCCAGAATAATTCCGATAATGATTGTTTTCATGTTTTTGGGTTTTTATGTTGCTATTATCATTGTGCAGAGAGGTTTTACATGACGCATAACGGTTCGGTAATATGGAGAGGTTCCCGATAAATCGGGACGGGAGCAAAAGGTGTAACTATATATCCCGCAAAGTGGAAAGCAAAGGACCTTGAAAGTCCATGTTAGTTGGTCTAATTTTAATCCTGTATAAATATGCCAATCTCTATTTCTTATTGTATACCAGAATTGTTTTTCTTTCTCCGGCTGGATTTTTGGAAAACGATTCTATTACCAGTGTTTTTCCGTTATCAATTAGTTTATAAGTATCATCAATTCTGTATTCAGCAGTACTTACGCCGGGGTCGAATGTCATAATTTTTGTTATCGTAAGAGTGTTCTTGTCATCAGACCATTTTGCGATTTTCTTGGTTATACCCATATCACTCTTTTCGACTGTCTCTTTTCCATTAAGGTAAAACGTATCATTATTTTTAATATCGTCGCTACCTTGTCGTATCAAGATATGCTCGATTGATATTGATGCAGCTGTTTGGGTAATAGAAAGAATTTCATCTCCCTCTAAAAAGGAACCACCTTCACCAGGGTAGCTTTTTGATTTATCAAATACCCATTTACCTGAAAAATCTATTGGAGTTTGAGCAATGATTGAAATTGAAGAAAATAGAAGAACTGTGAGAATAAGGCAAGATTTGGAAATTAAGTTATTCTCTTTGATGAAAAGTATGTTGAATGTAATGATAAATAAATTTAAAGTTAGGTTTAAAATTGAATATAATTCTAAAGATAGTAATTTCTTATATGTCTTAATTATGGAGGAAACAATCTGAATGCAACCTGCCTGAAAGCGGAAACAGGCCGTAAAAGCAAAAACCGTGTCTGACAGGCATCAGCCCGGCAGGCGTGACAACTTGTCCCGAGACCACGGGAAACAACTTACCCTATTGTCCGTGTTAGCTTTAGGTTTTTAATTTAAGGTCATGGTAATACTTTTCCAAAGATTTTAAAGTAGTCCAGCTCTTTTGGTTTGGAATATGGATTTCAAATTTTCTAATTTTCTTCGATGTTTTGATATAAACAAAGTTATTTATGCCGCTATGGTAGGAGAATAGACTTAAAATTGGAACAATAAAAAAATCAGAAAAGGTAGAAGTATTTAATCCCTCATATCCCGCAAGCTTAAACTTAATTATGTGGATTGATTCTATGTTAATTATCTCTTTGTCACCAAATATTTCAATTTCGATTTGTTCAGTTGAAAATGAAATGTGTCCAATGGATTTTTTGAATTTATATGAATAGTTCATGATGAAAAGACAAATTAAAAAAGTCAAAGCAGAAATAGCCATTAGCAACTTCGCAATAGCAGAGGGAATCCTATGACCGAAAATACCAACCGTAATTATTAGCAGAACACCAAATAACAAACCATAGATGGCATAAAGCTTAACAGGCCGCCTCTTTTTACTTACAATTTCTAAAGTTAACATTTATAGATGATTATATTAGTTGCATACGGTTGGATTTAAAGCTAACGGCCAGGCGGTTGAGGGAGTAAGCGTCCCCGAGTCCTCTGGGTGGCGCACTTTTTGCCGTCTTTGCCCTCCGAAGCCTTCTTTGAGAGCCGTAGCCTCGGTGAAGGCTCTGGCGAAGGAAGGCCGGGTACAAGGTAAGTTCGGTGCCGGTATCCAGTCACGATATTAACTTGTTTAATTGCGAGCAGGAGCATCCCGATAGCTATCGGGAGCAAAAACCGTGACAACTTGTCCCGCCAAAGGCGGGAAGCTAATTACACCTCCCGTCCGTGTTAGCCTTAGCTTTTTATTTTTTCTTTAGTCAACGAAGGTCTCCTTCAGAACAGCTTTAACCTCTTTAATCTCGGGTTTCGATAATTTTCCAAGGTCCTTGAGGATGCGTTGTTTATCTATAGTCCTGATTTGATCCAGAACAATCCAGCCAATCTTGTTTTCATGTTTTATTTCAACTCGGGTAGGATAGTTTTTGGAACTTGTTGTCATAGGGGCAATTACAACAGTTCTTAAGTGGTTGTTCATTTCGTCTGGTGAAATTACAATGCAAGGTCTTGTTTTCTTAATCTCGCTGCCAATAGTTGGATCAAGGTTTACAAGAATGATCTGATACTGTCTTATTTCCATTCCTCAAGGTTTTCTTCTTCAAAGATGTCTGGCATGATGAGTTTGTCATCACCGTTTGCATGCATTTCTTTAAATGCTTTATCCCAGCCTTTTCGAGGTCTGGAAAGGGGTTTGATGATTATATGTCCTTTATCCAGAATCATTTCTACAGTATCACGGATATTATATCTCTCAATAATGGTTTTGCTGAACCTTATCCCCTTCGAATTTCCAATTTTTACAACTGATACTTCCATGATTTAATCATTTTTGATGTAATTACAAAGTTATTACAGATTATTGAAATTTCCAAATACTTATTATCTTTTTGTTGGTAATCTGTCTCGGTGTTGCCAATGTCTCATTATGAGCAGAAACTAAAGAAAGCTTAATCTTTCACAAAGCCCCGTGTTAAGGCTAACTGCCCGGAAATATGGGGAGGTTGTGTCCCCGCCAACGACGGGGTGGCGCACTTTTTGCCGTCTTTGCCTTCCGTAGCCTTTTTTGAGAGCCGTAGCCTCGGCGAAGGCTCTGGCGAAGGAAGGCCAGGTACACATTTTATTTAGCATTACGCGTGTCGCGCCGTGCCCCGCAGAAGCGAAGCGAAAGCGGGGGTACAATTTTGATCGGAACCACGAATTTATCACTGGTTACAAAACTTGTTGGGAGCACTGGCGCAGTGTCGCGCCGAAGGCCCTGACCGACCGGAGGGAGCGTCATGTGTGCAGGGGCAAATGTTGAGGTGCGCAGCGACGAAACCCCGCCCTGGCGGGGCAAAAAGTGTGACAAACAACTTACCCATATTGTCTGCGTTAGTGGCTGTTATATTTTCATAGGATCAATTTTTATTCATAGAGATGGGTAGAATCTGGGAGGAATTACATTATGAAATAATAATCCTGCAAATCCTACACTTAATGAAAAGATGTTACCAGAGATAGAATTGTCATTGTAATTGTCTTTTAAATTTAGCGTATGATAACCTCCCTCAAAGACTAATCCGATGTGTGATTTGACAGGGATAATCATACCAAAGCCAAAAAATATATCATGTCCTGAAGCATTAGCATTATCAAGACTCATTTCATAACGACGTATTCCTAAGTCAAGAAAAGGGTAAGCTATACTTTGAGCGTTTCCAAACACATAACCCATTTGGGGACCAAAGCCAGTGGAATTAGATTTATAATTTTTTGTTGACCCATTTGAAAATTCAATTCCACCTCCAATAAAGAAATTCTTAAAGATAAAATAATTGATATTTGCTGCAAAGTTTATGATTTTTGCATTATTACCACCGGGATCCACGAAAAGATCACCTCCCTGACTCGCATAACTGCCTAATCCAAAAATGATTTTTGCATTCTTATCGATAGCATACGTTTGTGCTGAAACGGAAATGCAAAGTCCAAAAAAATAGAAGATTAAAAGTAAAGCTTTGTTTCTCATGATATTATAATTTATATAGAATGTTTTTATATTTAAGTTTATGTTTGGTGTAGGTACAAATGGCCACTAACGTTCGGTGGTATGCGCAGTGCGTGAGTCAAAGCGCTAACTTGTCGAGTTACTGCAATGGTTATTAAATGAACTGATAATAAAACAGGCACAGCACCCCGGATTGCTTATGACTGCATGTTGTGTTCAGTTTTTATTTTTTTCTTTTTTCAAATTCAATCAATTCAATAGGAGCCCCGTTATGCTCAATCATAGCAACTCTTGTTCCCTCGCCTGGAGAATTCGGAGAAGTGATAATATTAAATTCTCGTCTTGTAAGTTCAAAGTCCAAGTCATCAACTTCAAAGGCTATGTGTGGTACTTTCTTAATCAAGTCGTTAATCGGACAATCCTTATCGAACCTCATCCATTCTATACCATAGGGACTTGTTTCAAATCCGGAAACGTATAATTTAAACTGTGGCAAGTATCTTTCACCATCAATCGGCTTATCCGTGGGTATTCCTATGTGATGATAACGCCAACCCCATTCTGATGTTGCCAATGGGAGTTCATTATCTTGTCTTTTTACATTCATAATTGGGGTGTGTCTTTTTTTTACAATTGAACACAACCGGCCCGGCAATATGGGGAGGTTCCCGATAAATCGGGACAAGTCGTGTTACCCGACGCAGCATCCGGGCAGAAACCCGGTACCCCGCCCCGCCTCAGGCGGGGGGGCCACAAAACTGTCACGCTGCGCCCCGCAGTAGCGAAGCGGAGGCGGGGGTGCAAGGAGGGGAAGCCTGCCCCGCAGAAGCGAAGCGAAAGCGGGGGTACAAGTTTGATCGGAGCCAGAAAGCTGTCACGGTGCAGGATTTAAATTGCGGACCGATGCGCGTATCCGGGTGCAAGAACCATTACAAATTTGTCTTAGGAGCAGGAGCAAAAGTTGAGGGGCGCAGCGACGAAACCCCGCCCTGGCGGGGCAAAAACCGTGACAAGCTTATTACCCCAACCGTCCGTGTTATGCGTAGTTTTTTTATTCTATTATTAAAGTCCTGAATTTTGGATATTTGACAGAGTATTTCAGATCAATATCTTTTTTCTCAGTAGGCTTTAATTGAAAATCCCACTTTATTATTCCTGTTTCAGAATCTAGTTTGCCATTTGAGATATTGACTGGGCTAACCTCAATCTCCTCAAGCGTAGATACGGGAATTTGATCTGAGAGAGAAATATTAATGCTTTGTTGTTTATTGTTTTTAACACTTATTAGCCATGTTTTAGTTTCTTCCTTCTTGCTCCCAAGAAATTGCTTGGTTGTAAATTGTTTTTGAATTTCTCGTTTGATGCTAACTCCTTTGTCCTTTCCAAGCGATATTGTAAGGGTATCAGACATATATCTTACATCAAGAAGTGTTTTTCCTGTATAAGTGTCTTCGAAGAAAACATTTGCCTCACCTTCTAGAAGATTATATTTTTCCCAGTCAACAATTCGAGCTATCAAATATGCATCCTTATCTATTTTTGGAGTACAGAAATACTGATAATCAGCAGGTAAAGAGTAATTATCAATGTCAATAGTCAAGTTTTTACCATCCGATGGAATTGTATAGGGAGTTTTAATCTCAAATTCTACACTTGTTTGATTTGAGACTTGTTCTGTCTCAATAATTGTACTGCTGGGCTGTGTTGGTTCTAATGATTTTGTTTGCTTACTTCTTGTAGTACTTATCCCTGATACGCGCCCTTGCAAAGCATCAGATACTCCATAACCTGTAACAACTACCTCTTGTAGGGCAAGAACTTCTTCTTCCATTCTGAAATCCATTTGGGGGCTAGTAATGGGTGCTTCAATTTGTTTGTAGCCAATAAAAGAAATTTGAAGTACTCCGCCATTTTGTGGTACAGAAATGGAATAAGCGCCATTAGCCTCAGTTACAGTTCCAATCGAAGTACCTTTAATCATAACAATTGCACCCGGTATTGGATCCTTTGCATTGCTATCATATATGCGCCCAGAGACCTGTGAGATATTATTTCTATATGAGGGAGCAACTGTGTTGTAGTTTAAAAAATAGGGTTGTAGTTCTCTATAGGCATTTGAAGTATTTGGATCAGCCGATGATAATTTAAGTTTGATATTTTTCCAATCCTCATTTGTGAACTGGTGAACATTTGCTTTGTAGGTTAAGTCAGCAGGGAGTTCAATATTTTTAACCTTAATGTCGTATGATGGAGTCCAACCGGCATTTGATACTATATATTTAATTTCAAAGGCAGCCTTTGTAGGACTTTTTGATTCAAGATTTAAAATGATTTCTCCAGTTGGAAGTTCCTTTTTATTGGTCAATGAGGACAGTTGACTTTCAACCTTTTGCAAGTCTTTTGCTAATTGGTCTAAAGTGGTCTGACGATCTATCTGTTTTAATTTTATCGCAGTGATTTTTTCAATGAAATAAGCATTTGCCTCTTTCAGGGAAGTCAAGTTTGTCCCAGTATTTGCACCCCCTATGGTACTATTTGTTTTAAGGAAAAGTAACTCCTCATTTAGGATGTCGAGATATGCACTTTCTGTTTTTATCTTTTTTTCTATATCAAGCTTACTTTTTGTCAATTCTTCGCTTTCTTTTGATTTAGATTGTTGAGTCAAAAAATTCTGCTGAAGATTGACAGATAGTACTTTAAAATCACCTTTTGCATTGACACTTATGCTTTTTGAATCAATAAACGGAGAGAGGTTTACAAACTTAAGAGTTGTCCTGCCAGTCGGGATATCAATTGTCTTTGATCTTGTAATCTGTGCTCCGTTCGTATAAACAGTTACTTCACTTATTTCAGATTTTATTTCAATCTCTTGGGGAGTCTGGCTAAATGATGTAAGAGTCAATGTGCAGAGCAGAATTAGAATTGATTTTTTCATTGCTTATAGTATTTAGTTATATTTCATGTAGTTACGTTACGAATTACGCATAACGTCCGCGTGTATGAACCGTTGCGTGATTCAAAGAGATTTGTTGTCTAAATAGAACAAGGCAACCAAGTGAACTAACTTACGTAAACCTGCTACCAGCAATGGCTTATACACGCTGTTGTATGCTGGTTTATTATCTTCTTTCATCTAGTCTTTTCTCAATTCTGAAAATCAGTCCAAAAACAAATTCAAAATAGGGTTTTGATGCTTCTTTCGCGAATGTTTCCATATTTAGTGCCTGTAAAAATGGGATAACCTTTTGATTTAAACCAACCTCATTTATATCGCCAGGTTTATTAAAATTACCTTGAAATGCTATTAGTTCATCAGGTAAACCAGCTAAAGTTTTACTTGAGTCTGCATGAGAAAACCCATTTCTCATTAGTTCTCGAATTGTATCAAAAAGAATTCTGTGTTCCTTATCAGTAATTATTTCTAAGTCTTTACATTTATCAATAGAGTTACCTAAGTTAATTGAACCGTACTTTTTATTTGGACCTTCAAATACTGAATTCCACTGGTCGACTGGTATTGGTCCAATTCCAACTTCATAGTTTATTAACGCTAATTTTAAAAGTCGTTCTAATAAGTGATTTGTCAATGTAATTGCTGCTCTATGAAATTCAAGTATTAAGCATTTGTTTATTTCGAAAATTAAAGTATCTAATTCGTTAAATATCTTTAATTTAAAATCAAAGTATTTCGATAATTCTGGATAGTTCTTATTTAAACTATCAATAAAGCTTTTTTCGAATAATTCTTTGTCCATGATTTTGTTTTAAACTAGCATACAACGGCCCGGCAATATGGGTAGGTTGTGTCCCCGCCAACGGCGGGGT
>JARKQN010000070.1 GCA_029974835.1 Bacteroidales bacterium
ATGCCATGAAAGCAGCCGGTTATATCGCAATCGACAGGTACAATCATGAAAAAGCGATACAAGACCTGGAGCAGGCGGCCAGACGCATAAAAGAAGGCAAATCGGTGATGTCCTTCCCTGAAGGTTCCCGCAGCAGCAACAAGGGCATCCAGCCTTTTAAACAAGGTATATTTCATCTCGCCATCAAATCAGGTGTGCCCATTGTTCCTGTTTCTATCATCGGCAGCGGGGAAATAATGCCCAAAAGATCACTGAAAGTTACGCCCGGCAGGGTGAAACTGGTTATTGACAAACCCATTGATGTCAAAAAATATTCTCCTGATAATCGTCAGGAACTGATTGAGCAGGTCCGAAAAGTCATTACCCGGAATTATGACTCCTGGAGGGAAACAGGCACCCCGAGTATTAATGAGATGGAAAACATAGATGGAAGAAAAGCAGTCAAATAACAAGCAGATGCGGGAAATCAAGGGTATTGGATGTCTGGCCCTGGCTGTTTTTTTACTTTTATGCCTTACCTCCTACCAGCCACAGGACCCTTCCTTTACGCATTTTTCGACTGATGGAAAAGCGGCGCACAATTTTACCGGCTCCGTGGGCTCCTATACCGCCGATTCCTTGATCCGTCTGCTGGGAATCAGTTCATTTTTTTTACCGCTGATTTTTCTGACATGTTCGTTTCTCTATTTCTTGAGGGCAGAATTTAATATCAGTAAAGGCAGATTTCTGGGCGCAGTCTTTTTTATTGTTTCCTTTGCCGGCCTGATGAGCGCCATTATTGAAACTGTTACTCTTTACGGAGAAAAGCTAAAGGCGGGCGGGTTGATCGGTGCAGGAACTTCCGGGATATTATTCAGTTATTTTAATGCCGCCGGAACATACATCCTTTTAATCCTGATTTTAATCGTCGCCTTAATTTTTATGATCAATTTCTCCCTGACAATGACGGCCGGAGTCTTCTCCCAGGGTCTTTTGTGGATGGTAATTGGCGTTAAAACCAGAATAGCAGCGTTTACTTCT
>JARKQN010000005.1 GCA_029974835.1 Bacteroidales bacterium
TTCTATAAGGATGGAATTATTTTTCTTTCTCATTCAAAGATTGAAGAAAAAGTACCGGCAAGGCATGTCTCTTTTGGTGCCCTAAAGACCTATTCAACCAAAATCACTGACAGTGTCCCGGGTGACTATATCCCATTCATCATTAAAGGATCTATCATTTTCCCAAGTGAAGCAGTCACTTTTTCAAGCGATTACAATACCATGTATGTCAGCCTCATCCCTGAGAAAGCCAAAAGCGAAAAGATTTTCAGGGCTGACCACACTCCTTCCGGATGGATAATCTCAGATGAGCCAATAAACATATGTGCTGACAATTCAATCTATTCACATCCCTCTCTTTCAGCAGACGGTACATTCATGGTTTTCTCATCAGACATGGTTGGCTCAACAGGTGGGCTTGATCTGTTCATCACCAGAAAAGAGGGTGAAACCTGGAGTGAACCGAAAAACCTGGGTAAACATATCAATTCATCCGGTAACGAGCTCTTTGCATCATTTGACAGCTGGAACAATCTCTGTTTTTCCTCTGATGGTCATCCGGGCGAGGGAGGATATGATGTCTTCATCTGTGCCTTTGATGGTGAAGGGTGGGGAAAACCACAGAATCTTACCGGTGCAATCAATTCAAAAGATGACGAACTGGCATTTACAATCTGTCGTGAAGACAACAGGACAGCATTCTATACCACAAGAACCAGAACGGGTAAACCGAGGTCTCAGCTGAAAATGGTTACCTGCCCCGAAGAGGAGCAGAACATAGGAGAGCAATGCCTTGCAATGGTCTATGGAAGTGAGTCAAAACCATCCCTGAAACAGGTTCAGACCACCCAATCCCGTCAGGAAGATCAGTATCAGGCATCCATTCCGGACAATGCGAAGGCCACACAGGAACCTGTATCCAGGCCGGTATCTGACACCCAAGCTGCCAACGTAGTGATTCCTTCCGCTGCTTCTGATGCCAGGAAAGAGGCAACTCCTTCAGAGAAAATACAATCTGCCACTCCTGCGCCGGAGTACAAGGAGGTGAAGCCAACACCTGATACACATAATCAGACAGATATGGTTCAGGAGGCGAAGCAGGACGTAGTTGTATACAGGGTGCAGATAATTTCCAATACAAAACCTGTCGATACCCAAAACATTACAGTAGCAGGTAAAACCTATAATTCATTCGAATACCTGTACAAGGGGGCCTACAGGACAACGATCGGGGAATTCAGCAATCTTGCTGAAGCAACACGCCTTCAGATTATCTGCCGGCAGAATGGCTTCAGCCAGGCCTTCGTCGTTGCCTTTAAGAATAACATCCGTTCAACCGATCCTTCCCTGTTCAGGTAAATGCAACCATATACCGTCAAGGGCTTATCCCTGGCTGGCAGATACAACAATCCGGCAAGTTGCTTATTAATACAAATGAGGCCAGAATAAAGAATTGTTGACTGGAGAATATGGTTTAACATCAACTTCTTTATACTATATTGTGAATGTTGGCGCATCCCCCGGTTTCTCTGCAATGCAGGCATTATTTTTGCAGAGAGCTTATAGAATAAGTTAACGGAATGCACGTTTAGTAATTGATCGCTTTCAGAAGCTGACTAATTGAAAAATTGCTGATGGATATATTCAGTACATTATATCGTTTGCACATAATTCCCTTTCTCAAGAAATGGAGACTCCTGAGTTTTATACTTGGTGCACTTGACGTTCTTGCAATCTTTCTGGCTTTCGAACTTGCTTACATAAC
>JARKQN010000022.1 GCA_029974835.1 Bacteroidales bacterium
GTCTGTTACGACTTAAGGCCACCTGTTGTTGCTCCGGCAGGAGCAAAATATCTTTAACCACGGGCGCAGCCCGTGGTGAGCAACCGCCCATACCGCTGCAACCCTGAAAGGGTTGAATATTCCATATCCCCTACGGGGAATTTATATGGATGATTAATCCCATTGGGCTTTAAGACCTGAACCCCTACGGGGTACAGGTTATATGAGAATTTTGGGTTCGAATATCCGGATACGAAATTAGCTTCACTGGAGTTATCACTGGAATTTTCTTATTGCCCGTAGGGCATAAGGTCTTGTAACAGATAATGAAAAAAAGAGTGTTTTTTACCTCGTAGAGGTTAAGGATAATTACTCTTACTTTCTTTGCCTGCCCTAAGAATCGAGCCTCTGGGTGCTCCCGATTCTCGGAACATCGCTTTGCTTCGTGTGCTCTCCAATATCAAGGGAATTCACTTCGATACATACGACCTGAGCCCTGTGCCCTGAGCCCTGAGCAAAAGGATTAACCCCCAAACCCCCTGAAAGTGGGCTTAAATATCATTCATTTCTAAATAAATAGCTCCGTAGGAGCGACATATTTGTAGCAAGGTATTCAATTCAAACAATTTTTAGCGTCGGGACAAGCGTTTTATTTGAAAACGAAATCCCTGCATAACCGGCAATTGTGCAACCCAAAATCGTCGTCTGCCTCTCTTTTTTATACCTTTGTGCCGCATATCACCTCAACTGAATGGCTGAGAAAAAACTATATATCGAAACTTACGGCTGCCAGATGAACGTGGCCGACAGCGAAATCGTGGCGTCGGTTATGAAGGAGGCAGGATACACCATCACGCGCGAAATCTCCGCTGCCGACCTTATTCTGATAAACACCTGTTCGATCCGTGAAAACGCCGAGCAGAAAGTAATGGGAAGACTAAAGGAAATGAAGGCACTGAAAAGAAAAAATCCTTCCCTTACGATCGGCGTGATAGGTTGCATGGCCGAACGTCTCAAAGAGTCGCTATTCGAAAAAGGCCTGCCCGTTGAACTGGTAGCCGGACCCGACGCATACAGAAATCTTCCCGAACTTGTAACGGATGCGGAGACAGGACAAAACAGGGTGAATGTAATCCTTTCCGACGAAGAGACCTACTCCGATATTGACCCTGTCCGCTCCACGGAAAACGGCGTAACTGCATTCATATCAATAATGAGAGGCTGCAATAATTTCTGCTCATACTGCGTGGTCCCTTACGTAAGGGGCAGGGAAAGAAGCCGCGATCCCGGCTCAATTGTAAATGAGGCAGCCGGCCTGTTCCGCAGCGGATACCGCGAGGTGACTCTTATAGGCCAGAACGTAAACTCATGGCAGTGGCAGGAGAATGGCAGGCCGGTACATTTCCCCGAACTTCTTCGCAGAGTGGCAGCAACCGACCCCCTTCTGAGGGTGAGATTCTCCACGTCACATCCGAAAGACCTCTCCGACGAACTTCTTGACGTTATTGCTTCACATGAAAATATCTGTAAGCACATACACCTTCCCGTCCAGAGCGGAAGCACACGCATACTTAAGCTGATGAACAGGCAATATACCCGCGAATGGTATCTGGGCCGCATTGAAGCCATAAGGAGAATCATACCCGGATGCTCCGTTTCAACAGATATAATTGCAGGGTTTTGCACTGAAACGGAGGAGGATCATCTGCAGACATTATCACTTATGGAAACAGCCGGCTTCGACTTTGCCTATATGTTCAAATACAATGAAAGGCCCGGCACCGGTGCTGCAAAAAAACTGCCTGATGATGTGCCCGACGAAGTAAAAACACGTCGGCTGAATGAAATTATCAGCCTGCAGAACAGGCTCTCTGCCGAAAGCAAGAAAGCCGACATTGGAAAAGTGTACCGTGTTCTTGCCGAAGGCACTTCAAAAAGATCGGCCGGCCATCTCTTCGGACGTAACTCGCAGAATAAAGTGGTTGTTTTCCCGAAGGGCAACATCAAAACCGGTGATTATGTTGATGTTATTATCAGGAAAGCAACATCGGCAACCCTGAGCGGTGATATTGTGTAATTACCTGCTGCCAAAATCCGTCAATAAATTGTAAATTGCATCCGGTAACAGGTCAGCCATGAGATATTTCGCATTTATTGCAATCGTATTGTCGGTTACAGTGTCAAACCCTCTTGCCGGACAGAAACCGGGCAAAAATTATGTTGTGTCCGGCAGGGTTACCGATGCTTCAGAAACCCCGTTAAACGGTGCAGTGATACTTATAAACAATAAGGCAACCGAAGTCAAGACCGATGAAAAGGGGATTTACCGGGTAAGAGTCAGGCCTTCAGATACATTAATATCTGCGTTTTTCATTAAGGCCGGCATGAAGGAAGAAAGACTCGACGGCAGAACCGTCATCGATTTCAGGCTTTCGGGTAACACAGCAGGCAGGCAGACCGGGAATATATCAGAGGCTGATGAACAGGAAATAAATGTGGGGTACGGTACAGTGAAAAGGAAGGACCTTACAACTTCCGTTGGACGGATAAACGGGTCTGCCGGCAAGTACGCTTCCTATTCAAACATTTACGACATGATTAAGGGAGAAGTGCCTGGCGTGCAGGTTTCGGGTAAAAAGATAACCATACAGGGCCCGACTTCAATTAACATGAGTACCGACCCGCTGATAATTGTAAACGGTATTGAAACATCATCAATTGACGATATTTCTCCCCAGCAGGTAAAATCAATTGAAGTGCTTAAAGGGTCATCCGCATCCATTTACGGGTCGAGAGGGGCCAACGGTGTGATTCTTATCACCCTTACCGGATCGGAAAGGAAATAGCCTGTTTACCGCGCGGGCTTACGGATGGAAATCATCAGCTCATCCAGTTGTTTAGCCGAAATTTCCGCCGGGGAATCGAGCATAATATCCCTTCCTGAGTTGTTTTTCGGGAATGCAATCACTTCCCTGATTGAATCTTCGCCTGCGAAAAGGGCCGTCCATCTGTCGAAACCGAAGGCAATACCACCGTGAGGCGGTGCGCCGTACCTGAAGGCGTTTATAAGAAATCCGAACTGTGCTTCAGCCTCATCAGGTGTAAAACCGAGTGCCCTGAACATCCTCCGCTGAACATCTGAATCGTGTATCCTTACCGAGCCGCCGCCGATCTCCGTTCCGTTGATTACAAGATCGTAAGCGTTAGCTCTTACCGCTGCAGGATCGGTTTCGAGCAGGGGCAGATCTTCCGGCAAAGGAGAAGTGAAGGGATGATGCTTTGCAAAGAAACGCTTCTCTTCCTCATCCCACTCAAGAAGAGGAAAGCCGGTGACCCACAGCGGCCTGAAAACATTCCTGTCTCTCAGTCCGAGCCTGTTACCCATTTCCAGCCTCAGTTCAGAAAGTGCGGTCAGTGTCTTTTCGCGCCTGCCCGACATGATCAGAATGAGAGAACCCGGTTCCGCAGCTGCCTTCTCAACTATTGCTTTTAACTCTTCAGGAGTATAATACTTCTCAACCGATGACTTCACCGTTCCGTCAACACCATATTTTATTGCAACCAGTCCGGATGCTCCCACCTGCGGCCTCCTGACAAATTCTGTCAGTTCGTCAGTCTGCTTTCTGGAATATTCCGAACATCCCGGAGCGGAGATACAACCCGTGAATTCGGCCTGATCGAACATTGCAAAACCTTTTCCCCTTACCTCAGAGGTTATATCATGTATTTCCATGCCAAACCTCAGGTCGGGCTTGTCGGTTCCGTAACGGCTCATGGCATCAGCGTAATTCATCCTCGGGAAATCCTCCCTGATGTCGATACCTTTTATTTCCCTGAACAGGTGTTTTGCCAGCCCTTCGAAGGTCTGCAGTATATCATTCTGTTCCACGAAAGACATCTCGCAGTCGATCTGTGTAAATTCGGGCTGACGGTCGGAGCGCAGGTCCTCATCGCGGAAACATCTTACCAGCTGAAAATATCTGTCGAATCCTGCAACCATCAGCAGTTGCTTGAATGTCTGTGGCGATTGCGGCAGGGCATAGAACGTACCCGGCTGAAGCCTTGAGGGAACAACGAAATCGCGGGCTCCCTCAGGTGTGGATTTTATCAGTACAGGCGTCTCTATCTCAAGAAATCCCATCGAGTCGAGATATTTTCTCACTTCCCGGGCCATCCTGTGCCGGAGTATCATATTATCCCTCAGGCACGGTCTTCTGAGGTCGAGATACCTGAATTTCATCCTCAGCTCCTCTCCTCCGTCCGTTTCGTCCTCAATGGTAAAAGGTGGTATTTCACTGTTGTTCAAAACATTGAACTCTTCAACCACTATTTCTATTTCACCCGTCGGGATTTTCTGGTTTTTATTGCTTCTTTCCCTCACCACACCGGTGGCCGAAACAACGAATTCCCTGCCGAGTTCCCTTGCCCTGTTGCAGAGATCTGCATTATTTTCCATACTAAAGACAAGCTGCGTTATTCCATACCTGTCGCGCAGGTCGATGAAAGTCATTCCCCCGAAATCTCTCGATCTCTGAACCCAGCCGCAGAGAGTGACCCTGCTGCCGCTATCCTTAAGTCTGAGCTCACCGCAAGTGTGTGTCCTGTACATTCGATCAAAATTTCAGCAAAAATAAGAAAATAGTTCCTGCATCACTTACAGCAGTGTATAAAACACTTCCCGGGCCTCCTCTTCCTGCTTGTATTTTCTTATTACCTTTGCCTGAAGTACCGATCCGATGAAAGAGGCGCAAGCAGATGAGATGTATATGAAGGCTGCCATGGATGAGGCCTTTAAGGCGCTTGACAAAGACGAAGTGCCTGTTGGGGCCGTGATTGTTGCCGGAGGAAGGATAATTGCCAGGGCGCATAATCTCACCGAAACGCTGAATGACCCTACTGCCCATGCGGAAATGCAGGCCATAACCGCTGCGGCGAACTTTCTCGGAGGGAAATACCTTTCGGGATGTACCATTTATATAACTGTTGAGCCGTGCCCGATGTGCGCCGGTGCCCTTAACTGGAGCCAGATAGATGAAGTGGTTTACGGGGCGCCCGATTTAAAAAGAGGCTACAGGACTATCTCCGCAGACATGCTTCACCCGAAAACAAAAGTGAGAAACGGTATCCTTGAAAAGGAATGCAGCGAAATAATGACCGGCTTCTTCGGCACTAAAAGGAAGACCAGGCTTAAATGAGAATCTTAAAAACCTGAAAAAATGATAATTGAGAACAGCAAGGCAATTATAAGCATGAGGATAAAGCTCTTTGCCGTTACGGTACTCTTTATTGTCTACATCATTCTGGCCTATTTTGCCAAAGTCATCAGGTTCCCGGTGCTTGGACTGACAGACACATGGATGACATTGATTCTCATTGCCCTCTATTTCCTTTACCTGGTATACCCTATGGCTCTTAATTACCAGTATATCTATTATTCGGATGAAGGGGAAAAACTGGTCTTCAGGTTTTTTGTCGCCGGCTTTATAGGCGGCAAAAAGAATTCAATCGAAATCAACAAGACGGATTATGCAGGTTACCGGAGTGAAAAGAGAATGTTCGGACTGATGCATAGTGTGATTCTGTTTCAGAATGTCAAAGGGGGGATAGCCAAATATCCTCCTGTTTACATAAGTCTCCTGAAAAAGGAAGAGAGAAAAAAACTGCTTTACTCTCTTTACCGCCACGCTCCGGCCGATGCCAGGGAGATAAAAGAATAATATGAGTAAAATCATTTTTAATGTACTGTAAACGAACAACCTTTGTGTCAGTTTTTTCTTTTTAAACCAAAATTCCAACCCATGAACGTAGACAAAATAATGAGCAGCCTCGAGAAGAAGCATCCCGGCGAGGTTGAATATCTTCAGGCAGTGCGCGAAGTGCTTGAATCGATTGAGGAAGTGTACAACGAAAATCCGCAGTTTGAAGCTGCAGGCATTATTGAACGGATTGTGGAGCCCGACAGGGTGATCATTTTTAAAGTGCCATGGGCCGACGATGAAGGCAATGTTAATGTTAACCTTGGATACAGGATTCAGTTCAACAACGCCATCGGACCGTACAAGGGAGGCCTCAGGTTCCACCCGAGCGTCAACCTCTCCATTCTGAAGTTTCTCGGCTTCGAACAGATATTCAAGAACTCTCTTACAACATTGCCTATGGGAGGAGCCAAGGGCGGATCGGATTTCAATCCCAAAGGCAAATCGAATGCCGAAATTATGCGTTTCTGCCAGTCTTTTATGCTTGAACTCTGGAAACATATCGGCCCTGAAATAGATGTTCCTGCAGGAGACATCGGAGTGGGAGGCCGCGAAATCGGTTTTCTCTACGGTATGTACAAGAGACTGAAGGGAGACCACACCGGAGTCCTTACAGGCAAAGGAATCAACTGGGGCGGATCACTTATCAGGCCTGAGGCTACAGGTTTCGGTTGTGTATATTTTGCCAGCGAGATGCTAGCCACACGCGGAGAGTCGTTTGCCGGAAAAAGAGTGGCCATATCCGGATTCGGCAATGTGGCATGGGGTGCAGCCCTTAAAGCAACAGAACTTGGCGGAAAAGTTGTAACCATCTCCGGCCCCGACGGATATATCTACGACCCTGAGGGCATTTCGGGAAAGAAAATCGAATATATGCTCGAACTGAGAGCATCAAACGAAGATATCGTCAGTCCCTACGCAAAGGAGTTCCCCGGCAGTGAGTTCCATCAGGGGAAAAGACCATGGGAGGTGAAGGTAGATATCGCCCTGCCATGCGCAACACAGAACGAACTGGATGAGAATGACGCAAAAAACCTGGTAAATAACGGATGTATCTGCGTATGCGAAGGTGCAAATATGCCCAGCACACCTGGAGCAATTGAGATTTTCCAGAACAACGGCCTTCTCTTTGCACCGGGTAAAGCTGCTAACGCCGGCGGTGTGGCAACATCAGGACTGGAAATGTCGCAGAATTCGATGAAGCTCAGCTGGAGCAAAAACGAGGTTGACAGCCGGCTTCACGAAATAATGAAAAACATACATATCCAGTGCGTTAAGAACGGAAAGCGCCAGGACGGATACGTTGATTACGTTAAAGGAGCAAATATTGCCGGATTCCTTAAGGTGGCAAACGCCATGCTCGACATGGGTCTCATCTGATTCCGGCTGCTGTCTGCCTGTAAACTCTGTACAGGCAGATTAAATTTTTAATCAAAATCAGGGAAGAGGCTGTCCCAAAACAGGGTTAACTACAGAAGTTTTGTGCGGTTAACCGATTTTAGGCTTTGGGGAAGCCTCTTCTGTTTTTTCTTTAACACCAGGAAAAAATAAATACTTCTTCTACGGCCGGTTATTACTTAATGCCTCAGCCATGCGTCCCCTTCAGAGAGGTTACAGGGTAAACAACCTGATAAAAATTTTTTCTATATTTGTTCTATGTCTCATTCCCGCGTGCTATGGAAGAAATACCTCTTAAGTACAAAATCGCTCTCAGCCTTATTCCCCGTATCGGCGATATAAACGCCCGCAAGCTTGTTTCGTATATCGGCAGCGTGGAGGGGGTTTTCCGCGAACCGTACCGATCCCTGATAAAAATTCCGGGCATCGGCTCCTCCCTTGCCAGATATATAAGCGATAAATCATACCTCAAAACGGCAGAAAAGGAGGCTGAATTTGTTGAAAAGAAAAAAATCAGGACCTTTTTCTATCTCGACAACGACTATCCCTACAGGCTTAAACAGTGCGACGACTCGCCCGTACTATTCTTTTTCAAAGGAAACTGCGACCTCAATGCACCCAGAATTCTAAGCATCGTTGGAACAAGAAATGCCACTTCAAGGGGCAGGGAGATTTGCGACCGCATCATCACCGGACTTGCAGCTGACAATCCCGGGCTGGTGATAGTCAGCGGACTCGCATACGGGATAGACATTGCGGCACATAAAAGCGCCCTTGCAAATAAGCTTCCCACCATCGGTGTTCTGGGACATGGATTCAATGCCCTTTATCCGTCCGTCCACAGGCCGGTGGCAGCTTCGATGCTGGAAAACGGGGGCCTTATTACAGATTTCAGGTCGGATGAGAAGCCCGAGCGAAACAATTTCATAAAAAGAAACAGGATTATTGCCGGAATATCCGATGCTACGCTGGTAGTGGAATCTGCTGTGGAAGGCGGGGCACTTATAACGGCCGATATAGCCAACTCTTACAACAGGGATGTCTTTGCAGTACCCGGCAGAGTAGACGATACCTGGTCGGGAGGCTGTAATAACCTGATAAAAAGAAACAAGGCGGCACTTGTTGAGAATCATGAGGATATTGAATATTTACTCGACTGGAAGCCTCAGAAAGCTCCTGCTCCCGTGCAAAGGGTTCTTTTCTCAGAACTTACCGGTGAAGAGAAGAAAATATTTGAAATTCTCGCAAAAGAAGGAGAGATGAACATTGATCCTTTATCGAGGGAGTCCGGTATCCCGGTTCAGAAACTGTCGACACTTCTCCTTAATATGGAATTCAACGGAATTGTTAAAAGTCGTCCCGGTAACATGTACGGGGTTTCCTCATAATATAACTAATAATTTATTCCGCACTAAGAAAAAGGTCTGTATTTCAGGGAAGTCTGTACTACGGCTTCCGGCTAATGCTTTCAATCATTAATCAGATTATAATATTGTATATGAATATCTTAAATGCGCCGTAAGATTGTTTTGTTTCGCTGTGATTGATAATTGAAAGTTATTTTAAGATATGTTTCCTATTTTTGATAAATTCGCATGCTTTTAAATGTGTTTATGAGATTTATTGACACACATACACACATCTATCTGCCGGAATTTGACGGCGACAGGGATGATGCCGTTAAGAGAGCAATCGATAACGGTGTTGTAAAACTGCTTATGCCCGACATTGATGTCAGGTCGGCTCCGTCAATGGTTTCTGCAGCCGAACGCTACAAAGGCACCTGCATGATGATGGCCGGGCTGCATCCCTCCTCGGTGCAGGCCGACTACCTGGAACAGCTCAGGGAGAAAGAAATACTTGCAGCCGACAGAAGGGTTATTGCCATAGGGGAAACGGGAATTGACCTTTACAGGGATACGACCTATGCTGACGAACAGGTTATTTCGTTCAGGCGCCACCTGGAGTGGGCTGTAGAGTTCAACCTGCCTGCTGTCGTACATGTCAGAAAGGCTTTCCCCGAAGTCTTCAGCGTTATGAAACAATTTAAGGGAACCCGCCTCCGGGGAGTCTTCCATGCTTTCTCCGGCGGTATAGAAGAAGCCCGAAAGGCTATCTCATTTAACTTTATGCTGGGCATCGGTGGCGTGGTGACATTTAAAAATTCATCTCTCGGCAAAATCGTATCGGAAACCGGCCCTGATCATATTCTCCTCGAAACCGACTCGCCGTTTCTCGCCCCGGTACCCTTCAGGGGAAAGAGAAATGAAAGTGCCTATATACCTCTCATCAACAGGAAAGTGGCAGAAATATTTGGTACAAGCGAAGAAAAATGTGCTGAAATAACAACAGGCAATGCACTAAAAATGTTTGGAAAAGATGAATAAAAAGAGTCCCTCCATACTGCTGATTTATACCGGCGGCACAATAGGCATGGTTAACGACCCTCACAAGGGCACGCTCGTGCCGATTAACTTCAGTCATATATCCGACCAGGTGCCGGAACTTAAGAAATTCGGATTTAACATAAGTTCAATCACACTCGAGCCGGTCATTGATTCATCCAACGTCGATCCCGACAAATGGGTAATTATGGCCGGACTCATCGAGCAGCATTACGAGCAGCACGACGGATTTGTCATACTCCACGGCACAGATACCATGGCATACTCCGCTTCTGCCCTCAGTTTTATGCTCGAAAACCTTGAAAAACCGGTAATATTCACGGGGTCACAGCTCCCGATCGGAGTCCTCAGAACTGACGGCAAGGAAAACCTGATAACTGCAATTGAGATAGCAGCAGAGTCAAACAACGGGATACCTGCAACACCCGAGGTTTGTATCTATTTCGACAAGAAACTCATGAGGGGAAACCGTACAACCAAAAGCAGCGCCGAACAGTTTGAGGCCTTCATCTCACCTAATTATCCCTGTCTGGCAGAGGCCGGCCTCCACATAAAGTATAACAGGAACTTTATCAGGTATCCCGGACTCAGGACCAATCTTAAAGTAAATAAAAAGCTTAACACCGATATAGCAGTATTGAAACTTTTCCCCGGGATAAGTCAGAAATTCCTGAAATCCGTTATAAATACAGAAGGACTGCGGGCGCTTATTATTGAAACCTTCGGATCGGGCAATGCACCAACTTACGGCTGGTTTCTCGATGAACTGGCAGGCTTCATAAAACGTGGAGGCATCATTCTGAACGTGACACAGTGCCATGGAGGTGCTGTTGAAATGGGGCTCTACGAAACCAGCCGGGAACTTCTGAATGCCGGAGTTACAAGCGGTCTGGATATTACCTCCGAGGCAGCCGTGACAAAGATGATGTACCTGCTGGGAAAATATGACGACAGGAATAAGATTATTGAAAAACTCGGGAAGTCGCTTGCAGGAGAAATAAGCACGAATGTATAACGGGGAGAAAAATTTATTTATTTTTGCCCCGCCGGAGTACAACCCGGATTATTTTCAGGAGAGATGCAGGAGTGGTTTAACTGGCACGCCTGGAGAGCGTGTGTGCCTCAAAAGGGTACCGGGGGTTCGAATCCCCCTCTCTCCGCAGTCAAATTACTTCCCCCGGCGCAAAGCCGGGGTTTTTGTTTCCAGGTGGCCGAGCCAGGCTTGCCTGAGAAAGGACAGCGGGAAACAAAAACTTATGAGTGAAAGGAATAAGGAAGTAATTTGACTGATGGTTTTCCCTTCGGGGATCACCGAAGGTAATCCCCCTCTCTCCGCACTCCTTTCCCCGAAAACCCGGCACTGACACTCACTCTCACACTCACACTCACACTCATAAGCTGGCGGTGTATAAGGTGAAAAGAAACCATAAAATCCCTGCCTCCCGCAAGTGAAATATAAACAAGACCTTAATTATACCATGAATTTTTAAATTTGATGTCTGTAAAGTTATTTTGAAACACTTTGGTTCGTTTCTGCGTATTGTAAGATTAACATCAATAATGCGGAACAAGGAAGTGTCTGGTGAGTTTTCACAAACCATGCAATTATATACTGACCTGCCGGCTCCCGTGCTTTTCAATCCGTTTAAGCATCACCTCGGTTACATACGCTATGTGGCAGGTTTGCAACAGGAATCCGTGGCGATGGGTAAAAAAGAATTCTGCAGGTTTTTGCAGCACATCGGGGGCTCTGTGACAGATGTCTATACCGGCTCATTCGGCTGGATTGAAATATGCAGGCTTGTTATCAGTATTCTCGGGTCGGAGAATCATCTTTCGGCAGAGGATTTCCTCAGGTGGACCGGAGAAAAACCGGATGACTTTAAAACTATCTCTTTGCCGGATAATTCATCGTGGGTGGTCAAATATCACCGCCATAAAGAACGTTGGGTACACCTGTTCCCTGCCCGTCAGAGCCTGCACACTTTAAGGGTAAAAGCCAATACCCTGAAATCCGCAATACTTTACCATGCATTTGTCGGAAAAGATTTTATTACATCCGACAGCCTCAACGAGGCCAGGGCCATATGCGGCCTATCGCCCGTAAAAAGCGTATCCGAAACGGAAGCCATTTATACAATGATTGAAATTCTGCGTACTTAAGGTTCCTGCCTCCCGGCTTTTCTTTAGCCTTTACCCTTCAGCTTTTAACCATCGCACCTTCGCCTTTAAACCTGATAAGCAGCCTCGCGGCTGCTTATCCTGTGATCCCGGAGCGACTCGAACGCTCAACCAACAGAACCGGAATCTGTCATTCTATCCATTGAACTACGGGACCATTTTATTTATGATGCAAATTTACATTCCCTGAAGCTCTTTTCCAAGTTCCCGCCGGTTTTTTACCTGGCATCTTACCGACTACACGTTCCTGTAATAAGTGAAATCTGTCAAAGTTTTCCTATTTTCGCACTCCGAAAACTAATATATATAATATATATAAGGTATTGATGGAATACAATTTCAGAGAAATAGAAAAAAAGTGGCAGAAATACTGGGAAGAAAACAAGACTTTCAGGACAAAGGATGATTTTTCAAACCCGAACAAATATTATGTTCTTGATATGTTCCCTTACCCTTCGGGCTCGGGCCTTCACGTCGGTCATCCCGAAGGTTATACGGCTACAGACATTGTTGCCCGTTACAAGAGAATGAAGGGCTTTAATGTACTTCACCCGATGGGTTGGGATGCCTTTGGCCTCCCTGCCGAGCAGTATGCAATCCAGACAGGCACTCATCCCTCAAAAACCACAAAGGAGAACTGCGACACTTTCCGCAGGCAGATAAAGGAACTGGGACTTAGCTACGACTGGGACAGGGAAATTAATACAACGGATCCTGATTACTACAGGTGGACACAATGGATCTTCATTAAAATATACAACACCTGGTTTGATGAAAAAGAAGGTAAGGGAAGACCTGTCAGCGAATTGCCGGTACCTGAGGATATACGGAAGGAAGGAAAAGAGGCTGTAAGAAAATATATCGACTCAAAGCGTCTTGCATATTACGATAACGCCCAGGTATGGTGGTGCCCCGTATGCAGAATAGTGTGCGCTAACGAAGAAGTACTGACCGACGGATCGCATGAGAAATGCGGAAATACCGTGGAAAAGAAAAACCTTAAGCAGTGGATGCTCAGAATTCCCCTTTACGCCGAAAGACTGCTGACAGGCATCGATAAACTCGACTGGCCTGAAGGCATAAAGGATATGCAGCGAAACTGGATAGGAAGATCCACAGGCGCAGATGTTGACTTCAGAATCGACAATTCTGAAGAAAAAATCAGGGTATTCACCACAAGGCCCGACACTCTTTTCGGTGCGACATATATGGTTCTCTCACCGGAACATCCTCTCGTGGAAAAGCTTACAACAGCCGACAGGAAGAGCGAGGTTTTGGCTTATGTCAAAGCTGCATCACTAAAATCAGACCTCGACAGGACAGACCTCTCAAAGGAAAAAACCGGAGTTTTTACCGGCTCCTTTGCCGTCAACCCGGTAAACCTAAAAAAAATACCCGTATGGGTGGCCGATTACGTATTGACCGGTTATGGCACGGGCGCCATAATGGCAGTCCCGGCTCATGATGAACGTGACTTCGAATTTGCGGTTAAATTCGGACTGCCGATAACCTGCATCATGGATCCTGATACAGATGATCCCGGTCAGAGGCAAAGAGTCCTTGAGGGCAGGGAGTGCTGGACAGAGGATGGAAGATATATTAATTCCTCAGACAGTTCAACCGGGATAGATATTAACGGACTGAACAAGGAAGCCGGAATTGAAAAGATGATAAAATGGCTGGAGGAGAGAGAAACCGGCAAGGCAAGGGTAAATTATAAACTACGCGACTGGCTCTTCAGCCGGCAGCGTTACTGGGGTGAGCCTTTCCCTGTCATCCACTGGGAAGACGGCGAAATAACCGTTCTCGATGAAAATGATCTCCCGCTTAAACTCCCGCCTCTTGAAAAATACCAGCCGGGCGAAACAGGCGAATCACCTCTGGCCAATGCTACTGACTGGCTTACGGTTACCGATAAAAACGGAAGAAAAGGCAGAAGAGAAACCAACACCATGCCCCAGTGGGCAGGTTCGTGCTGGTATTACCTGCGTTTCATCGACCCGCAGAATAAAAAATCAATTTTCGACCCCGAAAAGGAAAAATACTGGATGCCTGTCGACCTCTACATAGGAGGAGCCGAACATGCCGTTCTCCATCTGCTTTACAGCAGATTCTGGCATAAGGTTCTTTACGACCTTGGCATTGTCTCAACCGACGAACCCTATACAAAACTATTTAACCAGGGAATGATACTGGCTTTTGCATATGAAACCGAAAAAGGGGCAAAAGTATCGTCGGACCTGGTTGCCGAAAAGGACGGGAAATATTTTCACTCCGAAACGGGTGAACCCCTCAGACAGATCGTGGCAAAAATGTCCAAAACACTTAAAAATGTTATTAATCCCGACGATGTCGTAAACCGTTATGGAGCCGATTCGCTAAGGCTTTATGAAATGTTTATGGGTCCGCTCGACGTCACCAAACCATGGGATGAGAAAGGAGTTAAAGGGGTTTTCGGATTTCTGGGCCGGACTTTCAGATTCCTCTCCGAAACAGAAAACATTACAGATGGCGAAGAAGACCAGGAGGTGCTGAAGGGATTGCACCAGGCAATAAAAAAAGTTGAAACTGATATTGAAAACCTGAGATTCAATACTGCCATCTCGGCCATGATGATTTTTATAAACCTTGCAACCAGGAAAGGTAAGATAACACGGTCAACGGCAGAGTCATTTATAAAGATTCTGGCTCCTTTTGCTCCACATACCGCAGAAGAACTTTGGCAGTTAACAGGCCACGGCAATACACTGGCCTATGAACCATGGCCCCTGTATAATGAGGAAATCCTTAAGGAGGATATGTTTGAATACCCTGTCTCATTCAACGGGAAACTCAGGTTCAGGATCGAACTCCCCCTTTCGATGCAGAAGGAAGAAATTATCAGCAGGGTGCTTTCGGATGAGAGATCCGGGAAATGGCTTTCAGGCAAAAAGCCCGATAATGTGATTGTTGTACACGGAAAGATTGTCAACGTGGTGGTACGTTAACCGGATGGGTGAATGAAACATCTGGTCATCTTTTTACAAGGGCAAAAAGGCATCAGGGCTATTCTGATTGCAGCACTTATCTCTCTTACAATTGCTTCCTGCACCCCTCACCTGGATGAAGCGCAGGGATCACCGGCACCTAAACCCGACACATCAGATGCCAAAACGGTCCGGGAAACCCCTTATATGAGAATCCCCTTTGATTCCTTCAACATCCTGAAGGGGACAATAAGACCCAACAGGTTTCTTTCCGACATCCTTGTACCCTATGGCATTTCGCAGAACAAACTTGATTCCCTTCTTAATAAATCCAGGGATATTTTCGATGCAAGGAAACTCAGGGCATACCATAATTACACCATTCTTACCGGCACCGACAGCAACGCTTCACTCAAATACTTTATTTATGAACATGAACCCGGTATATCATTCATTTTCAGCTTCAACGATTCTCTCAGCATTACCGAATGGCGCGAGAAGGAGGAGTCATTTATTAAGTTCACTTCATTCACTATTGAGACATCACTCTGGGATGCGATGAAAGCATCGGGGTCGCCGTTTGAACTGGCCGGGGCTCTTTCAGATATTTTTGCCTGGACAGTTGATTTTTTCGGACTTAAGAAGGGAGATACGTTCAGGGTGATATACGAGGAAAAGCATATCGGAGAAAAAAGCGTTACCGTGGGAAGAATATACGGTGCCTCATACAATTCAGGATCATACTGTTGCTATGCCATACCTCTTATACAGGGCGACACTGAGGCTTACTACGATGCTGACGGGACAAGTCTGCGAAAGGCTTTCCTGAAATCTCCTCTTAAATTCAGCCGCATAACCTCAAGGTTTTCATCAGGCAGGCTGCACCCGGTTTTAAAGATAGTTAGACCGCATTACGGGGTCGACTATGCCGCACCTGTCGGAACACCTGTATATTCAGTCGGCGACGGCAGAGTTACCGAAACAGGATCGGACGGAGAAGCCGGCCGTTTTGTGAAAATCAGACATAACAGCGTTTATTCGACTGCATATCTTCATCTGAGCGGATACGGAAAAGGCATAATGCCGGGGGCCTCCGTCAGGCAGGGGGATATAATTGGATATGTAGGTTCAAGCGGCCTTTCCACCGGGCCGCACCTCGACTTCAGATTCTATAAGAACGGATATCCGGTTGATCCGCTGAAGGTGGAAGCCCCTCCCGTTGAGCCGGTTCTTGAGGAAAACAAAGAGAAATTCGGAAAAATAAGTTCCGCATTAATAAGAATACTCGACCAGATCGAATAATCAGCCCGCTTCTCCGGTAATCAGCTTTTCAATCACCACGGGATAATACCTGTATTCAAGTTCATGAATCTTTGCCGCAAGCGTTTCGGGTGTGTCATTATCCGATACCGGGCAGCGCGCCTGAAATATCACCCGGCCGTTATCATAAACCTCATCCACATGGTGTATGGTTATTCCTGATTCCCGTACCCCCGACTTAATAACCGCCCTGTGGACCCTTTCGCCATACATGCCCTTTCCTCCGAAATCAGGAAGAAGCGCCGGGTGTATGTTTATTATCCTGTTCCTGTATTTCTGCAGAATATTTCCGGGAACCAGCCACAGAAACCCTGCAAGAACAATATAGTTTATATCATAATCCTCCAGTATCCCTAACACATTTTCTGTCTGGTAAAAATCGTGCCGGTCGAAAATTATCGCCGGCACTTTAAGTTTCTCAGATCGTTTTATAACGTAAGCTTCCGGATTATTGGACAAAACAACTGCAACTTTTGCAGTTTTCCTGTTCGAAAAGTAGTTAATTATGTTTTCCGCATTTGTGCCGGATCCTGACGCAAAAATAGCTATATTGCTCATTTACTGATTATTACTAAATTTTCCTGTTTCTTTTCAGGGCGAAAATATTTCACTTTATGTTGTTTAAAATGTGATAGTTATCACTTATCTTATATAAAAACAGGCCAAATCATTTGAAAAATATAGTACAAATATATTTCTTTGCACTATCTTTAAAATGAGTATTAATTAAAATTTAAGACTATGTCAGACATTGCCAAAAGAGTAAAAGAGATTATTGTTGACAAGCTTGGAGTTGACGAATCAGAAGTGACTCCCGAAGCCAGCTTCACCAATGACCTTGGGGCTGATTCTCTTGATACTGTCGAACTGATAATGGAATTTGAAAAAGAATTCAATATCGGGATTCCCGACGACCAGGCAGAATCAATCAGCACGGTTGGAGAAGCAATTAAGTATATCGAGGAGAATGCGAAATAGCATTGCTTCCCTTTAAATCAGATTTATGAAAAGAGTTGTAGTTACAGGACTGGGAGCTTTGACTCCGATAGGTAATACTTTGCCTGAATTCTGGGAGGCTTTAAAGAATGGTGTAAGCGGTGCAGAGCTTATCACCAGGTTCAATACTGAAAAATTCAAAACAAAATTTGCCTGTGAGCTTAAAAATTACGACTCTTTAAAGTACTTCGAAAAAAAAGAAGCCAACAAGCTCGATCTTTACTCCCAATATGCCCTTGTGGCAGCAGATGAAGCCCTGAAGGACTCAGGGCTGAATCCGGATTCCCTCAACAAGGAGAGGATTGGTGTGGTCTGGACTTCGGGTATAGGAGGTCTGGATACCTTTTATGAGTCTATCCGTTCCTATGTGCTTGGTGACGGCACCCCGAGGTTCAGTCCATTTTTTATTCCCAAAATGATCAGTAATATCGCAGCAGGCCTTATTTCCATAAAATATGGATTTATGGGTCCAAGTTTCTCAACTGTTTCGGCCTGCGCTTCATCAACGAATGCCATTATTGACGCTGTAAATTATTTAAGGCTTGGGAAGGCCGAGGTATTTATCACCGGAGGTTCTGAGGCTGCCATAAATGAACCCGGTATCGGAGGGTTTAATTCCATGCAGGCTCTTTCCACAAATAATGAAGAGTACAAGAGCGCATCGCGCCCGTTCGACAAGACCAGGGACGGTTTTGTAATGGGAGAAGGCGCCGGCGCACTGGTGCTCGAGGAACTGGAGTTTGCCAGAGCCCGTGGTGCAAGGATTTATGCCGAAGTTATCGGAACAGGGATGTCGGCCGATGCTTTTCATCTTACTGCGCCTCACCCGGAAGGACTGGGTGCCAGGAACGTAATGAGAAACGCTCTGGAAGATGCAGGTATCAGCCCGGACAAAATTGACTATATTAACGTCCACGGAACAGCCACTCCTCTCGGCGACGTTGCGGAAGCCAAAGCAATAATAGCTGTTTTCGGAGAACATTCGTATAAGCTTAATATCAGCGCCACAAAGTCTATGACCGGCCACCTGCTCGGTGCTGCAGGCGCTGTTGAAGCCCTTGCGGCCATAATGGCTTTAAAAGAAGATATCGTTCCTCCGACCATCAATTTCAGGAATCCTGATCCCGATATTGACCCCAGGCTCAATATCACACCTAACCAGGCCCAGCGCAGAACCATAAACTATGCCCTTAGCAATACATTCGGATTCGGAGGGCAGAACGCTTCACTAATATTTAAAAAATACGAGAGCTAGTGCCTCTCTTCAGCAAACGGAAAAACGGCACATTAATCCTTAACCGCAGGGAGTTTAAAGCGCAGATCCGTAAAATCCTGGGCACAAATCCGGGTAATATAGGCATTTACGAAATGGCGCTGATACACCGCTCCGCATCAATAAAACTCCCCGACGGTTCCAGGGTGAATAATGAACGCCTCGAGTTCCTCGGCGATTCAATACTTAACAGCATCCTTTCGGATTTCCTTTTCAGGAAATATCATAACGCCAGTGAAGGTTTCATGACCAAGATGAGATCCAAAATCGTCAACCGGGAGTTTTTTAATCATCTGGCTGTTTCAATCGGACTTGACAGGATACTTGTTTCAAACATCCCTCCTTCCACCACAACAAGAAAAATGTACGGGAATGCCCTTGAAGCTTTCATCGGAGCCCTTTTTATTGATAAGGGATATGTTAAAACCCGTAAAATCTTCATAGAAAAAATTCTGATGAAGCATATAGACCTCGAAAAACTTATCTCTACCGACAACGATTACAAAAGCCTTGTTTTTGAATGGACTCAGAAAAGAAAACTGAACCTCTCATTCATAAATAACGAGGATTACGATTTTAAAACGAAAAAAAGTGTTTTTTCATCCACACTGCTGATAGAAAAGACAGAATATGGCAGGGGGTACGGAGCTTCAAAAAAGGAAGCTGAGCAGGAAGCATCGTGCCAGGCATGGAACAAGATTAACAATAATTGAACCGTGTAAGTATTTTTTACTACCTTTAATGTTTGTTTCCGTCATGCTATGGCGACCAGTAAAAAGATCACAAGGTTCAGCCTTGATATTCCGGACGATGGATTTAATTATTCTGTTTTTGGTTTGGTAACCTCTGAACCGGATTACAGGCTTTCATTCTCCCTTAACAGGAAGCTGAATATCAACCTAAAGAAACATGACCCCATTGAGATTACCGGCTCCGACGGAGCAAAGATTCTGTTCAGCCGGTTTACAGATCTTTCTGACCACCCCGATGAATTTTACACCCTCGCGGTAAACAGAACAGGCAATAAACTCTTCTCCCGGAAATATAACCAGGTCGACTACCTGTTTCTTAAAGGCGGCACCCGGGGCTCCGAAGGGTTCAATAAACTGCTTACATCCCTGCGAAACCTTGAAGGTATTACAGCCGTTTTTCATATTAAGGAAAAAGAAATCAACATTGATGCCCTTCTACCACACTAAATAAAACCACAATGGAAAAACTCTATTTTGACCTTACCGAACATGAGTTTTCAAAAGGAAGAAAAATACTCCTCTGGATATTCTGCTTTTCTTTCTTCCTTGCAGGTGTTGCAATCGTATATATGTATTTAATTGAACACGACCTTGCAATCCACGTATCTTATTCCATCGCGCCTTTCTCCATCAGTCTTTTTGCCGGCTTTATAGCTGTACTGGCATCAATTAAGAAAAAAAATCACTATTTTGTTATCGACGACGAGAAAATTGAGTACCGCTACGGGCTGGTAAAACCGGTACTCAGAAGTTACAGGTGGGATAACATCAAGGAAGTCCATCTTGCCCACATGAGCATTAAAGTAAGGCTTCTTCATTATGACGGCACGGTATCGGTTGTTAACCTTACATGGCTCGAAAAGAAGAAATCCTCCGCAATCAGAAAACATATATACCACGCGTCGAGGGAAAAAAACATCCCGGTTCTTAAATTCAGATCCTTTAACTGATTCTCCATATTCAGCCAATTACCGGGCAATATAAAAAAGAAGGGCCGCCGGAACCGGCGACCCACTTTTTTGATAACCCTAAAACTAACCTAACCTATGAAAAAAACCTCTATATCTTGATTTCAAAAACCGTGCCAAACTCTTTGCAAAGATAAAAACAAATTATTTATTAAAAAAATTATCTGTCGTTAAATTCAATATTTAACAAATTTTTAATATCCGCTGAAAGATTTTAAGAATTCCACCCCCCTGCAGGTATGAGATTAAAGCCCAAAAAGGAACCTATTGTTAAAGAAAGTTAAAGTGTGTTAAAATCTTCCGGTTCGGACTACCTTTGTATTGATGAGGAAAAGGACCATAGTTATCCTGGCTCTGTTCTTTTTTGTAACCATAACCGGGCTTACTCTTATCCAGCTGTCGTGGATAAAAAATGCCATTTCCATAATTGATCAGCAGTTCCGCTACCAGGCCAACAGAGTTCTGGAAAATGTTGTATCTACTCTCGAGGAGAAGGAACTGATAGAACGTATAATAAATGAAATTGACACAATAACAATTTCATCCGACGAAACTGTTCTTGATTTCCCGGCAACCTCCGGAAATATTGACAATACAGGGCTGGAGACCAGACAGTTTGAGATTCCTTCCACCGACAGAACGGAGAGTCCGGTTACCATTACAAGAAGAGGCAGGCAGATAATCATATCATCAGAAAATGACAATTCCTATCCGGTCGAAGATTCTCCCGATACAGGAATTGAAACGGGCTCATCGGGTATCAGAAGAAGAATCACCAATAAGCTCGTATCCATTGAAGCAATAATGGAAAGAATCTTTACCGAAATACCCGATATCAGGCAAAGGGTGAATACTTCCATGATAAGCTCGGTTATCGATGAATCCCTGAGAAATGCCGGCATCCCGCTTGATTACGAATTTGCCGTGACTTCCGGGCGTTACGGGTTAATTTCAAGAACCCCAGGATACAGCGATATTCCCGGAACAAACCGTTTTATGAGACAGCTCTTCCCGAACGACCCTGTTCCGGGCCAGAACCTTATTATAATGTATTTCCCGCGTGAAAAACAGTATAAATTCCGGCAGATAGAATTGCTGGGGGTTATGTCGGTTTTTTTTACCCTTATGCTCCTGCTCCTCGCCACCGGAACTTTTATTGTGATCTTCCGCCAGAAAAAACTCTCTGAAATCAGGAGCGACTTTATTCACAACATGACCCACGAACTTAAAACACCCATCTCAACAATTTCGCTGGCGGCACAGATGCTTGCTGACAAAACCATCAGCGACAACAAAAAGAATATCGACGACCTGGCAAGAGTGGTGGCAGATGAAAGCATGAGACTCAGATATCATGTTGAAAAAGTGCTGCAGACTGCAATTTTTGAGAGGGTTAAGTTAAAACTTAATCTTGCCGAAACAGATGTCCACTCGCTGCTGAACAAGGCTATTGAAGGTTTCAGCCTTCAGATACAGGCAGTAAACGGGAAAATAACACGCGACTTTCAGGCCAAGGATCCCGTCATTAAAATTGATGAAATACATTTCCTTAATGCAATATCCAACCTCCTCGACAATGCCATAAAATACTCAAAAGACAATATTGACATAACAGTCGCAACCCGTTCTGCCAGGCAAAATCTCCATATTTCAGTTGAAGACAGAGGTATCGGCATTTCCAGGGAAAACATGAAGAGAATATTTGAGAAATTCTACAGGGTGCCGACAGGAGATATTCACAATGTAAAAGGTTTTGGCCTTGGCCTGAGTTACGTAAAGAAAGTGATTGAGGATCACAACGGGAAAATAAAGGTTGAAAGCCAGCCGGGAAAAGGAACAAAATTTACAGTCATAATACCTAAAATAAGTAAGCCATGAAAACAAAAAGGATTCTGCTTGCGGAGGATGACAGGAACCTGGGCGCACTGCTTAGCAACTACCTGAATATGAAACACTTTGAGACAACACTTTGTTCCAACGGCAAAGAGGCGCTTGAGGTATTCCGGAAAGATGCATTCGACCTCTGCATTCTTGATATCATGATGCCTGAAATTGACGGCATCACCCTGGCACGCGAACTCAGAAAAATTCAACCCGACATTCCGATAATTTTCCTGACTGCCAAGAATCTGAAAGAAGATGTCATTGAAGGCTTTAAGTCGGGTGCTGATGATTACATCACAAAGCCTTTTTCTATGGACGAGCTGATTTACCGCATAGAAGCGATACTGAGAAGGATTATTGAAAAGAAAGAATACAGGAAGGAAGATGAATACATAATCGGGGCTTACAGGTTCGATACCGTGAAACAGATACTTACCATCGGCAATGAATCAATGCAGCTTACCACTAAGGAATCAGAGCTTCTTGAACTCTTGTGCAGGCACAGGAATGAAATCCTTGAAAGAAATTACGCCCTGAGGACAATATGGATTGATGACAATTATTTCAATGCGAGAAGCATGGACGTCTATATTACCAAACTGCGCAAATACCTGAAAAAAGATCCGTCGGTAAAAATTCTAAATGTGCACGGAAAAGGCTACAAGCTTCTTGCAGAATAAATAACCCCGGCGTTCGTGCCAGGGCATATTTATTAAGGTTAGGTTGAAGGGTTAAATTCTTATTTTATTCCGGATTTAACCTTTAAAAAGTACGCCAAGGTATCAAAAAAAAATTATCCTGCAAATATTTCGGGCCTGAATAGAAAAAGTCTTTTCTTATTTTGATTTATTCCAGTTTAAGTACTGCCAGAAAGGCCTGCTGTGGCACCTGAACGTTCCCGACCTGTCTCATTCTCTTCTTGCCTTTTTTCTGCTTTTCAAGAAGCTTTCTCTTCCTTGTTATATCCCCGCCGTAACATTTGGCTGTCACATCCTTCCGCACTGCCTTAACCGTTTCCCTCGCTATTATTTTTGCCCCGATGGCAGCCTGTATGGCAATCTCGAACTGCTGCCGCGGGATAAGCTCCTTCAGTTTAACGCACATCTTGCGGCCAAAGTCGTATGCATGACTTCTGTGAATTAGCGTTGAGAGGGCATCGACCATTTCACCGTTCAGCAGTATATCGAGCCTTACAAGGTCGGCCTCCTTAAATGCTGTATAGTAATAATCGAATGAGGCATAACCTTTTGAGATGCTCTTGAGTTTATCGTAGAAATCGAAAACTATCTCGGCGAGAGGCATCTCAAATGTTATCTCAACACGGTCGCGGGTCAGGTAAACCTGGTTTCGCAGTGTTCCCCTTTTATCTATGCACAGTTTCATTATTGAACCGACATAATCAACATGAGTGATGACCTGGGCAATGATATAGGGTTCCTCAATACGGTCGATCATTGTAACGGGTGGAAGACCTGACGGGTTATGCACCTCCATTTCCTCCCCTTTCTTTGTATACACCCGGTACGAAACGTTTGGCACGGTTGTGATTACATCCATGTCGAATTCGCGGTCGAGCCTTTCCTGTATAATCTCCATATGGAGCAGCCCAAGGAAGCCGCATCTGAAACCGAATCCGAGGGCGGCTGACGATTCCGGCACAAATGAGAGGGCAGCGTCATTGAGTTGCAGCTTCTCTATCGAAGATTTAAGATCTTCATAGTCATCGGCATCAACAGGGTATATGCCGGCGAATACCATCGGCTTCACTTCCTCAAAACCTGAAATTGCTTCGCTGCATGGGTTATCGACGTGCGTAATAGTATCGCCTACCCTTACCTCGGAAGACTCCTTGATGCCTGAAATTATGTACCCCACATCGCCTGTCCCGAGAAACTGGCGAGGCTGCAGTTTTAGTTTCAGTACTCCGACTTCGTCGGCATCATATTCCCTTCCTGTACTGAAGAATTTGACATGGTCTCCCGTCCGTATTGAACCGTTTACGATCTTAAAATATGCGATAATCCCCCTGAAGGGATTGAAAACTGAATCAAAAATAAGGGCCTGGAGCGGGGCCTCGGGGGATCCGGAAGGAGGCGGTATTTTTGTAACGATACGTTTCAGAATCTCATCAACGCCCATTCCTGTTTTTGCGCTTGCCTCAATTATGTCTTCTCTCCTGCATCCTGTAAGATCAACTATCTGATCCTTAACTTCCTCAGGCATGGCATTAGCCATGTCCATCTTGTTGAGAACGGGAATTATCTCAAGGTCATGTTCAAGTGCCATGTAAAGGTTTGAGATAGTCTGGGCCTGTATTCCCTGTGTGGCATCAATCACCAGCAGGGCTCCCTCGCATGCTGCTATGGAGCGTGACACTTCATAGGAGAAATCCACATGCCCGGGAGTGTCAATAAGATTCAGAATGTATAATGTACCTTCATGGAGGTATTCCATCTGAATTGCATGACTCTTGATTGTGATGCCCCTCTCCTTTTCAAGGTCCATGTTGTCGAGCACCTGGTCGTGAAATTCCCTTTCTGAAAGTGTTTTCGTTTTTTCAAGAAGGCGGTCGGCCAGGGTGCTTTTACCATGGTCGATATGGGCAATAATGCAGAAGTTACGGATGTTTTTCATTGCCGGAGCCCGGAATCAGTTCGCCGCAAATATAAGAAAATATAAGCAGAGGGGTAAAATGAAAGCCCCCGTATAAATTTTACGGGGGCTAAGGAAGTATAGGATGTCGGTTCTGATATTACATCATTCCGCCCATTCCACCACCCATTCCGGCAGGCGGAACTGCTGGTTTCTCTTCTTTCTCTTCCACAATCACTGCCTCAGTTGTAAGGAACATACCTGCAACTGAAGCTGCATTTTCAAGAGCAATTCTTGCAACCTTGACCGGGTCGATAACTCCGGCTTCGTACAGATTCTCGAATTTATCTGTCTGTGCATTGTAGCCGTAGTCGTTCTTTCCGGCTTTAACCTCCTGGACAATGACAGCACCTTCGCGGCCGGCATTGGCTGCTATCTGACGCAGAGGTTCCTCGATGGCTCTTTTTACAATTTCGATTCCGGTGTTCTGGTCTTCATTGTCACCTTTGAGTCCGTTGAGGGCTTTAATGGCACGTATGTAAGCTACTCCTCCGCCCGGCACAATACCTTCTTCGATTGCAGCTCTTGTTGCATGAAGTGAGTCGTCAACCCTGTCTTTCTTCTCCTTCATTTCAACCTCGGTTGCTGCACCGATGTAGATTACTGCGACCCCGCCTGACAGTTTGGCAAGACGTTCCTGAAGCTTTTCCTTGTCATAATCGGAGGTAGTAACAGTAATCTGCTGTTTGATCTGGTTGATTCTAGCCTTTATCTGAT
The DNA here is from genome assembly GCA_029974835.1 of Bacteroidales bacterium. Classification (GTDB taxonomy): domain Bacteria; phylum Bacteroidota; class Bacteroidia; order Bacteroidales; family VadinHA17; genus LD21. Next base: position 25,248 of record JARKQN010000022.1, read on the forward strand.
CCTTATCGCCGGCACCGTTCACTATTGTGGTGTCATCCTTGTCGACAGTCACTTTTTCGGCTCTTCCGAGCATATCCATTGTGGCATGTTCGAGTTTGAGACCTTTCTCTTCCGAGATTACTGTACCGCCGGTAAGTATTGCGATATCTTCAAGCATTTCTTTTCTTCTGTCGCCGAATCCCGGAGCCTTCACGGCACAAACCTTGAGAGATCCGCGAAGCCTGTTCACCACAAGAGTAGCAAGAGCTTCACCTTCAACATCTTCTGCAATTATGAGCAGAGGACGGCCCGACTGGGCTGTTGCCTCAAGAATCGGCAGCATATCCTTCATTGTGGATATTTTCTTGTCATGTATCAGGATGTACGGATTCTCGAGTTCAGACTCCATCTTTTCAGCGTTGGTAACAAAATAGGCTGAGATATAGCCGCGGTCGAACTGCATACCTTCAACAACTTCAACGGTAGTTGCAGTACCCTTGGCTTCTTCAACAGTGATAACGCCTTCCTTATGCACCTTGCTCATGGCTTCGGTAATAAGCTTTCCGATCTCTACATCGTCGTTAGCCGAAATACGGGCAACCTGTTCAATCTTGCCAAGATCGTCACCTATTACTTTAGCCTGCGATTTGAGGCTCTCAACAACTTTTGCAACGGCCTTGTCGATGCCTCTCTTGAGGTCCATCGGATTTGCACCGGCAGTAACGTTTTTGAGGCCTACATTTATAATAGCCTGTGCAAGTACTGTAGCCGTTGTGGTTCCGTCACCCGCATCGTCTCCGGTTTTTGAGGCTACTTCCTTAACCAGCTGGGCTCCCATGTTTTTATAAGGATCTGACAGTTCGATTTCCTTTGCAACGGTTACACCGTCTTTGGAAACCTGGGGAGCACCGTATTTCTTTTCGATCACTACATTACGACCTTTGGGGCCTAACGTAACTTTTACAGTATCAGCAAGTGCATCAACACCTTCCTTAAGAAGGGCGCGTGCATCAATATTGAATTTAATCTCTTTTGCCATAATGATTGCTATTTAAATTAGTTTAATTGATTTACTGGATAAACAGAATGTCGGACTGCGAAAGAAGGAGATACTCTTCACCGTCGATGGTAAGTTCCTGACCGGAATATTTTCCGTAGAGTACCACATCACCTTTTTTAACTTCCATTTCTTCGTCCTTTTTGGGAGCTCCTATCAGAACTACCGTTCCCTGGCGCGGTTTTTCCTTTGCCGAATCGGGAATAATAATACCACTGGCAGTCTTTGTCTCTGCTTCATGAGGTTTAACAAGAACCTTTCCTGCCAGAATCTTTCCTTTTACTTGTGCATTCTTTTGTGCCATGTTTATAAGTGTTTTAGGTTCAACATCAAATTTGCATTCCTAATCTGCATATTATATGCCAAAGGTGAAATAGTGCCATTTTGCTATTTTTTTATCCGATCCTGATCCCTGCAAGGTGCCAAAATTGTCTGACAAAAAATATCTGTTCTTGTAATAATCTTATTATCAATGTATTAAATAGAAATAAAAAATGTCAGTTCATGACAAACTGACATACAGGTATGCCCCCTGGGCCGTATAAAATATAATTGAGTGTTTATTTCTGCGGCTGCTGTGGCTGTGGCTGCTGCTGGCCTTCCTGTGCGGGAACAGATGAAGGCAGCGTTGGTATAGCGTTCGGGTCGATGGCGTTCTGTATCTGGTTTTCTATTCTTGAACGCTGTGTTCCGCTTCCCCTCGGGATAGCAGCTGTGGCAACAAGCGAAAGCACGAGAATCGAAACAGCAATGGTCCAGGTTGATTTCTCAAGGAAATCGGCAGTTTTCCGTATCCCCATCGACTGTCCGGTTGATGTGAGGTTTGCAGCAAGTCCGCCGCCCTTGGAATTCTGAACCAGCACTATCATAATCTGAAGAACGCAGGCGATTATGATCAGCACGGAAATAAATATATAGATGCCCATGATCTTATTTTATTAATTTTTTTACTTCTTCAATTTGAGCCGCAAAGTAACTGCTTTTTTCCGGAAATTTCAAACTTAATTTTTCATAAATCTCTATCGCCCTGCTGAAATATCCCTGGCTGACATAAATTTTTGCGAGTGTTTCCGATACGAATCGGCCCCTTTCTTCAGTAAATGATTCTGAGAGGTCTGTAACAGGTGCAGGATCATCCTTTTTGTCCCGCACGGTTTCTATACGCGGGTTGGCAGCAATAAATATCTCTATAAGTTCAGTCTGAATTATCTTCCTTCTGACCGGATCGGGTGCCTTTACAGCCGGTATTTCCGTTTCATCTGCCGCATCCGTAACCGGACTGATTTCTTCATCGGGCGAAAGCTCAAGCAGGTCAGTAACAGGTTCGGCGTTTATTGAAGGATCCATATAAAATACTGTCTCTTCGCTTCTTGTTTCACCGTCGTCGGATACTATTGTTATGCTGGCGGAATTATCAATTTCTGAATCGGTGGTGAGGTAAATGGTTGTTACTTCCTGCAGGTTTCCCTCTGTTGCCGGTTTCCGGGATGTTTCTTTCTCCAGCATTTTAATTATCTCCTCGCTGTTTCTTCCTGAATCGATAACGACCTGGAGATTTTCATCCGGTTCACTCTTGATCTCTGCGGCCATTACAGGTTCTGAGCCTTGGTTCATGTCAACCGTCCGGCCCTGAACATCAACGGGGTGAAGCAGGTAATAAAGAACCTCACGGTTTGCAATACTTAAAGCTGACTGCCGGAGCTGATTCTCAAACCTGACGTCACCGGTTTGTTTCATTCCTTTCAGGAGAAGAAGGTGGGCACTCTGGAACCATGGGTAAATTGACGCCAGTTCCTTCAGCGCCGGCATAATTTCCGCAGAAATTCCTGAAGGGTCATGCATAAGCCCGATGAATTCAGCCCTGTTCATCTCTTATCACCAGTTAACAAATGCCGCATTGAAGATATCTTCGACGAGCAGTTCAATTATTTTATCGGAAAGACCTTTCTCCACATCACTCAGGTTCAGCCGGCTGTCGTAATCCTCGTACCTCGTAAATGTTTTTTCGTAACTATACTGAGGCTCAACGGTATTGGTAAATTTTACTTTCACGCTGATGGTAAACCTGTTCATGGCCGCCCTCGAATCGGCGGCAACAGTAAGAGGACGTGTACTGTAATCCGTGATTTCTCCCTCAAAATTCACATCGCCGTTCCCGTTTACGAGACTGAGCCGTGTCTGTGCCTTGCATTTATCACTCAGGGCATCTGTAAGCGACTGACTCAGTCCGGGCTGAACAAGGGCTGCACGGTTCTGAAAGTACTGCACACTCAGGGTTTTTACCTGGGGTGAAATACTTGCGCCTGAGAAAGAGTATGATATTTTGCAGCTCTGGAAAAGAACTCCTTCCAGTATGATCATAAAAAGAATCAGCCTGAATACATTATTATTATGTGCCGATGCCATATTCCTTAATTTTCCGGTATAGGGTACGTTCGGAGATGCCGAGTTCCTTTGCCGCATATTTGCGTTTGTTGTTGTGCTTTTCCAGCGCTTTCTTAATCAGTTCTATTTCTTTGTCGGAGAGAGAGAGCGATTCCTCAACTATCTCTTCAGTGTCCTCAATATCTGCTATCTTATGTTCCGGATTGAAGGCGACCACCGGTTCGGCACCGTCTGCCCGGGTTTTTCTTCCTAACCCTGCATCGCCGAACAGGTTCCTGATCGCTCCGGTGTTTTCTTCTGCAAATGACACGTCACCCCCTTTCTCGATGATACCAAGGACGAGTTTCTTGAGGTCGTTCATATCGCTTTTCATGTCGAAAAGAATCTTATACAATATCTCCCTTTCCGAGGCGAAAGATTTTTCTTCCGGGCGGCTCAGCACTGCAGGCAGCTTTACTGTGGTATAGTCAGGCAGATAACGCCGCAGAATTTCATCCGTTATCTCCCTTTCATTTTCGATGACGGAAATCTGTTCTGTAATATTTTTCAGCTGTCTTACATTGCCGGGCCATTCATAATTAAGAAGCATTTGCTGGGCTTCCGGGGTAAGCCTTATGGAAGGCATTCTGTAGCGCTCGGCAAAATCGGAAGCAAACTTCCTGAAAAGAAGAATAATATCCTCGCCCCTTTCGCGGAGAGGAGGTATCCTGACAGGTACGGTGTTCAGCCTGTAAAAAAGGTCTTCTCTGAACCTGCCTTCGGCAATAACAGAGGGTATCTCAACATTGCTCGCGGCAATAACCCTTACATTTGTTTTCTGAACCTTTGACGACCCCACCCTGATAAACTCACCAGTCTCAAGGACTCTCAGAAGCCTGACCTGTGTTGAAAGGGGAAGCTCCGCCACCTCGTCAAGAAAGATTGTACCACCGTCGGCCACTTCAAAATAGCCTTTCCTGCTGTCGGTGGCTCCGGTAAAAGATCCCTTCTCGTGTCCGAACAGCTCTGAATCGATTGTACCCTCCGGTATGGCTCCGCAGTTAACGGGGATATACTGCCCGTGTTTCCTGGTGCTGAAATTGTGAATAACCTGGGGAAATATCTCTTTGCCTGTTCCGCTTTCTCCTGTGATAAGTACCGACAAATCAGTCGGAGCAACCTGGACTGCAATATCAATGGCTCGGTTAAGGCCGGGATGGTTACCAATAATTCCGAATCTCTGCTTGATGCTTTGCAGGTCTTTCATGCCAAATAGAATAATTTGCAAATTTACTGAAATTTTGGCATACCGGGAAATCCATTTTTCTTAAATTTACCCCATGACTGACACCACCGGAAAACGTATCACCGGCATTATACCTGCCCGTTACGGCTCAACAAGATTCCCTGGCAAACCGCTGGCAAAACTTGGAGACCGTATCCTTATTCAGCATGTTTTTGAGAAATCCTCAGTTGCTCTGAGTGAGACCTATGTTGCCACCGATGACCCACGCATCTTTGATGCGGTAGTCTCTTTCGGGGGCAGAGCCGTGATGACCTCCTCCCTGCACCCGAGCGGAACCGACAGGTGCGCCGAGGCAGCCGCGGAAATCGAAAAGCTCACGGGAAAAAGCATTGATGTGGTGATAAACATACAGGGCGACGAACCTTTTATTAAGCCCGATCAGATAAGGCTGCTGGTATCCGCTTTCAACGACCCTGAAGTTGAAATCGCAACCCTTATACGCGAGGTGAAACCGGGCGAGGATCTTTCCGATCCCAACCACCCCAAGGTGGTAACCGACCTGAAAGGTAACGCCATATACTTCAGCAGATCGGTAATACCATTCCTGAGAGACATCAAGGAAAAGGAAAACTGGATTCTGAAACACAGGTATTTCAAACACATAGGCATTTACGGCTACAGGAAAGAAACACTTCTTTCAATAACAGGGCTGAAACCTGCTCCCCTCGAAAAAGCTGAGTCGCTCGAACAGAACCGCTGGATAGAAAACGGTTTCAGGATCAGGACCAAAGTTACCGAATGGGAAAGCATCAGTGTCGACACCCCTGAGGATCTTGCAGCTGCAGCCAGATACCTGGAAATGAACAAATAAGCTGTTTTTCTGTAACTTTTGCACGGTTTTTGCCGTATAAGAGTTAAAATAGTTTCGCATGAAACATTTTTTACTCTTTTTATTTGGCATTTCCGTGTTTTATCCTCTCTTCCCGCAGAGCGATACCCGGGCAACCGGCACAATAGCTGCCGATTTTCGCCAGACAAATGAAGAGCGTCTGAAACTTAATATTTTTCCTGTTCCTTTCAGGGATGGAAATTTCACAATTACAAGTGACAAGGAAATATCCGCGTTAAGGATTACGAATGTGATAGGACAGGAAGTGTATAAATCCACTTTCGGCATCCCGGTCAATGAAATAAAGGTTTCCGTTCCAAACGCAGGCAGAGGCATCTATATAATAATTATCGTTTTCAGCGACAATACCAAAGCCGTAAGAAGAATCTCATCCGAAGGAAACTCTTCATGAAAGCACGGCAGGTTATTGCATGCTTTCGCCACCCCTGTTTATCAGTATTGCTGCTTCCCCAGCGAATTAAAATAGGTTTTTTCCTCTTCGAAATCGAGTCCGGGATTTATCTCTGTAAGCCTTCCGATCTTTTTTAGGATAGACTCCGCAAAAATTTTCAGCGATTGTGACGAAGGCGAAATAATCCTGTGGTTCCTGGCCCTGACTACCTCCAACACTTCCCGGTAAAGTTTATCAGTGTCATCGCTGAAATATGTCTGCCTGAAAATATTAAATACATAATCTGCACCGGCTGCAGACGGATGCACCATATCGTCGGCATAAAACCTGTAATCGCGAAGATCGTCCATAAAGATTTCATAGGCGGGGAAATAGCCGGGTGCTGATTGATGCGAAAGAATCTCCTCTATCGCTAGCGTCAGAACCGACTTGCTTACCTGGTTTGCGTGTGCGCCGTCGGCCAGGTATCTTACCGGGCTCAGTGTAAAAACCGTTTTAAGGCCGGGATTGAAACTCTTCAGACTGTCCAGAAGAGGCAACCAAAGCCGCGTCACATCCTCAACCTTAAGCATTTCCCTGCTGAAAAGCCCGGAAGGCATCTTGTGACAGTTTGATACAATCATGCCTGTCTCCTTAAACCTGAAGACAATGGCTGAGCCAAAAGTGACAAACAGGAATTTTGCCTGCCGCAGGAAATCACGTGCATTCTCCAGTGACCGGTTAATCACCGAAAGTGCCAGCCCCGGATCGGCTGATGAAAAATCGGTATAGTGGTAAAAACTATGCCAGAGGTTATCGTGGAAGACCAGGTCCTTTTCGGTAAAACTCTTTCCCTGAAGCAGAAGATCGATTGAATTGAAAACGGAGACCGGATTAAACATTGTGCCTGCAGGGTTAATCAGGACTTTCATTTTTGCTTCTGCCATCCTGCGGCCGGTTTCAACTGCAAAACAAGAACCGGCAAACAGTACCGGGGTAAAATAGGTTATCTTGTCCTGTGAAGGATCGGTTTTGACAAGTGTCCGGAGAATCATCAGTTTCGGTCAGTTATCTTACCATTTATCCATTTAAGAATATAATCAAAAACCTCATCTCTGAACGGTTCATTGTGAAGTTCATGATATCCCCCTTCCCACAGGCGTAAGGTAATTTTGTCCGATTTTGCAGCTATCTCCCGGCTGCCTTCAGGGGAAGTGATAAGGTCGTCTGTGCCGTGCATCAGCAGTAATGGAACATTCAGTTGGGATATATTTGATAAAACATACCCGGAAGCGCTTACGGCACTGTGGAAAAGTCCCGCCGATATTTTGTCATGAACCAGCGGATCTTCAGTATACTTCTTCACAACTTCTTTATCATGAGACAGATGGGCTGTATTAAGAGCTGTTGGCTGTACAAATGACGGAAAAACCGACTTCATGATTTTAGCGAGAAAGACCCTGGCAGGTGACGGTTCAAAAGTGAGTTTCAGCCATGGGGATGTAACAACGGCTCCCTTAACATCGGGTCTGGTTCTGAGGAGGTAGCTCAATACTATATTACCGCCGAGGCTGTGTCCGTAAATGAAAAGAGGGATCCCGGGATAGGTTTTCCTGTATTCGGCAATCAGCTGATTTATCATTTCATCTGTAAGATCATATGATGAGATGACCCCTCTCTTACCGTCAGATTTTCCGTGTCCGGGCAGATCAACTGCCAGAAAACCGATATCCTCCCTAGTAAACCTTGCCGCCCATTCCACATATCTTCCGGTATGATCACCAATACCGTGAACAAGGAGAATGAAGGCTTTCACCTGCGAACCGGGGCTGTTTATGAAACCCCTGAGCTGCATTCCGTTCTTCAACCTGATGCTGAAATCCATACATTAAAAATTTACAACATAAATATAAACATTACTTTCCCCCGGACAACCTGTTACTAATCTTTTAACCTGATTAAAATAAATTCCCGGGCTGCATAAGTTAATTTCAATCCGATTAAAAAAAATTCATCTGTCTCCGTAATTTATACACAGTGTCTTATATATCTGTATTACTGTTTTTTACAAAATCAATTAAATAGAATTCAGGTAAAAACCCATCTTTTTCGGATTTTCGGATTTGTTTATCTGTATATTTTATTTTATTTTTGCAGCGACAATAATTTTAAAACTCACAGAGATGACAGCAAATGAATTTAACGACAGGCTTATAGAGATGAAAAGCAATCTGCAGAGGTTTGCAATGAGTCTCACCACCGACCGCGATGATGCGCTCGACCTTGTACAGGATACCTACCTTAAGGCAATAACATACAGGGACAAATTTGTTGATTACTCAAACCTGAAGGCATGGGTTTTCACAATTATGAAGAACACTTTTATAAACAACTACAGGCGGGGTGTCAAGGAGAACACGATAATTGACGGAACAAAGGATCTCTATTTTGTCAATCTGCCGCAGGATAAGGGTTTTGCTTCTCCCGAATCGAGTTATGCCGAAGAGGAAATTGAGAAGGCCATAAATTCTCTTGATGAAGAATTCAGGCTTCCTTTCAGGATGCATATTGAGGGTTTCAAATACCAGGAAATTGCCGACAAGCTTAATCTCAAGATAGGTACGGTAAAGAGCAGGATATTCTTCACAAGGCAGAAATTAATGAACATCCTTAAGGATTACAATAACTAAATGATAAGGTTTTATGTCTGTTGAAGGGCTGTCCGCAAGGTCAGCCCTTTTGTTTGTTTAGAGTCTCCCTGCCCTGCCTTTACGCCGTATTGCCAACCTGTAGAGGAAGTAAAGGGCACACGCAATTGTAATTACCCATGCCCAGATATTTGTTTTCTCCGATTCAGCCCACATAACATACGGTTCAGTCATAAAATATTCTGATTTTACCGGCCAGAGAACATAACCCGTGCTGTCGGCAAATCCGCTGGTACCTGTAAGTCTTCCCGGCATAAAGGTTTTTTCGGTGTAGTTGCTGAAGCTGCGCAGGAGTACTTCCTGTACCTCATTCATTGCCGAATCAGCTTCGGCACGGAACCTTGAAGCATACTCTTCGCCGACAAGAAAGCTCAGGATGACTCCGCTGTTCCAAAGGCTGTCGGTGTCTTTGTTTTTCAGGTCCAGGTACCTGTAGAGGCTGTCTTCTTTCGATTTCAGGTTATCGAACACTACTGCGCCGGAGGTCTTCTCCTTTACCATCCTGCTGAATAACTCTGACCATTCCGCCACAAAACTTCTGATTATCCACTCAGTTGTTTTTGAGTTTACGCTTTCCTCAATGGCCTTATACCTGAGGCTGTCCGGGCCTTTAAGGAGTTTTTCCTTCAGACTTTCGGGGGAATAAAAGAATTCTGATTCGCTTTTCTCCATAAAACGGGATAAAGGATACCCGTTTTTTGTTCTGGCCTCTATGATTTCTGCAAATCTGAATGCGGTATTAAACCATCTGAAGCTTTTCTTAAATTCAACGCGACGCTTCTCCTCCCTGTTAAAGCTGCTGTCTGTCTCATAATATTCATTGATTTCCCTGAAATTCCTGAAAAGTTTTTCAGCTCTCCTTACCCACAGGGTATCGCCTTCAGGGTTTATTTCGAGGGTGTCGGTTATTATCCATGTGGTATCGTATGGAACCTGTACATTGCTGATGCTGAAGTTTTTCCCGCTGTGTTTCATTACAATCTCCCTGAGAACCGAGCCGTCGGGTCTGACGAAATTAACAACCGTCGTTTCCGGCCTGTTGCAGGAATGGAGCGCAAACAGCATGAGGAAAGAGGCAGAAAGAATTTTTTTCATAGATTCCTGACTATTATAAATTTGGTTATCTGATTACAATCTATTGCTTTCTTTGTCTTGCCGTCTTCTGCGGGCCGGCAGGGAAAACAAACAGAAAGGTAACAACAAATTTTATTTTCTTGTATTTTCCGTGCCTGAAATCTATGATAGTTATGCAAAGAACCATTATTATCAGTACCGCATCACGGAATTGCCTGTACGATATTACCGCCGAAGTAAAAAGGATTGTTAAGGAGAGTGGAATAAGGGAAGGCATTGTATCGGTATATGCGCGCGGTTCGACAGCTGCAGTGATGATACAGGAGAACTGGGACAATTCGGTACAGACCGATGTGGTGAATCTGCTTGCAAAGCTTATACCGCATGGCGTCTGGGAGCATGACAGGCAGGACAACAACGGCGACTCACATCTTAAGGCAGGTCTTGTCGGGCCTTCCGAGACAATACCCGTAATTAACGGGGAGCCGGGGCTTTCAACATGGCAGAATATTTTCCTTTGCGAATTTGACGGTCCGCGCAGCAGGCGTGAAGTGGTTGTAACCGTTTTGGGTGAGAAAGGCTGAGACGTGTAACCGGCTGCACCGGCTGTTACAACAGGCCGGATTCCTTACCGGTGAGTACGTCGATATTTTTCCTGAACCTTTCAAAGCCTTTACGATAGACCGGGGAGTTCTTAAAAATTCTCCTGAAATCGTCCTCGGTCATTGCCTGCCAGCCGGCGAGGTTTAATGACCTTAGTTCATCATTTATTTTAAGTTCAGGATGGTTATGGGTTTTTGCCTTTTTGTTCAGAGGGCACACCTCCTGGCATATATCGCATCCGAATATCCTGTTGTCAATTTTCTCGCATAACGCTTTATCAATTGGCTCCCTGTTTTCAATTGTAAGGTTTGAGATGCATTTTGAGGTATCGATTGTACGGTTTTCATTTATTGCCCCGGTGGGACACCTTTCGATGCATATCCGGCACTCTCCGCATTTACCGTCTGTATAAGGCAGGTCATATTCAAGCTCGGTGGTAACGAGGATTATCCCCAGAAAAAGGAATGATCCGGTCTTCTCATTTATCAGAACCGAATTCTTCCCCTGCCAGCCAAGACCGGCCTCGACGGCCCATGCTTTTTCGGCTATACATGACGAATCGCAGAAGACACTTCCCTCTGCCGACGGGTCAAGATCCTTAATAAATCCGAGCAATGTTTTAAGCCTGTCTGTAATAAAATCATGGTAATCTGTTCCGAGTGCATACCGGGCCACAACCGGGACATTTCTTTCAGACTGGATTTCGTCTGTGAAATAATTCAGACCCGTCACTATCACTGATTTGACTCCCGGGAGCAGCAGTGAAGGATTGAACCGTTTCGGGATATCCCTGCAGAGCCATTTCATATTGCTGTTCAGTCCCTCCCCGCACCATTTTCTGAAGACCTCTTCATATTCCGAAAGATGCCTGGCGCGGGCAATGCCGCACAGGTCGAAGCCAAGCGACACCGCTTTCAGTCTTATTTCGGATGTGATGTTCATGCCGCAGGAATTCCCTGAGTTGCCGGATCACATAAAACCAAGTTCCAGGCGGGCTTCATCGCTCATCATGCTTTTGTCCCAGCGGGGCGAGAAGGTGAGCTTCAGGTCACAATCCTTTACTCCTGCCGTTCCTGCCACCTTGTATTTAACCTCTTCAACAAGGTCTTCGGCCATTGGGCAGTTGGGTGCGGTGAGCGTCATGGTGATATGTGCTACACGGTCATCGTCAAGGTCTATTTCGTAAATCAGACCCAGGTCGTAGATGTTTACCGGTATCTCAGGGTCATATACTGATTTAAGCACCGAGACTATCCGCGATTCTGTTTCTAGTTTTTCCTGGAAATCCATTTTTCCTCCGTTTTTAATTTTCCGTGACTTCAGTTTTCCGGCAGGTCAGGCAGTTTTGTCAGGGTTTTTCAGTTCAAACGCAAGAGCGTAAAGCCTCATCTGTTTTATCATTGCCAGCAGCCCGTTGGAGCGTGTTGGTGAGAGATTCTGTCTCAGGTTTATTTTGTCGATGAACCACAGGTTGGCGTTTTTTATTTCCCGGGGCGTGCGGCCCGAAAGCACCCTTACAAGAAGAGATACGATTCCCTTTGTGATAAGGGCGTCGCTGTCGGCCTTAAAAAACAGAAGCCCGTTCCTGAATTCAGGCACCAGCCACACTTTCGACTGGCATCCTTCAATAAGATATTCATTTGTTTTTTCTGCCTGATCAACCGGGGGAAGCTCCCTGCCCAATTCTATAAGCAGGTTATACCTGTCCATCCAGTCGTTGAAGGCTTCAAATTCAGCGGTTATCTGTTCCTGTACTTCATCTGTTGTCATAGCCTGATTCAAAAAAACATATCTCTGACTCTGTTTATGCCTTCAATCAGCGTATCGACCTCCTCACGGGTGTTATAGAAGCAGAGTGATGCCCGTATTGTTCCGTCGAGGCCGAGTCTTTCGATAAGCGGCTGGGCGCAGTGATTACCGGTCCGCACGGCTATTCCGAGTTTATCGAGCACCATTCCGGCGTCATAATGATGGACGCCTTCAAGGTTAAAGGAGAATACCGGCACGCCGGGAACTGAACCGCCTGCCATTTTCAGTCCGGGTATCTCCGACAAAGCTGACCATGTATAACCGAGTAAATCTTTTTCGAGCGATTCGATATACTCCGGACCTGTTTCCCTGAGATAATCGATTGCGCGTGCAAGGCCGATGGCACCGGGAAAATTTGTCGTGCCTGCTTCAAACTTAAAGGGCAGGGCGTTGTAGGTTGTTTTTTCAAAAGTGACCTTTTCAATCATATCGCCGCCGCCCTGGAAGGGGGGCATGGATTCGAGAATTTCGCGTTTGCCGTAAAGCACGCCGATACCGGCGGGACCGTAAATTTTATGTCCGGAAAAAGCATAGAAATCGCAGTCCGTTTCCATCACATCGTTCATTCCATGCTGAACGCCCTGTGCCCCGTCGACAAGCACCGGTATGTTGTACCTGTGCGCCTCTTCGATTATTTCCTTTACGGGCAGAACCACGCCTGTTGCATTTGAAACCTGTGTCACTGCCACAAGCCTGGTCTTTTTTGACAGCATCCTGGTGTATTCCTCAAAAACCAACCTGCAGTTGTCATCCACAGGAATTACCTTAAGGGTGGCTCCTTTCCGGTCGCACAGCATTTGCCACGGCACTATGTTTGAGTGATGTTCGAGTGTGCTGATTATGATTTCATCTCCCTTTTTAACGAACCTCTCGCCGAAAGAGTATGCTACAAGGTTAATTGACCCTGTGGTTCCCGGCGTGAAGATAATTTCTTCCTTTTGTGAGGCATTCAGAAAGGATCTTATCTTCTCCCTGGCGTTTTCGTAGGCCTCGGAGGCCTTGTCGCTCAGGAAATGTACGCCCCGGTGGACATTTGCATTATATTCCGTATATACCTCGTTCATTGCCTCGATAACGCAGGAGGGTTTCTGTGTTGTGGCTGCATTGTCGAGGTAAACAAGCGGCTTTCCGTAAACGCTTGTGCTTAGAATGGAGAAGTCCTTTCGTATTTCTGTTATTTTTTTCACAATAGTATCGTTAACCGCATTTCACCATACAGGAAGCGCATCTTGAGAGCTCACCCCTGAGGCGCTGCATTACGAGGTCGTCCATTCTCTGCCGGAGTGGTTCGACCGGTATGTTTCTTATCACGTCGTGTGCAAAACCGAACATCAGCAGGAGGCGTGCTTCGGCTTTGCTGATGCCTCTCGACTGCAGGTAGAACATTGCATTTTCATCGAGCTGACCAACCGTTGCGCCGTGAGTACATTTTACATCGTCGGCCAAAATTTCGAGCTGGGGTTTTGAATTCATTTTGGTATCAGGAGTGAGCAGTATTGTGCTGTTTCGCTGATATGCAGATGTGCGTTGTGCGTCTTTTGCTACAAAAATCCTTCCGTTGAACGCCGCAGTTGACATATCGTCAAGAACTCCCTTGAAGAGCTGATTGCTGTTACAGTCGGGAACGAGGTGTTCGACATTCACATAATTATCGACATGCTGGAATTTGTCGGCAAGGTATAGCCCGAGCGAAAGGCATTCGGCCCTTTCACCGGCCAGCATATGTTTTGTTGTGTTACGCACAAGTCCGCCGTGAAGGGTGATGTTGTTCGATGAAACCCGTGAGCCGCTTTCCTGGTAAATAAAAGTGTTCGTGATTTTGGATGAGTTATTATGCTCATTCTGAACCCGGATAAGGTTAAAGACTGCATTTTTACCGACGAAGGCTTCGGTAACACCGTTTGTAAGGAACCTGTTTGGTGACAGAGTATGATCGCACACGATGAGACTCACATCCGAATCTTCTTCAGCAACAATAAGATTGCGGTGCTGGTTAAAGATGTCTTTTTCTGATTCAACCAGGTTAATTATCTGGATGGGTTTGTTCAGCCGCACCCCCGGCGGGACGTAGATGAATACCCCGTCGGATGCCAGGGCTGTGTTAAGATGGATAAGGGAGTCGTTTTCGCCGCTGATATATTTTCCGAAGTGTTTTTCGACAACGTCCCGGAATTTTTTTGCTGCCTCATTAAGGCTCCCGATCCATACGCCGCCCGGGAGCTTTTTGATTTTATCGGCAATTGTCGGATAGAATCCGTTTATCAGTATTACTCCATGCGAGTCGAGGTCGGCAACATCACATTTAAACCTCTCTGCCTTTGCGAAGTCGTCCGGACCGGGTATAAAGAAGCTGTCATAATCATGGCGGAAAAGGGGCTCAACGTTGGTGTATTTATAGGCCTCGTTTTTGCGCGTGGGTATGCCAAGTTCCAGGAACTTCTCCATCGCCTTTTCCCGGGCGGAATTAAAGAGTTCGAAAGAAGATGCTCTGATGCCGGGTATTGTCTGGCTGAACAGCCGGCTGAATTTATCTGTCAGCTCATTCCTGGTTTCCATGTCTGAACGCTGTTTTCCTCACCTGTTTTTATCCATTCATAACCTTTTTTCTCCAGTTCAAGGGCAAGTTCTTTACCGGCCGACCGCACTATCCTTCCGTCGTAAAGCACATGAACATGATCGGGGATGATATAGTCGAGCAGTCGCTGGTAGTGGGTTATCACTATTGTTGCGTTATCGGGTTTCCTGAGGCGGTTGACGCCGTTTGCCACAATCTTCAGTGCGTCGATATCGAGTCCGGAGTCGGTTTCGTCGAGAATTGCGAGTTTAGGTTCGAGCATTGCCATCTGGAAAATTTCGTTCTTTTTCTTTTCGCCTCCCGAGAATCCTTCGTTAACAGAACGGTTAGCCAGTTTTGAGTCTATTTCGACAAGCTCCTTTTTCTCGCGCATCATTTTAAGGAAGTCGGATGCAGAGAGCGGTTCAAGACCTTTGTGTTTTCTGTGTTCATTAACCGCTGTTTTGAGGAAATTGACCATGCTTACGCCGGGTATTTCAATCGGGTACTGGAATCCGAGGAATATACCTTCGCGCGATCTCTCCTCCGGGGCCATCGAAAGAAGGTCTTTGCCGTAATATTTCACGGTTCCCTCGGTTACATCTGCAAAATCGCGTCCGGCCAGAATAGAGGCCAGGGTACTCTTCCCCGAACCGTTTGGACCCATAATGGCGTGGATCTCTCCTTCCTTCACTTCGAGGTTTATACCCTTAAGAATCTCGCGTCCTTCAATTGATGCTCTTAAATTTCTGATTACAAGCATATAATAATATTTAAAACTATCCCACGCTTCCTTCAAGGCTTATCTGAAGCAATTTCTGCGCTTCAACGGCAAATTCCATCGGAAGCTGGTTAATGATTTCCTTTGCATAACCGTTTACAATCAGGCCCACGGCATCTTCGGTTGATATGCCGCGCTGGTTGCAGTAAAATATCTGGTCCTCTCCTATTCTGGAGGTTGTTGCTTCATGTTCCACGACGGCATTCGGGTTGTCTACTTCAAGATAGGGGAAAGTGTGTGCACCGCACTTATCTCCCAGAAGGAGTGAATCGCACTGTGAGAAATTCCTTGCATTATCGGCGTTTTTCAGAACCTTTACCAGTCCTCGGTAGCTGTTTTGTCCCATTCCGGCGGAGATTCCCTTGGAAACTATGCGGCTTCTTGTGTTTTTACCGATATGTATCATTTTTGTGCCGGTATCGGCCTGCTGGTAGTGATTGGTGACTGCGACCGAATAGAACTCGCCCGAGGAATTATCGCCCTTAAGAATGCATGAAGGGTAT
The DNA here is from genome assembly GCA_029974835.1 of Bacteroidales bacterium. Taxonomy (GTDB): domain Bacteria; phylum Bacteroidota; class Bacteroidia; order Bacteroidales; family VadinHA17; genus LD21. The sequence goes on from JARKQN010000022.1 coordinate 41,206, forward strand.
TTCCAGGTTATGGCTGAGCCGGTTTCGACCTGCGTCCATGATATTTTTGAATTGTCTCCCCTGCAGATACCCCTTTTGGTGACAAAATTGAAAATACCTCCCTTACCCTCACTGTCGCCCGGGTACCAGTTCTGAACGGTTGAATATTTCACTTCGGCATTTTTCTCGGCTATTATTTCGACGATAGCTGCATGGAGCTGGTTTTCGTCTCTCATTGGAGCCGTGCAGCCTTCCATGTAACTCACATAGCTTTCCTCGTCGGCCACAATAAGGGTTCTTTCGAACTGGCCGGTGTTTGCCGAGTTTATCCTGAAATATGTCGAGAGCTCCATCGGGCATTTCACCCCTTTAGGGATGTAGCAGAAGGAGCCGTCGCTGAAGACAGCAGAGTTGAGAGCTGCAAAAAAGTTATCTGTATATGGTACAACTGTAGCCATATATTTCTTTACAAGGTCGGGGTATTCGCGGACGGCCTCGCTGAACGAGCAGAATATGATACCGAGTTCGGCAAGGGTTTCCCTGAAGGTTGTTTTAACCGAAACACTGTCCATTACTGCATCAACGGCCACGCCGCTCAGGATTTTCTGCTCCTCGAGAGGTATTCCCAGCCTGTCGAATGTTTTTTTCAGTTCCGGATCAATCCCGCCCTTCTCTTCTGTCGTGCGGCTCTTTGGGGCTGCAAAATAAATAATGTCCTGGTAGTCGATCGCGGGAATCTTAAGGTTGGGCCACCGGGGCATTTTCATTGTAAGCCAGTGCCTGTATGCCTTCAGCCTGAAATCGAGAAGCCATTCCGGCTCCCCTTTTCTGGACGATATCAGCCTGATAACATCTTCATTGAGTCCTTTGGGGATCTTATCCGTTTCAATGTCGGTATAGAAACCGTATTTATATTCCCCCGAGGTTACCTCCTTTATAATATCATTACCGTTGTTTTCCTGCATATCAGTTTTTACCGGTTTTTCGTGTAATTACTAAACAACAATCACGTGCAATTGTTGATCCTGATCGGCAAAAGACCTGCAAAATTACAAATTATTAACCAAATGTCAGGTATAAAACCACAGAACGGATACATGGTTAAAAGATAACCGGCACCGGGCGGTTACTGATAATTATCACTTAAAAAAAAGATTGGCTTTCTTTTTAATGACAGAATACTCTTAAATTTGCAGCTTTTAAAAGCACTACTATGTCTATTGCAGATTTCACAAAGAGCAAAGGTTTCAGCATTTACGCAAAAGGTCTTTTTATTCTGATGATTCTTCTGCTCCTTCCGGCAGCGGCTTTCGGATCGGACGGTTCGGTTCCGTCGATAGGCCCCGTAAGGTTGGAGTTCATTATTTTCGGCCTGATTCTGCTTGGGGTTGCCCTGTTCCATGACAAAACCCTGCAGGTTGCAGTAACCGGCCTGGTGGTGCTGTTTATTTTCAAGCTGATTTTTGATCCTGGATTTCATGTTCACGAACATTTTATAGGTCATACTCCCTTCGGGGATCAGCTGCTCGACAAGCACATGCGTGAAGGAGAATGGGGGATAATTGTGAATCTCGCAGGTTTGCTTCTCGGGTTTGCATTGCTTAGCAGGATTTTCGAGGAATCGAGGGTTCCCGACATACTTCCGCGTTATCTCCCTGATGACTGGAAGGGTCCGTTTGTTCTGCTGATATTTGTTTTCATAATGTCGGCTTTCCTCGACAATATAGCTTCAGCCCTTATAGGAGGCACAATAGCTCTTGTGGTATTCAGGAAGCAGGTTCATATTGGTTATCTTGCTGCAATTGTGGCTGCAAGCAACGCCGGCGGAAGCGGCAGCGTTGTCGGCGACACTACTACAACCATGATGTGGATTGCCGGTACAAGTGCGTTCAATGTTCTGCATGCATTTGTCGCCGCAATTTTCGCACTTTTATTTTTCGGATGGTTCGGCTCGCACCAGCAGGACCGGTTCCATCCCATTCAGAAAGACCCTGTGCCGGGAATAAAGGTTGACTGGATGAGAATTGTGATTGTGGGAATGATTCTTGTCGGGGCAATCATTTCAAATATCCTTTATGATATGCCGGCTCTCGGAGTCTGGATTGCAATTGTTCTGAGTATTTTCATCAGGCCGGTTCCATGGAAGGAGATCCCGGGCGCACTAAAGGGAACCATTTTCCTGCTATCGCTGGTTACCTGCGCCTCAATGATGCCCGTTGAAGAACTTCCGGGTGCCTCGTGGGGTACTGCTTTTGCCCTCGGCTTCCTTTCGTCGGTGTTTGACAATATACCTCTTACAAAGCTTTGCATCGACCAGGGGCATTACGACTGGGGCATGCTGGCCTACACAGTCGGGTTTGGGGGCTCAATGGTATGGTTTGGCTCTTCGGCAGGGGTTGCCATTACAAATAAATTCCCAGAAGGCAGGAATGTATTTCTCTGGATAAAAAAGGGATGGCACATTGCTGTTGCTTACGTAATAGGATTCTTTGCACTTTTGCTGATAATGGGATGGGAACCTGGAGATAACCGGAAACATAAAATTGAAAACTGTCCGGTTGAGGGATGCCCGTGGAACCCTGAAACCGGTACAGTACATCCCGGCGAACACTAAATCAGTTCCCCGGAGAGTTCACTTTCTCCTTTATCACTTTTGTCTTTTATCTTTTAAACTTTGCATAAGTATTTTGACTATTCGTCAAAATGATTTGCGTCTATTTGGTTTTTAAATTATCTTTTCGGGTTGTTTTAAAATTCATTGCTATGAAAATCAACCTGAAGAACCTGATTTCAACTTTATTTTTCCTGGCTTTTTCTTTTAACCTCTTTTCGCAGGTGCCTGCCGGATTCAATTACCAGGCCATTGCACGCGATAAAGATGGAAATCCCATTCCCGACGCAGATCTGAAAGTCAGGATAGGCGTGCTGACCACTGTAACCCCGCCAAATGTTGTTTATGAGGCAGAATATATGGTACATACCGATGCATTCGGTCATTTCACACTGATGGTGGGAGACCCTCTTGCCACGCCTGTTTCCGGAACATTTAAAGATGTAGACTGGAATATTCAGCCGTTATACCTTCGAACTATGGTGTACTGGAAGAGTAATTGGGAGGATATGGGTTCCTCAAAGCTTCTTTCAGTGCCTTATGCAATAATGGCCCAGGGTATCAGCGGACTGGATAAACTTGTAGTTGCCGGTATGACAAGCAACCCTGAAGAGGCCCTTTTCGAGGTCAAGAACATATTCGGCCAGACGGTCTTTGCTGTTTATAACGAAGGAGTCAGGGCCTATGTGGGTGACGGTAACAAGGGCGTGAAGGGCGGATTTGCCATAGGCGGATATGATGCAACCAAGGGATCGCAGGAATATCTGCGGGTAACTTCCGACAGTACAAGAATCTATGTAAAAGACTCCGGTAAAGCTTCAAAAGGAGGTTTTGCAATCGGCAGCTTTAGTGCCGGCAAATCAATTCCCGAAAACTACCTCGACATTACTCCGGCCAACTATTTTATCGGCCACCAATCGGGTACCAAGGTCACATCAGGAAAATATAATTCAGTAATGGGGTATAAGGCAGCCCATAACCTGACAACAGGCAATTCAAATACTATTCTGGGGCACCTTGCCGACAGCGCATTAATCAGCGGCAACAACAACATAATTATAGGGCAGTATGCAGGATTAAAGCTTACAAGCGGCAATCATAATACCCTTATCGGAACCAGCGCAGGCTATAATCATTCCAATCAGGAATATAACGTAATGATCGGAACCTCATCCGGCTACAATATAAATGCATCAGGATGGAGCGGGTCTTTCAACACCTTTATGGGCATAAACTCCGGTTATCAGATCCGCAACAGTCGCGACAATGTCTTCCTGGGTACCAATGCCGGATACTGGCTCGATAACGGAAGGGGCAACACTTTTGTGGGTATCGACGCCGGCCGCAGCCGCGGTGAAGGCTCATGGCCTTACAGACCGACGGTAAATGCCGAATACAATACTTTCATGGGGTACCGGGCAGGATACAACATCACCAATGGCGACAATAACCTCGCGATAGGTTACGAAGCAGGATACAGTGCCACGGACGGAACAGGCAATGTATTTCTCGGCTACCAGGCAGGCAGGAATGAAACAGGCAGCGACAAACTCTATATTGCCAACTCAGCTGCCAATCCTTTAATCTATGGTGACTTTGCGGCAAGGCAGCTTGGCATAAACACAACCTCACTCACAAAAACTCTCAATGTGGGAGGTGATGCAGATATAAGCGGCACTCTTTCAGTAACAAACATTACAGCCCAGAGTATAAACGGAATGTCGACCGGAAGAATCTATTTGAAAAACAATGGAGTCATTATAAGTATCGACGAAGGAAGATTTGTTCTCACCTGGGATAATGGAGAAGGTATTATCTCCCTAATAAACAATACGGACGAATATCCCTGTAATTACTGGGCAAAGAAAATTTCCGGTACCGTAACCACAGGAATATCGGGTGAAGTGCCTCCGAAGGACAAAAGATCTGTCATATCAGATACAAACGTAAACAACAGCGGTTTTGAAATCCATTTCGGAAAGGCAGATGAGACAGGCACCCTCTGCTCGGTGTGGCTGCAGTTTTTTAACGGGGCTCTTGTAGGTCATTACCAGATTTATTAAGACCTTATACTGCCTTCTGTTTTTCATTACTGTTTCCGGCACCTTTTTTGCTGCCGAAACAGGAATATTTATCTTTAGATCTTAAAATTAATTCCATGAAGAAAGGCTTCTTTTCAATAATTGCTTTATGCACTGCCGTGTTTCAGTTATACGGACAGGCAGAAAAAGAAATCACAGCGCCTCCGGCAGGCGTGGTTGTGTATCCCGATCGCGCAAGGATCTCTTCAGACGCTTTGGTTGAAATCCCGGCAGGCAAGTCGGTAGTCCGGCTTACCGGATTATCACCGTACATAGATCCCCAGAGCATCCAGGTGAAAGGTACCGGAGAATTTACGATACTTTCCGTGAACCACAGGAATAATTACCTCAGCAACCTCGAAGAAGAGCCCGGGATAAAGAATATCAGGAGCCAGATCGAGGCACTTCAACTGAAGATAGAAGACGAAAAAACAGCTATTGCCACTCTCGATGAAAAACTTTCCTTCATGCAGGCCAACAGGGATGTGATGTCAAAAGCCCAGGCCATTCAGATTGAACAGTTCAAGGCGCTTATAGATGTTTATACAACCAATATAGAACAGATAAACTCGGCAAAACTCAGAAAGACCAGGCTCATAAAGGATTATGAGCAGCAGGTTGCTGCTCTCCAGCAGCAGCTGGCCGACAGGAAAAACAAAGGACAGATGCCCTCGGGAGAGATTGCGGTTAATTTAAGTGCCGACAAACCTCTGAATGCAAAACTGTCATTTTCATACATTGTTTCAAATGCCGGATGGCATCCGACATACGACATCCGGGTTGATGACATTACCAAACCTGTTGTCATTTTTTACAAAGCCAATGTTTTCCAGAATACCGGAACGGAGTGGAAGAATGTAAAGCTCAGTTTTTCAACGGCCACCCCCTGGATATCGGGTACCCTGCCGGTGCTTAACCCATGGTTTATAGATTTTTACATGCCTGTCACAGTAAAAGGTTACGGCATTCAGAGAAAAGCTGAAGCCCCGGTGATGCTCGAATCTGTTGCAATGGCCGACAGGAACACTTTTCTGAAGAAAGAGGCCGAAGCCGCACCCGTGGCAGTAGAGAAGAGAGAGGGTGAGATGAGCATTACCTTCGATATCTCCGTTCCGTATACAATACCTTCCGACGGGAAAATACAGACAATAGAGATTCAGCGGACAACAACCCCTGCTGATTACAAATATGTTACCATCCCGAAGATTTCAAACCTGGCCTACCTTACGGGCAATATCACCGGCTGGGCTCAGATGAGCCTGCTTTCGGGCGAAGCAACACTCTATTTCGAAAACACCTATGTGGGCAAATCATTTCTTGATGTCAACCAGCTGAGCGATACCCTCACAATTTCACTCGGGACCGATCCGGGCGTTCTTGTGAAGAGAGAAAAAAGAAAGGATTTTACAACGCGCAGAACGATCGGAGCCAACAAGACAGAGACATATTCATTCCTGATCACCGTCCGTAACAATAAGAAAAGCCCGGTAAAAATATCCATTCAGGACCAGGTGCCCGTTTCATCCAACAGCAGTATTACAGTGGAGACTCCCGAGCTTTCGGGAGGGAAACTCAATGCTGAAACGGGGGCTGTTACATGGGATCTTGATCTTAAACCCGGGGAAACGAAAGAAATTATCCTGACATATTCAGTAAGGTATCCGCGAAACCAGACTGTAATACTGGAGTAACAGAGGAATTATTTTTAAGGAAGCTCAGGGAGTGTTCATTCCCTGTTGGAGCGGGGTCCTCTTATGACGCCTCTTTCAGAGTTACGGAAAAATTCAAGTATGTAATCCCTGTCGGGCGATTGTGCGAAGTTTTTCTGCACATATTCAAGGGCTGCTGAAGTGTTCATTCCGCTCTGGTAAATAGCCCTGTATATGTTATGAATCTCTTCCATTCTTTCCTTTGAGAATCCTCTGCGTGTAAGACCAACAGTATTTATGCCCATATACGCGAGAGGTTCCCTGTCGGCCTTAATAAACGGCGGCACATCAATTCTCACTCTGCCTCCGCCTCCGATAATCACATGCCCGCCTATCCTTGAAAACTGGTGTACAAGCGAACCTCCGCTTATAATAGCCCAGTCGTCAACTTTTACCTCTCCTGCAAGGCCGGTGGTATTGCCTATGATACAGTTGTTTCCTATCTGGCAGTCGTGTCCGATATGCACATAAGCCATCAGAAGGCAGTTGTCGCCTACAACAGTTTTTCCAACCGATGCTGTTCCCCTGTTGACGGTTGCGCCTTCTCTTACGGTGGTGTTGTCTCCTATTTCAGCTGTTGTTTCTTCTCCCCTGAATTTGAGATCCTGGGGTATTCCTGAGATGGTGGCACAGGGGAAGATCCTGCAGTTACGGCCGATTCTTGCGCCTTCGAGAACGACTGCATGAGGACCGATCCATGTTCCGTCTCCTATTACTACATTTCCCGCGATGTATGCAAAAGGTTCAACAACCACGTTTTCGCCAAGCACGGCGTCGGGATGAATGAAAGCCTGACCGGATATCATAAGCTGCTTATTTATTCTTTATTACCTGCGCAACCATTTCACCTTCAACGACAAGGTTGTTACCCACAAAAGCCTGTCCGTACATTGCCACAATGCCGCGGCGCAGAGGTTCGGTAAGTTCCATTTTAAGCAGAAGGGTGTCGCCCGGAACTACCTTGTGCTTAAACTTGAGTTTATCGATTTTGAGAAAATAGGTTGAATATTTTTCAGGTTCGTCAACACCGCTGAGCACCAGTAATCCGCCTGTCTGGGCGAGAGCCTCGACAATGAGTACGCCCGGCATGATGGGTTCTCCGGGGAAGTGTCCCTGGAAAAATGCCTCATTTCCCGTCACATTTTTTAATCCCACAACCTTGTTTTCATCAAGACTTATAATTTTGTCGACAAGGAGGAAAGGATACCGGTGCGGCAGTCTTTCCTTTATCTGTTCTATGTTGTACACAGGCGGCTGAGACGGATCATACACAGGCACGTCTTTTTTCGATTGTGTCTTTTTGATTTCCTGCCTTATGATTTTTGCAAGGCGGGTGTTGGCATAATGCCCCGGCCTGGTGGCAACAACCTTTCCCTTGATGGGCTGGCCGACGAGAGCCAGATCGCCGATGAGGTCGAGAAGTTTATGGCGTGCAGGCTCGTTGGGAAATCTCAGTTCTGTATTGTTGAGGATTCCTGCCTTATGGCTGTTGATGCCGGGCCTGTTAAACAGTTTTGCAATACGGTCAAATTCTTCCTGCGAAGCCTCCTTTTCAAGTATCACTATTGCATTATCGAGGTCTCCTCCCTTTATTAGCCCGGCCTTGAAGAGCGGTTCCAATTCGTGAAAAAACACAAAAGTGCGGCACTGGCTAATCTCCTTCTCAAACTGGTCGATGGTATCTATTATCGCGTACTGGTTGCCGAGTATCCTTGAGTTGTAGTCAATTAAAACATTGATGCTGAAGTGATCGTCGGGATACACTATGAGGTCAACCCCGTGTTCCTCGTCGGAAAATACAATTTTCTGCCTGACCTGAAAATAATTACGGTCCTCCTTCAGTTCAACTATTCCGGCCTCTTTAATCGCTTCCACAAATTTATGGGATGAGCCTCCCATTATCGGGGCTTCAGGTCCGTTAAGTTCGATGAAAGCGTTATCAATTTTAAGTCCGCTTAGAGCTGCCAGCACATGTTCGATTGTTGAAACGGAGGCTCCGTTATGAGACAGGGTTGTACCGCGTGATGCTTCAGTCACATAATCGGCAAGAGCGTCTATTACGGGCTGGCCCGGCAGGTCGGTCCTGATGAATTTATAACCGTTGTTGGCCGGGGCGGGTTTAAATGTAATTGTTACATTTATTCCGGTATGGAGTCCTTTGCCAGACAGAGTGGCTTCGCGTGCAAGAGTTCTTTGTTTTTCAGACATCAGATTTTATTTTTCCGGTACAAAAAAACAAATTTTTTTTCGAACAAAAACCGGGTACAAGTCATGATACCTGCATTTTTCAATGAAAAAGTTCGAATTAACCGTTTTTAAGTTTCTCTATTTCCTTTTTCAGGTTATCTGCAAGTGAGCTTAATTCGGGCAGTTTTCTGTAATAGACAAATGATTTCATAAACTGCCTGTGTTCCATGGCAGGGGAGCCGACCATTATTGCATTTTCTTCCTTAATATCTCCTATTACACCCGCCTGGGCACCAAGTTTCACGCCATCGGCCACTCTGAGATGCCCTGCAATACCGACCTGCCCGCCGAACATGCAGTTACGGCCTATTTTTGTGGAGCCTGCTATTCCGGTCTGACCCGCCATCACGGTGTTTTCGCCAATTTCAACATTATGGCCTATCTGGACCAGATTATCAATTTTCACTCCTTTCCTGATAATGGTTGATCCCATTGTAGCCCTGTCGATTGCCACATTGGCACCTATTTCAACGTTATCTTCAAGCACCACGTTGCCTATCTGTGGTATCTTCATAAACTGGTTATCGCTCTGGGGGGCAAATCCGAAGCCGTCGCTTCCTATAACTGTGCCGGCATGTATAATACAGTTATTGCCGATAACACATTCGTGATAGATTTTCACACCCTGGTAAATTATGCAGTTGCTGCCTACACTTGTATTGTCGCCGATATAAACCTGGGGATACACTTTTGAGCCGTTGCCTATTTTTGATCCTGCCCCGATAAATGCGTAGGCTCCTATATAAACGTTTTCACCCACCGTAGCTCCTTCCTCGATTATTGCCGTGGGATGTATCCCGGTTTTTTCAGGCCGTGCCTTTGCCACCAGGGTAAGAAGAGAGGCAAATGCCTCATAGGCGTTCTCAACCCTTATCAGCGTGGCGTTTACCTTTTCTGAAGGAACAAAACCTTTGTTGACAAGAACCACTGATGATTTTGTGGTGTAGAGGTACTGTTCATATTTTGGATTGGACAGGAATGAAAGAGCTCCCTCCTTCCCTTCCTCAATTTTTGCGATTGTATTCACTTTTACCTGAGGGTTGCCCTCAATTTCACCGTTCAGAAAACGGGCTATTGCTTCAGCTGTAAATTCCATAATATAAGGTCTTTAAACACATTCTTTGGGATAACATAAATAATATCTGGTAACGGGTTCTTTAACAGGCCGGCGGCTGACCATCTCGGACAATTCGTTAATGCCGGCAGTCCCACCCGATTTGAGAAGAATTCTCAGATCATCCTTATCGTCCGGTGCGTACGCCAGGTTAAGAACCCTGCCCGAGAAGACGTAATAATCCTCCATCCCGGGAGGTACTTCAAGCTTCTCCGCGAGTTTTTCTTTTATTTGTTTAATTCTTCTGTCAGGAACAGGTTTATCCTGGATTTCCGTTGCGAGAAGGTTCCGGCTCAGAAGTCTGCACGAGAGGTCTGCAAGCACCCGGTCCGAATCATCGCACCAGTATTTGGCTGCCACAAGAATATCGGAGTCGTCGAGTTTAACAAAATGTGATGCAACAATTCCCGGCGTGAAGAGTCCGTTACCTGTAAGGTCATCCGGGCCAATCCTGTTACTGAGAAAGAATTTGAGCGAGGGTGTGCAAAAGAGGTCTTTCCCCGATTCGGCAAGCTCCTTGGCTCTTCGCAGAAGGTTTGCCAGAAGCGTTTCGGAGGAGATGACTGTCTTGTGCATATAAACCTGCCAGTACATGAAACGGCGGGCGACAAGCAGTTTCTCAATTGAATAAATTCCTTTCTCTTCAATGGCAAGACGGTCTCCGGAAACATTGAGCATACTGATAATTCTGTCCGAACCTACCGATCCCTCTATCACACCGGTATAAAAGCTGTCGCGGTTGAGGTAATCGAGCCTGTCCATGTCGGCCTGGCCTGCAATGAGTTCATGAAAGAATCTTCTGTGGTAGCTGCCGGTGAAGATTTCTATTGCCAGCGAAAGTCTGCCGCCGAATTCGAGATTAAGTTTTTTCATCAGCAGCAGTGAAATGTCTTCGTGGGTAATTCCCTTAACTATCGACTCTTCAAGTGCATGTGAAAACGGGCCATGGCCTGCATCGTGAAGCAGGATTGCCGCCAGCGATGCTTCCTCCTCCTCAGGAGATATTTCAACGCCTTTGCCCTTCAGTGTCTGGAGAGCCAGGTTCATCAGATGCATGGCTCCCAGGCAGTGCTGAAACCTTGTATGCACCGCACCCGGGTATACATAACTTGTGAGACCCAGCTGCCTTATATTGCGAAGACGCTGAATCCAGGGATGCTGTATAAGGTCGAACAGAAACTCTCCGGGAATATTAATGAAACCGTAAACCGGATCATTTATTATTTTTCTCTTATTGATCTGATAGCTCAACAGACTGGATTTAATACACAAAAATAGAAATTACTTTATTAACGCCGTTAAGAATGATTGCCGAATCTTATAGAATAATGACAGTGAGTTTATTAAAAGATTTTCCTAACTTTCCGGCAATCAATTTCTCAGGGAGAAAAGTCAGTAATGTCTGTTTTTCTGCAACATTTGGAATATTTTCCGTCTTTTAAAGGTCTAAAACCCACACAATGGATTATTATATATGAAAATCGAAATCCGCAATTTAAATAAGGTTTATCCGAACGGCAATCAGGCTCTGAAAAACCTAAATATTGATATAGAGCCCGGGATATTTGGATTGCTCGGGCCCAACGGTGCGGGGAAATCTTCTCTTATGAGGATACTGGTAACTCTGATGAAGCCTACCTCCGGTGTGGTTCTGCTCGACGGGAAAGATATTCAGAATCACCGCAGGGAACTGAGGAGCATCCTTGGGTACCTGCCGCAGGATTTCCGGTTTTTCACTTCGCTTAAAACATGGGAGTTTCTTGATTATTCGGCTGCCCTTGCCGGCATGAAAAACCGTAAAGAGCGTCTGAGGGAAGTTGACAGGATGCTTGACCAGGTAGGTTTGCTCGAAGTGCGCGACAGAAAAGCCAACAGGTTATCGGGAGGTATGAAAAGGCGTCTTGGAATTGCACAGGCTCTGATAGGAAACCCAAAACTTATTATTGTGGACGAGCCTACAACAGGGCTCGATCCCGACGAAAGAATCAGGTTCAGGAATATCCTCTCGGGGCTAAGCCAGAACGACGTAATTATCATACTTTCAACCCACATTGTTGGTGATATATCATCAACCTGTCAGAAAATGGCTTTGCTTAACAAGGGTGAGATTGTATTTTCAGGGCGTCCTGAGGCACTGGTCGGAGAAGCGAGGGGACATGTTTACAGGCTGCACCTCACCGAATACGAATTCGAAAAGGCAAAAGAGGAATATAACATAATTTCAACCATACCGGTCGAAACCGGCTGGGAAGTGCAGGTTGTGACCGACACCCCTCCCGACGGCAATGCGGTACTTATAGAACCAAATATAGAACACGCGTATGTATATTATATGGAGCACAAAATTCACGCTGACTTAAACATTTAACATTCAGACAGTATGGCCTTCCTGCATAATATTCTGACAGTCTCGCACTATGAAGCCAAAACACTCAGGAGAAGCTGGTTCTTCAGGCTGTTTTCAATAGTAGCCCTCTTCTTCCTTACAATAATCAACATCAGTATGTTCTCTCCTGTCGGAGGCGATTCCTGGGAGTTAATTTCAATTCCCTCATCGGTACCGCTGATCAACCTTTACCTTCTTAATATCGGACAGGCCATTGTTGTGATCTTTCTCGCTTCGGATTTTCTTAAGAAGGACAAGAAACTCGATACCAATGAAGTTCTCTATACCAGGTCAATGTCAAATTTTGAATATGTTTCAGGGAAAACATGGGGAATACTCAGGCTTTTCCTTTCGCTTAACCTGGTGGTACTGCTTATCGGCCTTACCGTTAATATCATAAATAAATCAATGAAGGTAGACTTAATGTCTTACCTTGAATATATTCTTCTCATTTCCGTCCCCACAATAGTATACAGCCTTGGACTTGCATTCATGCTTATGCTTCTTATCCGGAACCAGGCTGTCACATTCTTCATCCTGCTGGGTTACGCAGCGCTTAACATGTTTTACCTGTGGCACAGGGCGGGTTCTGTTTTCGATTTTATGGCTTTTGGTCTCCCCCTTTTCAAGTCGGGGTTGATCGGTTTTGAGAACCCGGCAGCCATCATCTTCCAGAGGCTTATATACTTCTTCGCCGGAACAGCACTGATAATGGCGACTATTTTGATGTTCAGGAGACTGCCTCAATCGAGGCTGCAGAGGAGCGTTGCCTTTGTTCTTATGGTTTTGTCGGTTGCAGGATTCGGATACTCACTCTTTTATACAGTTGAGAACTACACGAAAAGTGCAGCCCTCAAAAGGCAGGTAATCGAGACCAACAGGCAGTACGAGAAATCAAATTTCCCCTCGGTGATAAAATCCGATATAAACCTTATCCACAAAGGCAGCATCATTGAAGCCACAGCCGGCATGATAATTAAAAATGACAATGACGTTCAGATTAATGAATACCTCTTCTCTCTTAACCCCGGACTGGAGGTAAAATCGGTACAAAAGAACGCAAAACCCGTTGCTTTCACCACATCCGGCCATATTGTCAAAGTTTCTCCTGACAAGCCGCTTCTGCCCGGAGAATCCGATACGATAGAGATATCGTGGTCGGGAAAGATCATTGAGTCGTTCTGCTATCCCGATTACAGCGATAATATAAAAGAATACAGGTACCGCATCCAGATGGTCAATGTAAGGAAGAGACAGGCATTTCTTGATAAAGATTACGTGCTTCTGACACCCGAGGCTCACTGGTATCCGGTGGCAGGGCTTAATTACTATCCTTCCAATCCGGGAAGGATAAAGATTGATTTCACGACCTTTTCACTGAAGGCTAAGAGCGAGACCGGGCTTAATGTTGTATCTCAGGGACTGCCGTCGGTAAGCGGTGATTATACCAGTTTCTCGGCCGGCTTTCCGCTTACAGGGCTCAGCGTGGCTATGGGGAACTACGTTGCCGATACAATCAGTGTTGATTCAATAAAGTTTATCTCGTGGCACTATCCCGGGAATGACTATTACAGGGAGCAATTCAGGGAGCTGAAAGACACCCTGCCGAACATAATCTCAGGTTTTATGAAGGATCTGGAGTCGGGATTCGGCACTCCTTATCCTTTCAGATCATTCAGCATTCTGGAATCACCCGTGAATTTCTATTCATTTCCCAAAAGAAATACACAGACAAGGGCTGAAGTCCAGCCGTCCATGGTTATTGTACCTGAGAAACTATCCACTATCAGGCAGGCAGGATTCGCCAAAAGGTTTGAGAGACAGAAAAAACAGATGGCCAGGAACAACCAGGTCATTACAGACAGAGACCTGAATGTAAGGATTCTGAATAACTTTCTCAGAAGCACTTTCATAAGCGGCTTTACAGTAACGGCATTTAATATTCCCCTTCTGAATGAACCAACAAGGTATCAGTTGGGGCCAAGCTTCTATTTTTTCCGCAACAATTTCTATTCGGATAAATATCCTGTTGTCAATTCTGTTTTTGAGTCACATCTGCAGAAGCTTAACACTCCAGGTCCTCCGGGAGGCGGGCCTGACCGGATCAGCGGTAATATCTCAGACAACGACATGGCAAACCTTATCTTACGTGACATCAGTTTCCGTGATCTTCTGGCGCGCAATCCGTCGCCCGACACGCTGCGTGTTGTTCTGACCATCAAGGGTGATTACCTCTTTAACCTGCTCAGGATGAATGCAGGAATAACAGAATTTAATGAATGGTTCAAAAAATACCTCAGCGAAAACAGCTTCACCAGGGTAAATATCTTAAAGTTCAATGATGACGTTAAGAAACGGTTCGGCTTCGAATTCTATCCTCTCCTGGAAGAATGGTTTACAGGAAAAGGGCAGCCGGGATTTCTGTTCACGGATCCTGAAGCAAGCCAGGTTGTAGTGGGAGAAAGGACCAGATACAACGTTACATTTATTGCCGGAAATCCGGAGCCGGCAGGCGGGTTGTTTAACATATCATTCCGTACCGGCGGAGGCTTTGGAGGCAGAGGAGGAGGAGGCCAGGCTATTTTTTCCATGACCATCCAGGGCGGCCGGGGCGGCGGAGGCGGAGGCCGGATGATGCAGATCTCAATGCAGGGCAGGGGAATGGAGAGTGCCGACATCTCGAAAATTGTTTACCTGGGCCCCGGCGAAGCAAAGAAAATAGGAATTGTTCTTGACAACCAGCCCCGGGCCATGCAGATTAATACCCTGTTTTCGAAAAATATTCCGGGAGATATTTCCATGACTATCCAGGAGATTAAAAAGGCCCCTCCACGTACCGCTCCTTTCGAAGGCGAACTGCTTCTGGAAAAAATGCCCTTATTCACCGACCCTGAAGAGATAATTGTGGATAATGAGGATGAAGGTTTTATCACCTCAACGGTTACAGAAACGAACAGGCTCCGAAAACTCCTTGGAGTAAAAAGAAGTACCGGAACCGTATACCAGTCTGTCAACCTGTTTATGGCCCCCGATTACTGGCAGCCCGTCGTACTATCCTCATATTATGGCAGGTACGCACGTTCGGCTGTCTATACCAGGGCCGGCGAGGGCGACAAAAGCGTGACATGGAAAGGAATTATCAGGGAACCCGGTTATTATGATGTCTATGCCTATGTGGGGAAAGCCGGCGACAGGATAATGATAAGAGGAGTAGGCGGGCCTATGGGCAGAGGTCCGGGAGGCGGGCCGGGCGGAGCACCAGGCGGAGCACCGGGCGGAGCACCGGGAACACCTCCGGCCGGACAGGGTGGCCAGGGAAGAACCCGTGAACAGAATCCTTACCGTGACATGCATTACAAGGTATACCACGACGACGGAGTTGAAGAAATAGTGCTCGACTGGGAAACCGCCGATCCGGGATGGAACAGGCTCGGAACCTACTACCTCTCGCCCGACACGGTTAAAGTGGAACTGAACAACAAAACCGAAGGCAGGGTGGTCATCGGCGACGCAATTAAATGGGTAATCAAGAAATGATCTTAAAGCATAACTCCTATGAAAAACTATTTTAAAAAATGCTGCCTTAAAAAAACGGCTCTTTTCTCCGTTTTCTTTTGCATTTCGCTGGCAGTAGTGTCACAAAAAGCAATAACCCTCGAAGAGGCCCTGAAAGTGGCTGAATCGAACAGCCCTTCAATGAAAAGGACCAGGCTTAACCTGATTCGCAGCCAGGAAAACCTTAACGCTCAGAATGCCGCTCTTAAATCAAACTTTTCACTTACAATAAATCCAATCGGATATACCCAGAGCAGGGAATTCAATGATCTTATATCAAAATGGAATTCACGGAATACGACCGAGAGTTACGGGATGTTTACCGTCACCCAGCCTATACTTTTTACCGATGCAAGAGTATCGCTTGTCAACAGGTTCGGCTACAAGGATTCATACAGTGAATTCACAAACACCACGACGAAAGGCTTCAGCAACAACCTTTCCATAAGTCTCGACCAGCCTCTCTTTACATATAACCGTACAAAAATGCAGCTTAAACAGTTGCAGCTGTCGCTTGAAAATGCACAGCTGAGTTATGCACTGCAGCTGCTGTCGCTCGAAAAACAGGTTACACAGGCATTTTACTATGTTTATCAGCAGCAGCAGAGCCTTGAGATTGCAAGACAGGCATTCGTAAACATGCAGCAAAGCTATGAGATATCGAAAAACAAGGTTGACGCCGGACTATCGGCAAGGGAAGAGATGTTCCAGGCAGAGCTGAACCTCGCCACCACCAAATCGGATTATGAAAATAAGCAGGTCGCTTTTGAGAATGCCAAGGACGACTTCAAGGTCCTTATCGGAATGAGCCTTTATGAGGATTTCAATGTACTTCCCAATATTGCGGTAGATACAATACCCATCGACGTATCCTTTGCCATTGAACACGGTCTTAAAAACCGGATGGAACTGAGACAGAGGGAAATCACCATCGAGAACTCACAGTTCGACCTCATACAGACAAAAGCACTGAACGAATTCAAGGGATCTCTCGGATTATCAGTAGGCCTATTCGGAGACAATGAAAAATTCGACAAGGTTTACGCCAACCCCACCGACAACGAATCTGTCTCCCTGCAGCTTACAATTCCCTTGTGGGACTGGGGAGAAAAGAAATCTAGGATAAAAGCCTCGGAGGCTTCCCTGGAATCGAACAGGGTTTCCCTCGATGAAGAAGAAAACAATGTAATCCTGGGCATAAGAAAAATATACCGTAACCTTATAAATCTGCAGAACCAGATCGAAATTACAAAGAAATCCATAACAAATGCACAACTGACATATGATCTGAATCTTGAAAAATACAAGAACGGGGATCTCACAGGTATGGATCTGAACATCTACCAGAACCAGCTTTCGGAGAAGCAGCTTTCATACACAAATGCCCTTATATCATACAAGCTGGAACTGCTGAACCTCAAGATACAGACGTTGTATGACTTTGAGAAAAAAGAGCCTGTTTCACCGGTAATGACAATAGAAAACAACTGATTTCATTTAACCATATTCAAATTTAAATCATGAAAAAGAATCTTCTGCCAATAACCGCTGCTCTGATTATGCTTATCCCGGCCTGCAGGAACCAGGAACAGGGATTGACGGCCGATGTCGAGATACCTGTAACCGTTGAGGATATAAGCCTCAGATCAATAGAAGAATACGTAAGCACTACCGGGACAGTATATCCAAAGGGAGAAATAACCCTGAAATCAAAAATAACGGCTGCTTACTATCTCGAGAAGAATCCCCAGACCGGGAGACAGTGGCAGCTGGGCGACAGGATCAGGGCAGGGGCCCTTATTGCCCGCCTGGAGGACAGGGAGTTTGTACTCTCAATAAAACTCGAAACAAGCGAACTTAATCTTGAGCTTGCCGAAAGCGAACTGAAAAAACAGGAATCCCTTTATGAGAAAGGGGGTATAACCCTCAAGGACCTTAAGACAGCCAGCATAAACTATGAGAATGCAAAAACAACCGTTGAGAATGCACGTTTGCAGCTCGAAAAGACACGAATTGTCGCACCGATCGAAGGCGTGATTGTTGAACTTCCGTATTACACACAGGGGACACAGGTTGACCAGGGTTCAGTGATAGCAAAAATAATGGATTACCAGACCATGTATATGAATGTTCAGCTTCCCGAAAAATATGCCGGCACGGTTAAACCCGAACAAAATGTAAAACTGACAAATTACACAATACCCAATGATACACTGTATGGAAAAGTTACGCAGATTTCCCCTGCAATAAATGCCGATACAAGAACCTTCCAGGGAGTTATAACAGTAAATAACCCTCAATTGCTCCTGAGGCCCGGGATGTTTGTGAAGGCAGACATAGTAACAAGGAGGAAAGATTCTGTAATTGTAATACCCCGGAGCATAATCCTTTCACGGCAGAGAGGAAAGACAGTGTTCGTTGTAGACCGCGGGCTTGCGGTTGAAAGGATTATTGAGACCGGCCTCGAGAACCTCACCGAAGCTGAAGTAGTAAGAGGACTGAACAGAAACGAGCGCATTGTCACCTCAGGTTTCGAAACGCTCAGCAACAGGTCGAAGGTAAAAATCGTCAGATAATATCATGAATAAGATAGCACGGTTTGCAGTTAACAATCCCGTCACGGTTCTGATGCTTGTGGCAGGAATAGTCCTGCTGGGTTTTATTTCCTTCGGCAAGCTTGGCACTGACCTCTTCCCGAACCTCAACAACCCGAAAATTTATGTTGAGCTTAAGGCAGGTGAGAAACCTCCCGAGGAAATTGAGAAGAATTTTGTTGACCAGATCGAGTCTCTGGCATTAAGGCAAAACGGGGTTGTGGATGTATCTTCCTCCACCACCAACGGGAAAGCTTCCATTACCGTTGAGTATGAATGGAAAAAGGATATGGATGAGGCCTTCCTCGATCTGCAGAAGGAACTGAATTCTTTTGCCCAGAACTCTTCCATTGAGGATTTTACCATAACCCAGTACGACCCAAATTCCGCCCCCGTTATGGTGGTCGGACTGAAAAATGACCGGATCACCAATATGGATGAACTCCGGAAGGTCGCTGAAAACTACATCAGGAATGAACTCATCCGTATTGACGGTGTGGCGGATGTAAAACTGTCGGGTAAGGAAGAAAGTGAAATCGTAATTGAAACAAGCAAGTATATACTTGAATCCTACGGAATTACATCCGACGCAATAGCTTCGCAGATAAGCAATTACAACCGAAACGTTTCAGGCGGTTCGATTGTTGACATGGGAACCAAATATGTGGTAAAGGGGGTAAGCGTGCTTAAGGATATCTCCGACCTGCAGAATATAATCGTGGGTTTTAAACAGGTTTCTTCATCAGCTTCGGCCACTCAGGCATCCCAGACTTCATCCAGAGTGCCCGTTTACCTTAAGGATGTTGCAAAGATCTACTATGCCAACAAGGAACCCGAAAATATTGTAACAATCAACGGGGAGAGATGCATCAGTCTGTCGGTCTACAAGGAACCGAAGTACAATACCGTTGAGGCTGTCAGAAAGCTTAAGAATGAATTTGAGATTCTTTCAAAAGCACTTCCCGGTTACGAGTTCATTTATATCCAGGACCAGGGCACATACATCAGCAGTGCCATTTCCGAAGTCCGCGACACTGCCCTTCTGGGCATACTGCTGGCCGTAATAATTATTTACGTATTCCTCAGGCGTATCGGCACCACTCTCGTAATAAGCCTTGCAATACCCATTTCGATCATTGCAACCTTTAATCTGATGTACTTCAATCACCTTACAATAAACATTATGACTCTTGGAGGGCTCGCCCTGGGAGCAGGTATGCTGGTTGACAATGCGATTGTGGTGCTGGAAAACATTACGAGGAACCGCGAGGAAGGTATGCCGTTCATTGATTCTGTTATTACCGGTACCGGCCAGGTAGGCGGAGCAATCACTGCCTCCACGATTACCACGATAGTGGTTTTCCTGCCTATTGTATACCTTCACGGAGCTTCGGGCGAACTGTTCAAGGACCAGGCGCTCACTGTGGCATTCGCTCTCATATCTTCACTCTTTGTCGCCCTTCTTGTTATCCCCATGCTTGTCTCCTCACTCTTCAGGGAGAAGAAAGAGGCTGAGAATCTGGCATCGCCGGTGAAATTCGGATGGTACAAAAAAGTCCTTGCAGGGATACTTGAAAGAAAAACAACAGTGGTAATTCTTGCATTTGTCATTATGGCTGCCACTGCCCTGCTGATTCCAAAACTGGGAAGTGAATTCATGCCAAAGGCGGAATCGTCCGAATTCACGGTTGAACTAAAACTGCCTGAAGGAACCAGCCTTGAAAGAACGGCGTCCACCGCCGGAATGACGGAGAATATTATCAGGGAAATCCTTGGCGAAAAAATAAAACTAATTTACACACAGGCCGGAATAACAGGGACATCAGCTTACACCCAGGCAGATGTCAATGAAGGTGAAAATAAGGCTTCCCTGAAGATAATCCTTGATGAAAAGTACACCTCACAGACTGACGAGGCGATGAAACTCATTGAGGGTTTTATCAAAAACATACCGGATGTTGAAGTCACATTCTCAAGAGAGGAAACAGCCCTTCAGACATCCCTCGGGACGACCGGCTCGCCATTTGCCCTTGAAATCTCGGGTAGCGACTACGCGGAGATAGAAAAAATCCTGAGTCAGTCAAGGGAAATCCTGGAAGATTCCGAATCACTTTACAATTTCACCACTTCGCTTGATGAAGGAAATCCTGAGGTTGAGGTGACAATCGACAGGTTCAGGACGAGTTATTACAATGTAACCGTTGAGAGTGTGGTTAACCAGGTTAAGAGCTACCTTTCGGGTGCCCAGGCCGGAAGCTTTGAGAAGGAAGGGGAGATGAAAGATATTACAGTAAAACTGGAAGATATAAGCCTGAACCAGCTCAAAGACCTGATGATAACAGCAGGCTCCGTAAAAGTGCCGTTGAGCGAAATTGCAGCTATAAAAATCGTAAAAAGCCCGAGAGAAATTACCCGGCATAATCAGTCAAGGACAGCTTACCTCTATGCAATGGTAAAAAAGAATGTTCCGTTCGACCAGGTTGTTAAACATGCACAGGAAGCCCTGAAAGTGATAAGCCTGCCTCCCGATTACAGGATCACTTTCACTGGAGAGGAGATGAAACGAAAGGAATCGATGGCAAATCTTTCCTTTGCCCTTCTTCTTGCAGTGGTGCTGGTGTTTATGGTTCTTGCCGCGCAGTTTGAATCACTGATTCAGCCTTTTGTTATTATGTTAACAATACCGCTGGCTGGCGCCGGAACCATTCTTACTTTCCTGATTCTTGGCAAATCTCTTAATATGATGGCCTATATCGGAATAATAATGCTTGGAGGTATTGCCGTCAACAATGCAATCATTCTTATCGACCGTATTAACCAGCTAAGGGAAAGCGGCCTTGGAAAAAGAGATGCCATTCTGACAGCCGGTACTCAAAGGATAAGGCCAATTATTATGACTAGTCTTACCACCATACTGGCCCTCCTGCCCCTTACGCTGGGTATCGGAGAGAGTGCCTCACTCAGATCACCAATGGCAATTGCAGTCATCGGCGGGCTCTTCACTTCCACATTACTTACGCTTGTTGTCATACCCTGCTTTTACTGGATAATCGACAGTGCCGGGGCATTCCTTACCGGGAAACAGTCTGAAGCTTAACCACAGGAGGTACAATGGATTTCATTATCAAAAGAAAGGTCCTCATCAGCATGCTCTTCCTGGGGCTATCCATCCTGGGATACATTTCGTACCAGAGGCTTCCTGTTGAGCTTTTCCCGAACGCCGAACTGCCCAATCTCATTGTCCAGGTATCCACCCCGCTTGAAATGGATCCGGCTTACATTGAAAGTCAGGCTGTGATACCTCTTGAAGGGGCCATCGGCACACTTGAGGGAGTGGAAAAGATAGAATCCAACATCACTTCCCGGAGCGGTACAATCGTTATCTATCTAACGCAGAAGGCTGACATCAAATACAGCAATCTGAAGCTGCAGGAAAAGATTAACCTTGTCAGAAGTTCAATACCTGAGGAGTTTGTGATAAATGTGATCAGGGTGGATCTTGAACAGCTTACGGGTCAGTTTATGGAACTGCAGGTAAGAGGAGAAGGAGGTACTGACCGGATAAGAAACATAGCCGACCGTGATATCAGACCCGAATTCGAAAATCTTGACGGCATAGCAGGAGTGGAGGTTTTTGGCGGGCAGGAAAACTCCATTGAGGTAAGGCTTAATGAAAGAGCCTGCAAGGCTTATGGAATTACCATGAACCAGGTGCGAAACCTCCTGAACAATAATTCCGGAAATAAGATATTTACAGGCCGTGTAACCGACGGCACGCAAAAATACTTTGTTAACATAACATCCGAATACACAGATGTTTCTGAGATCGGGAATATCACAGTCAAACAGGATGGCCCTGTACTTCTGAAAGATATTGCTGAAATATTCTTCGGAGTCAAGGAGCAGACTTCATACAGCAGGATTAATGGTCTTGACGCGGTGACCATCAACCTTGTGAACGACAATCAGGCCAATATAATTGACCTGGCCCGCCGAACCAGGGCCCTTGTGCATTCTTTTAACAAAAGACTTAAAGCTCTTGGTGTCGAAATAGTTATTCAGAACGACACGACAGAGGTGATGGAACGCAATATCAACCAGATCATTAACCTCGCTCTCACCGGAGGCATCCTTGCCGTCATTGTCCTCTGGTTCTTCCTGCGCAACCTGCGACTGGTTACAGTGATTGCGTTGTCAATACCTGTTTCGGTTTACACCGCCTTTAATTTCTTTTACGGTGCCGGGATAACCATAAACAGTCTCACGCTGGTGGGCATGGCCCTGGCCATCGGTATGCTGGTCGACAACTCGGTTGTGGTTCTTGAGAATATCTACCGTCTCTCAGGACAGGGCTTAAAGGCGGAAGATGCCGTAAAAAGCGGCACCACCGAAGTAGTGAAAGCCGTTATAGCTGCTACCCTTACTACTGTAACAGTATTCCTGCCCTTTGTCTTTTCTTCCAACTTCATGATAAAGATGATTGGCAAGAACATCGGGGTGTCGATAATATCCACCCTTTCTGTCTCCCTTCTTGCGGCCCTGATGCTGATTCCGATGGCTACCTATTACATTCTTAAAGGTAGGAGCGGCGGCAGTTCGGAAGTTTTTAAAAGGCTTTCGATCCACAACCGCCTTGTGCAGGCATATCACCTCGTGCTCAAGGAGAGCATGAGAAGGCCTGCCTCTACAATTATCGGCACACTTGTTGTCTTCTTCGCAGCCCTCCTTATAAGCCTGACCCTCAGTATAAGTTCAACACGTGAAGTGCAGACACCCGACTTCAGATTGTCGGTTAAGATGCCGGCGGGCTCAACTCTCGAAAAAACCGATGCCGTGGTGGCGGAAATTGAATCGAGGTTATCATCACTGCCGGAAAAGGGAGATATTGTAAGCCGTATTGAAGAAGAACAGGCCTCAGTAACAATTTCACTTGCGGAAGACTGGAATAAAAAAAGTAAAAGGAGCCTTCCGGAAATCAAGAACGACATAAATGAAAAAGTAAAGAATATTTCCACAGCAGAGATAACACTCGATGATGTTTCATCAGGCGGGGGTTCTACGGGCGGGGGCGGCGGTACTCTGAACCCGGGAGCAGGATTTATGAACCTGCTTGGCGTCGGAACACAGAGTGAAAGTATCATTATAAAGGGTGAAGATTCCCCGAAAATGAAAATCGTTGCCGACGACATTAAATCCTATCTCGATGAATTGTCCTCCATCCGGAGTTCATCCGTCAACGTTCAGGACAACAGGCCTGAAGTGCAGCTTCAGTTCGACATGGATTATATAAACCGTAACGGATTTACCTTAAACAATATTACATCTGCACTCGGCACCTTCGGCAGGGAATACACTTCGGGGGCAACCTTCAGACAGGGAACTGAGAGCTACGACATCATTATTAAATATGCCGATGAAACAGGTGCCGAAAAAAAGGCAGTCGACAAAACTCTTGAAGACCTTAAAAAGCTTGAAGTTACCGGTTCGGGCGGGTCGGTGATGGAATTGCAGGAACTTGCTGCAATTGTTTTTTCAACGGGGATGGGAAATATACACAGGGAAAACCAGGAGAAGAGAATTACGGTAACATACAGCTTCACGGAAGAGATAAGAAACTCAAAAACACTTCTTGAAGGCGCCAGGGCCGAAGTCGAGTCGATCGTTTCAAGCCTCAGCATACCTTCAGGCATTGCTGTTGAAGTGGTCCATGAAGAGAATGAACTGAGAGAGTTTTATATACTTATCGGCATAGCCTTCATCCTTATTTATATGATACTGGCGGCAGTATTTGAATCGCTTGCCGTTCCCTTTGTGCTGCTTTTCAGCATTCCGCTTGCAGCACTAGGAAGCCTGATAGCACTGATCGTGACTGATAATTCGCTTCTTAATGCAAATACTCTTACCGGTTTCCTCATTCTTCTCGGTATTGTTGTCAATAACGGGATCATCCTTCTCGATTATACCAAAATTCTGAGGAAGCGGGGATACAGGAGGCCGAGGGCCATAATGATGGCAGGAGTAGCCCGTATAAGACCGGTGATGATCACTGCCATCACTACCGTACTTGCCCTCTTCCCTCTTGCTATGGGACAGGCAGAATATGTTTCGGTTATCGGTGCTTCTTTTGCAATAACAGTAATCGGAGGACTTACGCTCAGCACACTGCTGACACTTATTTTCATTCCGACATTTTATTCAGGTCTTGAAAATGCCCTGGAATGGTTCAGCAGGCTCAACATAAAAATAAAGCTTGTCCAACTGGCACTGATAGCGGGCCTGATTACACTGGTATTCAAATATATTGACAGTTTTATATGGCAGCTTATCACTACCATTCTTTCGGTTATTGTGGTACCGGCCGGCACATGGTTTATCATGAACAGCCTGAGAAAGGCAAAAGGTTCTATCATCCCCGAAGGTGAAGAACTGACCATCCGGGTGCAAAGCCTCGTAAAAATATACGACAGGGAAAACCGCTGGCTGAGGGAATGGAGAGCCGGTGCACTTATCAGAAAAAAACTCGGGCTTGAGAAGGAAAGAAGAAGCATCCGGGACATGGAAAATATTTCCTGGCAGCTGCCTCTGTTTGCCTTCCTGGTGTATTTTACCTATTTCTACCTTACAAAAGGTTTCTGGGTTTTCCTGTTCAGTTTGCTATCCTGGTTCTATCTTTTTGCCATCTGGAATCAGTTCAGGCAGCTTCTGAAGGCAAAAGCTGAGGATAACGGGAAAAAATGGCTGAATAAGGCATCAGGGATACTGGACTTCACTGTTTTATGGGTTGTTCCGTTAATGAACCTGGTATTCTTCCAGCTCTCATGGAATAACCTGGTAACTGTAATCCTCCTTGGAGTAGTGTGGTATACCGGACTGTTTATTTACCGCACCGGCATTAAACTGAGCCGAGAAAACATTGACATATACAGGCTACAGGGGAGGTTCAGGGAAATCAGAAAGACGGTTTACAGGATAGTGGCTGCCGTTCCCCTCATTGGCAAAAAGAAGAAGCCCTTCAAGGCTCTTAAATGTGTTTCTCTCGATATCGGAAGCGGCATGTTCGGACTGCTCGGCCCCAACGGCGCCGGCAAAACAACCCTTATGAGGATAATATGCGGCATCCTCGAACAGAGTTACGGCAAGGTTTGGATAAATGGCATTGATACCAGCCTAAAGAGGGAGGAACTGCAGGGCCTGATCGGTTATCTTCCCCAGGAATTCGGAACGTATGAGAATATGACGGCATACGAATACCTTCACTACCAGGCAATGCTTAAAAACATTACAGATTACAAAGTGAGAGAGGAGCGTGTTTCATATGTTCTGAATGCCGTCCACATGGCCGAAAGGCAACACGAAAAAATAAGCTCCTATTCTGGCGGAATGAAGCAGAGAATCGGCATTGCCCAGATTCTGCTGCATCTCCCAAGGATACTGGTGGTTGATGAACCCACAGCAGGCCTCGACCCGAGGGAAAGAATCAGGTTCCGTAACCTGCTGGTGGAACTTGCCCGTGAAAGAGTGGTTATTTTCTCAACCCATATAATTGAAGATATTTCCAGTTCCTGCTCCAGCGTGGCCGTACTCGACAAAGGCCGCCTGAAATACTTCGGAAGGCCGGCCGATATGGCTGCCGAGGCGGAGGGTCATGTCTGGCAGGTAATTTTGCATTCAAAGGATTTCCCTGCTTTTGTAAAAAACAATCTGGTGGTTCATCATATGTCTGAAGGCGAGTCGGTAAGGATCAGGTGTATCTCCGCAGAAAAGCCCCACGAAAAGGCTGTAAAGGTCACTCCAAACCTTGAGGATGCTTACCTCTGGCTGCTCAGGAAAAGGAACAATGATGAGAACGCGCAGAATAACTTAAACGGTTAGAAATGAAGAATTATCTGATACTGGTCCGGAAAATAATCTACTTTAACCTGAAAATAATTTTTGCCGGTAAATTTTTCTGGTTTCTTCTCGGATCGGCAGGCTTTTATGCCGGCCTCTCGGTAATAAATGTCCTTTCGAACGACGTAACCAGGGTAAGCGATTTATACGGCATTTTTCTTTTTTCGGGCATACTGCTGGTCTTCTACCCGTCTGTCTTCGGAATTCAGAACGATCAGGACGCACGCACCATCGAAATACTTTTCGGAATACCAAATTACAGGTATAAAGTGTGGCTGGTAAGGCTTTTGATGATTTTTGTTATGGCATTTATGCTTATTCTTCTTTACACAGCCCTGTCGGCGGCACTGATCACACCTTTCAGGTTCATGGGAATGACTGCCCGTGTGATGGTTCCTGTCCTGTTCCTCGGGATGCTGGCCTTTATGCTTTCGACGGTAATTCGCAACGGCAATGGCACAGCCGTGGTCATGATAATTTTCGGAATCTTCTTCATGATATTAAGCGATAACCTCTCGCGGAGCCAGTGGAACGTATTTCTGAATCCTTACGACATGCCGAGGGACATGAACGAGACTGCATGGCATCTGACAGTTATAAAAAACAGGATTATACTTTTGACGGGTACTGTTCTTTTTCTTCTTGCAGGTCTGTACAATCTCCAGAAGAGGGAAAAATTCATTTAGAAGGTGTTTTGGGAAACGGCAGGCTGAACGGTTCCGGAATTTTTGCGATTCTGAAACCGTATTATTAACTTCGTATTTTTACCCTGCATTAACCGCCACACCATGAAAACCCAGACCAGTTTTGCCCCCCCGCTGCCGGGAAGAATAACATCAGTGGATTTTTTCAGAGGCTTTACAATGTTTCTTCTGGCCGGTGAATCGACCAGGCTCTATTCCCTCCTGCTTGAAAACAAAAATCCGGTACTGCACTTTATCGGAAACCAGTTGCATCACCATCAATGGCACGGCCTTCATTTCTGGGACCTGATCCAGCCTTTTTTCATGTTTATAGTAGGTGTTGCCATTCCCTTTGCCGTTGCGAACAGGCTTAAAAAGGGGGAGACATGGAGCCGGATAACAAGGCATGCAGTAATCAGGTCATTAACACTGCTGTTTCTCGGCTGGGCTCTGTATTTCACGGCTGCCGGAAAACTGGTGTTCAGGTTTCAGAATGTACTGGCGCAGCTGTCGGTTACATATCTTGTCGCATTTCTGATAATGAACAAAAGCTTCAGGTTTCAGCTGGTTTTCACACTTGTAATACTTCTCCTTATTGATCTCGCCTACCGGTTCTTTCCTGTTGAAGGCTTTAACAATCCATGGGTAAACTACCATAATCTGGGTGCCTGGTTTAACAATTTAATAGAAGGCGTTGACAAGGCCAGCGAATGGGCCACACTGAACTTTGTGTCCACAACCGCCCATACTGTATGGGGGGCTATGTGCGGTAAACTTCTCATGAGCGAAAGGTCATCGTCAGACAAGATAAAGATTCTTCTGATTGCAGGCCTGACGGCGCTGGTTGCCGGTTATGCGCTCGACATTCTCAATATTACTCCCATAATCAAGAAGATTGCCACAGTTTCGTTTGTCCTGGCTTCGGGCGGCTGGACTATCCTCGCCCTCTGTTTGTGCTACTGGCTGATTGATGTAAAAGGGTTGATGTCAGGATTCTCAAAGTTCTTCATCATTGTAGGGATGAATTCATTATTTATTTACATGTTTTTTGAACTTGGTTTTACAAGAATCATAAGCAACAGGATTGTGAATCCTTTCTCGAAACTGCTATTCTCATGGAGCGGAGAAACCATGACAGCAATTATAACCGGTCTTGGTGCATGGGCAATCCTCTGGTATATCTGCTACTGGCTTTATAAAAACAGGGTCTTTATAAAAATATAAATCTGTCAGCCCTCAAACGGGTGCTCCCTGCTGAAGTCGGGCAGGTAATTTAAATGGCTGTCGGGATCCTGAATCCATATCTTCCTGAAACCTGCGCTGAATGCCGCTGAAACCACGCGGTTATATTCGTCCGGTTCGATCTGGCGATTCAGAAAAGGCACGTTTTCAACCTCAGCGGTAGGATGATACTGCGACATCAGGGAAATGCTGATGCCCGGAGACAATTCTTCAGCCAGGCTTTTTATTACTTTTATACTTTCTTCGGCATGACCCGGCATTACCAGGTGCCTCACCAGTATGCCGCCGAGGGCATTTCCTTCCTGGTCTGTATGTAAGACCGATCCTTTCTGATAATACATCTCCTTCAGGGCTGCCAGTACAACTCCGGGATAGTCAGCAGCATCAGACCATTCAGAGGCAAGCTCAGGCGTAACATATTTATAATCGGGCAGATAGACATCAATATATCCGTCAAGGCTCCTGATGGTTTCCGCCTTATCATAACCATTTGTATTGTAAACCGTTACAGGGTTGTACCCTTTCTCCCTGAGTCCCCTTATAATTGCCTTTACCTGCGGGACCACGTGCGACGGCGATACGAAACCAACCGCCTTAATTCCCTGGTCGAGCAAAGCTGTAACGGTATCCAGACAATTGTTTATGCTGACCGGGGCAATGTTCACTGCAGCCTCTCTACGGCTTATTTCATGATTCTGGCAGAACCGGCACCTTAAGTTGCATCCTGCAAAAAATATGTTGCATATACCTTCTTTTCCGCTTATGGGGGGTTCTTCGCCCCTGTGGATGCAAACTGAGGCTATGTTCAGTCCTGCGTCGGCACCACAATAGCCGGGGGGGCCACTGAATCTGTCCGCCCCGCACTCCCTCGGGCATAACCTGCATCGGGAAAGCATCCCTATCTCGGTTTCCGTGTATATATCCCTGTCTGTAAAACGGTTATGCACTGATGAAAAAATTAAATCTGCCCGAAAAATAATCTATTTCATTTTAATTACATCGGTTACTGTAATAAACAGGGCCGTTAAAAAACGGTTATCCTCCGATATTTTTACCGCAATATCCGTGTTTTGATATTTTGAAAATATGTATTATCTTTGCCGTCGATTTGTGGCGAAAACTGGCACATGGGGGACAGAAGTCCCCCGTTTTATTATCAGAATTCGTAATGACGGAAAGTTCGAAAATAGAAAATCTTGTAAGGGAGTACATAAAAGGTACCGGTATTTTCCTTGTTGAGGTAAAGGTCAGCCGCAACAATGACATCACCGTATTCGCCGACACCCTTAAGGGGATTACTGTTGATGAATGCGCCGGGCTGAATATGTTTCTTGAAAACAATCTCGACCGCGAAGAGGAAGACTTCAGCCTTCAGGTGTCATCGCCCGGCATAGGTCACCCTTTCCGCGTAAAGGAACAGTATTACAAAAGCGAAGGCCGGACCGTTGCCGTGACATTAAAAAACGGCCTAAAACACGAAGGCATTCTCAGAAATGTTTCGGAGGATGGCTTTTTTCTTGACACCGGCGCACAGAAAAAGGGAAAAAACAAATCCGTTAAAAGCGAAGGCGGAATCCTGAAGATAGATTTCAGCGACATTAAAACTGCAAAAGAAATAATAATATACAGGTGAAACTTGATGGTATTTTAAGATGGAAAATCTCAATTTGACAGACACCTTCTCGGAATTCAAGGAGTTGAAGAACATCGACCGTCCGACCATGATGAGTGTTCTTGAGGACGTTTTCAGGAACATTCTGATAAAGAAATACGGATCGGCTGATAATTTCGATATCATTGTAAATATCGACAAGGGTGACTTTGAAATATGGCGAAACAGGGTTGTTGTCGCAGATGAAGAATTTACCGATGCCAATACCCAAATACCTCTTTCGGAAGCCAAAAAGATTGACTCCGATTATGAAATCGGCGAGGAAGTATCGGACGAAGTTAAGTTCCAGGATTTCGGAAGAAGGGCTATTCTCTCCCTCCGGCAGAACCTTACAGCAAGGATACTTGACCTCGAAAAAAACAATATTTACGCAAAATACAAGGACAGGATAGGTGAAATTGTAACCGGGGAAGTTTACCAGGTCTGGAAAAGAGAAATTCTGGTACTTGACGACGACGGCAATGAGCTGATCCTGCCGAAAAGTGAACAGATACCCACAGACCACTTCAGAAAAGGCGATTCAATCCGTGCAGTTGTGATAAAGGTGGAAATGAGAAACAACACCCCGTTTATTATACTCAGCCGCACTTCGCCGGTCTTCCTTGAAAGGCTCTTTGAACTTGAAGTGCCAGAAATTTTCGACGGACTTATTACAATTAAGAAATTTGTAAGAGTACCCGGGGAGAGGGCAAAAGTAGCCGTTGAATCATACGATGAACGTATAGACCCCGTAGGTGCCTGCGTCGGAATGAAAGGTTCAAGAATTCATGGTATTGTGAGGGAACTAAGAAATGAAAACATTGATGTAATAAATTATACGAATAACACACAACTTTTCATTCAGAGAGCCCTGAGCCCGGCCAAAATATCCTCGATCAAAATTAACGAGGAGGCTAAAAAGGCTGAAATATATCTCAAACCGAATGAAGTTTCGCTGGCAATAGGCAAGGGAGGACTGAACATAAAACTGGCCAGCCAGTTAACAGGCTATGAGATAGATGTATACAGGGAGCCGGGAGGTGAGGATGAAGAAGATGTGAACCTTGAAGAATTCTCCGACGAAATTGACGAGTGGATAATTGAAGAGCTCAAGTCAATAGGATGCGATACTGCCAGGAGCGTTCTGAACCTTTCGGTGAGTGACCTTGTTAAAAGAACAGATCTCGAAGAGGAAACAGTTAAGGAGGTCATGAATATTTTAAAAGCAGAATTTGAATAACCAGAATATTCTCCGGGTTTAAGAAACGGCCCTCTGCAAAGGCATTAAGTGATGGAGGTTTTATATGAGTGATGACATTAAAGTAACAAGGTTAAGTAAAGCTGCCCGCGAATTCAATGTAGGCATATCCACCATTGTGGAGTTCCTGCATAAGAAGGGATTTAATCTTGATCCAAACCCGAATACAAAGATCCCTCCCGAAGCTTATGCCCTTCTGGTAAAAGAATACAGCAAGGATTTAAATGCCAAAAAAGAATCCGAAAAGCTGCTTCTGAAAGAGCTTCACAGGAAAAAGGAAACCGTTACCCTCGACGATATCAGCACAAAGCCACAGTCGGAGGAAATGGAGGCCGCAAGTGAAATCCTTATAAAGGATGCTACCGGCATTACGAAAGTGGAAATAAAGCCTGAGCCTCCAAAACAGGCAGTTAAAATAGTCGGTAAAATAGATCTTGAGAAACCTTCGAAAAAGAGTGCCCCTGTTCCGGAAGTAACTCCCGAAAAAGAGGAGCCTGCTGCAGAAGAGAAAAAACCTGCAAAAAAGGCAAAAGAGCCAAAGGAAGAACCTGCGGCCGCAAAGCCCGGAAAGAAAGGCAAAGAGCCCGAGACTCCCTCGACACAGCCTGAACCAACCGTCGCTGAGCCGGAAAAAAAGAAAGAGCCTGAAACGGATGCCGTAACCATAATCGCCGAAAAGAAGGAAAAAGAGAAGGAGCCCGAAAAAGCCAGGGATACCGAGGAAGCCCCGGTTGCAGAGAAAGTTAAACCGGCTGAAGAAGAAAAACCACATGCCGAACCGGCCGAACTCTTTAAGCTAAATACAGATATAAAACTTTCCGGCCCGACAGTAGTCGGCAAGATAGATCTTCCTGTGGAGGAGAAGAAAAAACATCAGCCGGTTAAGATCGATTACGACGAAGAGGCAAGGCACAGGAAAAAGAGAAAACGGATATCAAAGGAAAAGGAGATTGTTCCCCTTAAGCCCGGGATCCCCGAGAAGAAGGAAAAAGCCAGGATATCTGTTAAGAAAAGGCCTGTAAGGGCTGAGGTCGACGAAGATGAGGTGCAGAAACAGATCAAGGAGACACTTGCAAGACTCACCTCAAAAGGCAAATCAAAAGGCGTAAAATACCGCCGCGAGAAACGTGAGGCAATAAGTCAGAAACTGAAGGAACAATCAGAACTCCAGGAACTCGAAAAGAATATTCTTAAAGTCACCGAGTTTGTATCGGCCAATGAACTGGCCTCCATGATGAATGTTCCTGTCACCGATATTATCTCAACCTGTATGAACCTCGGCCTGTTCGTCTCTATCAACCAGAGGCTGGATGCCGAAACAATGGCGATAGTCGCCGATGAGTTCGGATACAAGGTTGAATTTATCAGCGCCGAACTCCTTGAGACTGTGGAAGAAGATACAGACAGACCGGAAGATCTCAAACCCCGGCCGCCCATCGTTACGGTAATGGGACATGTCGACCATGGAAAAACGAAGCTTCTCGACCATATCAGGAATACCAATGTGATAGCCGGCGAAGCCGGAGGGATAACTCAGCATATAGGAGCCTACAGCGTAACGCTCGATAACGGCAAGCAAATCACATTTCTAGACACTCCCGGTCATGAGGCCTTTACGGCCATGAGGGCCCGCGGAGCTCAGATAACCGATATAGCGATAATTGTTGTGGCTGCCGACGACGGCGTAATGCCCCAGACAGTTGAAGCAATCAATCACGCCTCAGCTGCAGGTGTGCCGATTATTTTTGCAATCAACAAGATTGACAAACCCACAGCCAATCCCGACAGGATCAGGGAAGAACTGGCAAATATGAACTACCTGGTTGAGGAGTGGGGCGGGAAATACCAGTCGCAGGAAATATCTGCAAAAAACGGACTTAATGTTGACCTTCTTCTCGAAAAGGTGCTTCTTGAAGCTGAACTGCTCGATCTGAAGGCTAATCCCGACAAGCCTGCGCAGGGAACCGTTATAGAGTCATCGCTCGACAAGGGACGCGGTTATACGGCTACGGTGCTGGTAAAAACAGGTACACTTAGAACGGGCGACATTGTTCTTGCAGGCAGTTATTACGGCCATACAAAAGCTCTTTACAACGAACGGGGCAATAAGATAAACGAGGCAGGTCCCTCATC
Source organism: Bacteroidales bacterium (assembly GCA_029974835.1). GTDB lineage: Bacteria > Bacteroidota > Bacteroidia > Bacteroidales > VadinHA17 > LD21. The sequence continues at coordinate 74,339 of JARKQN010000022.1, forward strand.
TCCCGTGCTTATGCTGGGTCTGAACGGGGCGCCCCAGGCGGGAGACAAATTCAACGTCATGGAGAGCGACCGGGAAGCAAAAGAGATTGCCACAAAACGTGCCCAGCTTCAGAGAGAACAGGAACTCAGGACACAGAAACATATTACTCTTGACGAAATAGGAAGAAGAATTGCCATAGGCAATTTCCAGGAGCTTAACGTTATTGTAAAAGGTGATGTTGACGGTTCGGTGGAGGCCCTCAGCGATTCACTCATCAAGCTCTCCACCGAGCAGATACAGCTTAACATCATTCACAAGGCGGTGGGACAGATTTCCGAATCGGACGTGCTTCTCGCAGCAGCCTCGAATGCCGTTATTGTCGGGTTCCAGGTCAGACCTTCAATGAATGCCCGCAAGCTGGCAGAAAAAGAACAGATAGATATCCGCCTCTATTCCATAATCTATGATGCCATTGAAGAGATTAAAGCGGCTATGGAAGGCATGCTCATGCCTGAAATAAAGGAGGAAATAGTGGCAACTCTCGAGATCAAAGAGGTGTTTAAGATCGGGAAAGTCGGAACAATCGCAGGCTGTATCGTCAGGGAAGGAAAAATCTCGAGGAACTCAAAAGTCCGTGTTATCAGAGACGGTATAGTGATCTATACCGGGGAACTGGGCTCCCTGAAAAGGTTTAAGGATGATGTGAAAGAGGTTGTAAGCGGTCTTGAATGCGGACTTAACATCCAGAACTTCAACGATATTAAACAGGGCGATATCATAGAAGCCTACCAGGAGGTTGAGGTAAAAAAGACCTTATAAGCCGTTAGCAGAATAACGGTATAAAAAAACAAATTCCTGAATTAAGCTCCCAGCAGTGATTTGTATGCTTCAGGGGTAAGAAGCTCATCAAGTTCGGACATGTCCTGTATCCTCACCTTTATCATCCATCCTTTACCGTAAGGATCTTTGTTAACCACATCGGGTGTAGCTTCAATCTCACCGTTCATTTCGAGGATCTCGCCGCTTACAGGCATGAACATGTCTGATACTGTTTTCACTGCTTCAATTGTACCGAATACTTCCCCCTTGCCGAGGGTTTCTCCCACCGTTTCAATTTCCACGAAGACAATATCGCCCAATTCACCCTGGGCAAAATCGGTGATCCCTACGTAGCCGGTTTCACCTTCCACCCTTATCCATTCATGATCTTTCGTGTACTTTAAATTCCCGGGAATATTCATATCATCAAATTTTACAGATTAAACACTTAACCGAACTGCCTGCTAAAAATAAGCAATTTTTAAACAATGTAAACCAAAAATTATCATCCCTTTTTTCTCTTTACCATGAGTCAGGGTAAAGTGGCAGAATTATTGCACCAGCGTAAACCTCAGGCTGAAGCCAAAATTGGTATTTGAAGTCGGGAAGGTGCTTGCCACAAACGGGTCGTTCATGGTATGGTCTGCAAATATCTGAAGATTGAACCTGTCGCTTAGGACATAATCGGCGCTGGTGCCTATTGTGATCACCTTTGAGCCCACAACGGGCTGGTTGACATTTTCCACTATTTTACGGGCCATGGTTTTATTATCTCTTACCGACAGGTCAAATCTTACATTGAGATCGCTCTTTAGTGTTTTCTGCCGTCCGGCTGATTTTACAACAATCTGTACCTCGTCGAATCTGTATCCTGCCCCAACAACAATCTCATTGCTTCTGGCATCGGCAATCTGGTTGCTGGTAAGGTTAAGCGAAACCGTCCTTGATTTCCTGAGTTCAAATCTTGTGGTAAGGCTGTTCTTCCAGTTCATGTCCACATTTATAAGAGGGCTGAACTGCTCGTTAATGGTTACGACGTTGATTTCATACCTGGAAAGGAAATTACCCTGCAGATCCCTGTCATAGTTCAGTCCGCCGGCATCGGTCTTATATTTCAGGTTTGTGGTAAAGGAATTTATTGAGAATGTGCTTCTGTACTGGTGCGAGATATTGATTGACCTGAACACTGACTGAACAAAAGCAAAGCGTGAAAGCCCGTCAAAGTTGATTCTCCAGTTAGGCATCATTTTCCATGCCGAGGGGAATGTTTCGAGCGTCACCTTTTCCGGATCCGTTTTGGTATATGCTGCGAGGAAAGCGGGAATAAGTACTTCTCTGGAGGTTTGTCCATAGCCGTTTTTGAAAGGACCGGGGAGCGGGTTGCCGGTTACCGGATCAACATCGGGGTTATAACCCGGATCGGTTGTCATTCTCTCCTCTGCCCTTCTCCGTGAAATTATACCGGTATAATTTCTGAAAGCCTCGTAGGTTGGTGACACGTAATCATTTTTACGCTTTATCTTCTCGAATGCTGTCCCCCACGACAAAATTGAGATTGTAAAATTGCCCGAAACAATCCTGTTTCTTGTGCTGTCGGGGAAGTTTCCGTTGCGGTCGGCAATATAATAGGCCGAAACAGCCTCATTAAACCTTCTGTCGGCTGTGAGGTCTATTCTCAGTCCGGGGAATGGCTCAAAAAGGCTTCTTGCGGAAATTGTCTGTCCGTTTGTGAATGATGCCGGGGTGTTGAGCAGGGTGTCGGTCGAAAGCCAGCCTCTTTCAGCGGCACGGTCAAAGAATTTTCTGTCGGCAAAACCCAGTATAAACGGCCATCCGGGCGCAAAGACATCATTTGTCCGTTCCATACCGATAAAAGTGGTTTCCGGCATATACCCCGGCAGTATCTGGCCCTGAGTATTGGTAAAGGTAAGAGACACATTCCTTACCCCCATAAGTGCCCTTACTAGATATTCTCCTGCCACAATTGCCGGATCGCGCTTCTTCACTACCTTTCCCTCCACCACTATCCTTGCGTTATCGGCCTGTTCTGCAGGTGTAAAGGTGATTCTGTTCTCACTCACAATGTTAAGCTTGCCGGGTACCTCTTTGCCGGAGGCATCATAAGCCTTTACCGTTACATCTTTTGTTTTAAGGTTATGAGTTATGGAACGCGCCGTTCCGGGCCGGAGGCTTAGTTTCTCCCTCGTGTAGGTAAGGGTTTTGAATTCAGGTCTCATCCTTTGCCTGCTGTCGGGCCTTGTATTTGTTTCAATATTTCTCAGGAATTTAATCTTGTTGTACAGTGTGGTGAGGGCACCGTTGGCAGTAAAGGTAAGGTCATTATGATTTTTTATGGTGTTTCCCAGGTTGATTTTCATTGAATCGGGGAAAAGGGGACCAGCAAGCCAGGTATAATCGGAACCGTACCGCACGTTGGCATTCACCCAACCTAGCAAGGGAAGTTTATTTACAGGCAGGTTGTAGTTGACATTTATAAAATGATTATATGTTGTAGTCCGCCCGAAATTTCTTAGATTGGTGAGAACGGAGTCTTTCCACTTTTCATATTCCGTACTGTAGCGCTTCTTATCCACTCCGCCTGGTGGTTCGTCTATGCGGGCAATACTTGTTGCCGTAAAATCGATTTTAAGCTGACGCGTCACGTCATACTTGAAATCATATATCCTGCTCCATTCAAAATCCTTACGGAACGATGGCGTGATGCGCAGGTACGGGTTATTTATGTTCCTTGTCTTTACCTCGTTGTAATACCTGCTGAGATCGGTCCGGAAAGAAATGCTTCTGGGGAAAATATAGAAATTGAAGTCTTTTATGAGCCTGAAGACCGGCGGGTTAAGAAATTTCACATTTTTAAAGGGAGTAATGTTTTTCGGCTGGCTCTCATAGTTATAGTTTATTCCTCCGCGGATATTTTTTTCGATATCTGTTTCGGTTTTTATGTTTGAGCGGAACACCTCGTTGTAAGTATAGTTGAAACTAAGGTTAGCCGGATCCCACAGATGGGGTTTTTCACCTCTCGCGTTTATGCCGGCATTGCTTACCGTGATTGTTTTTCGCCTGGTATAATCTTCCGAAATTGATCTGATGGAATCACGTTCCCTGCGGTTTTCGGCATTTTCGAGAGCTACATTTAAAGGTATGTCGGGGTCTAAGGGGTTAAACTGTGGCTTGATTCTTGCCTCGGAATAGCCTATATAAACGGGGAGTCGCACGGCAGCCTTTTCGGGGAAAAACTTTCCCATTTCAATTGTGGAAGAGACATCATATTTCAATATCTGCTCCTTACTTCTTTCATTTACTTTTTTCTCGATGCTGCCCCATCCCGGTGTGCTGGTCTGGCCAACCAGGTCGACGGTTGCGAAATCGGCAAGACGGGCCTGAAGGTGTGCATTTGCCGCCCATCCGCTGTTTTCAACAAAATCGCTCAGTCTTAGTTCGTTCACCCATACTTCGCCCGATTTGGGACGACCGTCGTCATTAGACTGGTTTCTTGTCCTGACAGGATTTCTGACTCCCACCATTACCACCTTCACATTGCTCAGATTGGGGTTGCCTGAAACCGAGACTCTGTGTTCCCCGTCATAATAAACAAAGACATCCGAAATGCTCAGCGATGATCCCGGCCTCTGCAGCTCCCTGTTTCTTGCCTGCTTGGCCTCCTGAAGGACAGAGAGGTTAACAATAAACCTGTTATCCTCGGGCCAGACAACCGCTCTGTGGCTTTCATTGTCATTAATATACCTTCCGGGGGGCGTAAGTTTCAGCGGGATTTCGTACTCATAAAAATTACTTTTATAATCGGATCCTATTCTTATGAAAGCAGTCAGTTCATTATCTGCAAGGGGTTCACCTATAAGGGCTTCGGCGTGGACTTCCATTCTGAGCTGGCGGTACTGTCTTATGTCGAGGTTCACGTTTCTGAAAGCTGCCCTTGCATCTCCATCTTCAAGGTTGTGCACCCTGAGCACCATAGATTGTTCATTTAGCTGGCGCAGCTGAGGGTTTGAGGGGTCAATTATTCTTGTGAAGCCCGGGGGCAGCACATAGTTGACAGGCAGCTTTCCGCTGTTCTCCTCGATGCTTACCGAACTTATCTCAAAAGACCCGTCCTCCTGTTCAGGTATGGTGATTCTTTCACTCCCTTCCTTAAATGCTATGTTGTATTTTCTCCACTCGGCCCTTACAAGATCAAGTTTGGCGAACCTCATTATGACAGGATCTTCAAAACCGCGCAAAAACATCCTCATGAACCTGATCGATTTAAAATCCCTTATTGCACCAATCACTTTTTCATAATCGGTGACAGGTATTTTAAACTGGTACCATTTCACCTTCGATTTCTGCCCGTTGGCAAAGGTTGCCGTATATTCGATTTCATCCACAATGAAATTTGAGCCCACTTTAAGGTCTTCGGGCCTGAGACTGACCCTGTACTGGTAATAGCTTTCCGTTTCGCTCAGGGTGTTATCCCTGTTGATATCTTCCATATCGGGAAGCGTTGAACCTGTTGTGGGATAGTTCTCCGGCGACATTTCGGCTGTGGGAGAGTTTCCGTCTGGTCCGTTATAGTTCTTATACCTGTCAAGAATTCCCAGCTTAAGCCTGTCGTAGTCCGATCCCCTGAAATAATGGAAGTCATCTCCTGAGGGGTCTTTTTCAAAAGAAGCATAAGCTTCGGCAGTAAGAAGAGACTGGAGGGTCTGCAGATAGTTTTCATAGAATGTCTTCTCGTCGGCATCGCGCAGACCGTCAAAACCGACATCCTGGTATTGCCGCGAAAGCGGGTCGTTGTCGAATGCATGAACAACGGCCTGAACCGTGGGCACCCTTCCCCAGACAGTGGTATCAACATTTGTTACTTCCGGCGAACCAGGCAGTCCGTTCTCGAAACTTTTTCTTGAATCTTTCAGAATATCCTCGGAAATATTTCCCAGGTTAAAGTATAAGTCTCCTCCTTTATGGTCAGGGTTCTCCACGAAGGGATCCATGAGCCAGAACTTAATATACTGGATATTTGCAGTTTCAAAGTCGCTTGTCAGCACCTCCCTCATAATTCCGCCCCATCGCGAACGAGGGTTATTAAGCAACCCGTTGCCGCCAAGTCCGGATGAATATGATGAAGGAAATGTCTCAAAGTTATAAGGGCCTCTTTCGGAAGGATAGAAGGCCACATTAAGGACTCCGATGTTGGTTGGCACTCCGCTCGGGCTCTCCTTATAGGGAAAGATTTCGGTTTCAAAAACCTCCCTTACAAAATGGCTTGATTGTTCATCGGGATTATCCTTGATATGTGAAGGAGTTGATGAACCATTCCTCAGGAAAAGCGGGTCAATCACATACCAGGCGAGTTTTGCCCTGTTGAATCCGCTTGCAAAATTATTGTTAAGCCTCGCTTCGGGGAACAGCATATCCTGACCCTGCGGGATGCTTGCCAGTGTCCAGGCGTTGAACGATTTGAGATCGAGAGGTATTTCACTTGCTTCAAAGTCGTCGATATATGAATTTCCCGCATTTGAGATGGCTTTTGAATGACCAGGGATAAGGTTTGCAAACTCCCCGAAAAATGAGATTGCCGAGGGCACCCTGGTATTGAGAAGGGGAAGTTTGTCAACAATATTGGTAAGAAGCTGTGACTGAGAACGGTATGAGGTATTCATACCCCAGATGGTATTGGATATGGGTTCTTCCCCGAAATTGACTTTCTGGGTGTAGGGACGCTCGTTCAGGTGGAGTATTGTGCCTCCGATATTAAAATTATCCGAGACTCTGTAATCGAGGTGCGTACCGGCCAGGGTTTTGGTCTGGAACCCGAAGAACTGGTTGCTTTCGAGAGAGACCTGTATCGGCGTCTCGGAGTCGAGCAGGGCCTGGTTTATAATACGTACCGTTCCGAGGTTATAATCTACTGTATAATCGGTGTTCTCCGAAAGGATTACTCCGCCGGCTGTGACTTTCACGGCGCCCTGAGGAATACTTGCGGCATTTAGCTGTATTTCGGATCCGGAGGCAGAGGAGAACTGACCCGTCATTTTGAATTTATTCTTTTCGGCCATCTGCCTGGCCACAGTCTGCGTGGAGTCATAGAGTTCCTGAAAGACGTATTTCTCGGCAATTTTCGGATCGGTGAACCGGCTCCGGAGGAAGCTGCCAAAAGGCTCATTCACAGGGAAGATAATTCTTCCGCGAGCACTCATTATTGTGGCATCTTCAATAAAATCGAAAACGCCGTCAGGTTCCCTGTCGAGCTGGGAATTCAGGTTATCAAGTCTGAGAACCTGCAGAAGTATTTTGCTTGACAGGTTCCCCTCAGGGATATAATTGATTGAGTTTCCTGTTTTGTCATCCTGGTATAAAATATTTAACTCGAAGTTTTTCCGCTCGAGCCTTCCGGATCCTAACGAGTAAATATTTTTCATCATCAGCTTCCATGTCGGCAGTTTGGGGCTGAGAGTTGTTCCCTTCAGCAGTTTAAGCACAAGGGCCTGGGGTGCTGTAATACCGTCGGTTGAAAACTCTCCCACCCTGTACACCTGACCGTTCATGGTATATTCGAATGCCACGGCAAGGACTTCATCGGTATTAAGCGCGGTATTCAGCGAGATAAAGCCGAGCTGCCTGTTGAGTGTAAATTCCCTTTCGTTGAGTTTTCTGGCATTCTCAATCTTTTCAAAGTCTCTACCTATCTGGAATCCGGGATAAAGGCTGCCAAGCACATCGGTCACTTTATCCGGTTCCCTGATGCCGGAATATGTGGTAAGCATTTCCTGGTAAAGTCCGTTAACGGAATTATCGGGATTAAGCGGAGTACCGGGCTTTTGCTGAAATTCAGGAACATTGTTGAAAATATGGCTGCTGTTTTCTGCCAGGTCCATAAATGCAACGATATTCCGGTTGCTTCCCTCTTCGAAGCGGCTCGTCTTGTTTGTTATCCATACCTCAATTCTCTCGATATTGATTCCTGAGCCTATTACAGGGAGGTTTTTCATTGCATCATCGAAGATATCCCTGAAATACTGTGCCAGGAAAAAATGCCGGTTTGCCTCGTAATCATCGGCAGTAATTTCGAAGGGTGTTATCTGGGCTCCGCCTTTTACCTCCATAACCGACGATTCACCTTTCTGCTGCGACAGGACGGTGGTAACAGTCAGCTTGCCGAACTGCATTTCAGTTTTCAGTCCAAACAGGCTGTAGCTTCCGGTAATGAGGGTTCCTGTAAGCGGAAGAGTAACATCACCGGCTTCAATTTTCTTAATAATCTCATCCTCCTTACCGGCGTACTGAAGCTTTGTCCGGTTTTCGAATTCAAACATTGCTTCGGTATTGTAATTAATACCCAGTTGCAGCTTGTCACCGATTGTACCGGTTACATTCATCTGTATCTTTTCCTTGAAATCGAAAGTCGGGATGGTACGCAGTTTTTCGGAAAGTGCCGGATTGTTTGTCCGGGAGATGTTTATGCCGAAAATGAGTTCTGCCGAACCCTGCGGGATAATATTGATAACGTTGCTGCCGAATATCTTGTCGAAGGCCTCACCTCCTATTTCAAGCTGGGGAATAATTGACGAGCGGTAACCTGTTTCGTCACCCGAAAGTCTCATGTTCCAGTATTCGCGCATGGCCCTGTCGAATTCGTATTTCCTGTATTCCTCCGGGCTCATTCTTACAGGGGTGCGGTAATCGAAAGGTCCTGCCTTCTGGTAAATTATATATTCGTTCCTGTCGGGATCGTAGACAACTTTTGAGGAGATATTTTTTGGCAGATCGAGGTAAAGTGGGGAACGGGGCTGACGATCCCACGGAAACCCGGTGTTTTCCTTCAGTTTAAGAATCTGTTTTCCTGACGTATCCTGAGGGACTGTTTCCTGTGCCTGAGAATCCCTGGCCTGTATAAAAAAAAAGAGAGCAGAAAACAGGATGCCCGTAATCTGCTGAAGATTCCTATATGAAATACCCGATCTCAAGCTTCTTTTTACAAGTTTTTAAGCGCTTTTTTAATAAGTTCCTCGACTGTAAGTGTTTTGTCTTCACCCAGCAGTTTATCCAGAACTTTTATTACGGCGCTTCTGGCAAAACCCAGCATCACTAATGCTGATAACGCTTCTTCTTTCTTTGTATTGTCCTCGGCAGCGAATATTTCGGCTGCAGAAGCCTTTTTGCCAACCTTGTCTTTCAGATCGACTATAATTCTCTGTGCAGTTTTAAGGCCGATGCCTTTAATCGATTGGAGAACATTTACATTTGCTTCCACGATTGCTTTCCTTACATCTGAAGGGGAGAGGGAGGAAAGAACCATTCGTGCAGTGTTGGCCCCGATGCCGGAAACAGATATCAGGTGCCTGAAAATCTCACGTTCATCCTCATCGGCAAAACCGAAAAGCTGGTGGGAATCTTCTCTGATCACCTCATGAATCAGAATTTTTACGGTGCCTTTGTTTTCAAGTTTTGAGAAGGAGTTCAGCGAGATATTGACAAAATACCCCACACCCGTTGTTTCGATGGTCAGGTGGGCAGGTGATAGTCCGGTAATCGTACCTGAAATGTAATCAATCATAACCCGTTGTCTGAATGGTTAAGTTCGGAAGGCAATTCGTCGGCATGGTCGGCATGAATATCGATGTCGTGTCTGGTAAGTGGATTTCCGGATATCTCCTCATAAAGCTTCCTGTTTCTGAAAATATCGCATGCCAGGTAAATTGCATGACGGAACGAGCTTTCAGAGGCTTCCCCCTTTCCGGCCAGTGAGAATGCAGTGCCATGTGCGGGAGAAGTACGGACAACCGGCAGTCCTGCAGTATAATTTACACCTGTGCCGAATGCAGTTGCCTTAAACGGGGCCAGGCCCTGATCGTGGTACATTGCGAGTACGGCGTCAAATTTTCTGAAATGTGCAGCACCGAAAAAGCCGTCGGCAGAAAAGGGGCCGAATACCATCATTCCCTCATCACAGGCTTTTTTCACGGCGGGTTGTATGATCTCCTTTTCCTCGGTACCGAGAAGACCCTCATCCCCGGCATGAGGATTGAGGCCGAGCACTGCAATGGACGGTTTCCTTATGGCAAAGTCGGTTATCAGGGAATGATTCATCAGCCTGATCTTTTTCAATATCAGTTCGGTGGTGATTGTCTCAGCCACTTTTGCAAGGGGTATATGCCCGGTGACAACGCCAACTTTCATGCTTTCACTTATCATAAACATAAGCGTATCATCTGCACCAAACTTCGATTTCAGGTACTCAGTATGACCGGGGAAAGTGAATTTTTCGGACTGTATGACCGATTTGTCAATCGGTGCCGTTACAAGAACATCTATTTTCCGGTCCCTCAGGTCGTTCACGGCTTTCTCAAGTGCAATAAATGCAGCTTCACCGCTGTGCCTCGTGGGCTGACCCAGTTCCACCCTTACATCATCGCCCAGGCAGTTAATCATATTCGCCCTGCGGGGATGCACCTCTCCGGCGTGGCGGATGGTGTTGAAGCTGAAATTATCAATGTTCAGTGCCTTCCGGTGGTAGGCGGCCACTTTCGGTGAGCCGTAGACAACCGGTGTGAAAAGTTCAAATATGGCATTGTCGAGAAGTGATTTTATTATTACTTCATAACCAATGCCGTTAATATCTCCGTGGGTTATCCCTGCAATTATCTGTCTGTTTTCCATTTTACTTTTTTTTGTTTCCGCCCGCAGAATATTTTCTTAAAAACTCAGCAATAAGCCTCAGCCCTGAGGCAGTGCCCTCTTTAGTCCTGTAGAAATCATCCTTTTTAAGTACTCCTGTACCTGCAATATCGAGGTGAATAAGAGGGTATTCCGTAAAGAATTCAAGGAATTTGCCGGCTGTTATGGCCCCGGCTTCCCTTCCTCCCGTGTTTTTAATATCTGCTATATCCGATTTCAGCAATTCACCGTATTCTTCCCAGAAAGGGAGAGGGGCGATTCTTTCATAAACCTCATTGCCTGCCTCTCTGAGCATAGAAAAGTACCTCTCATCTGCATTGCCCATTACGGCTGTTGCCAGGTTCCCGAAAGTCATCGATGCAGAACCAGTGAGAGTTGCTATTGTTATAATTAATTCAGGGGAATACTTATCGGCATAGCTTAAAGCATCGGCCAGAATCAGTCTTCCTTCCGCGTCGGTGTTACCAACCTCAACCGTACGGCCGTTATACATTGTGATTATATCTCCCTGCACATAAGCGTTTCCACCCGGGCGGTTATCGGTAACAGGTATCAGCCCGACAAGATGAACCGGAATTCTGTTTTTTGCCATCACATGGAAGATGCCGGCCACCGTTGCAGCGCCTGCCATATCGGTCTTCATCTGGCCCATGTAATCGCCGGTTTTTATGTTCAGTCCGCCGGTATCGTAAATAACTCCTTTCCCAACCAGTACGATTGCCTTTCTGTTCACTGCATTTTCAGGTTTCCATTCAAGTACGCAGAATACCGGCGGGTCAACGCTGCCCCTGTTTACAGCAAGAAGGCCTCCCATCTTAAGGGCTTCAATTTTAGTCTTGCCCATCTGCTCAAAAGAGAAACCTGCTGCCTGGCTCATTTTTTTAATCTCCCTTGCCAGGGCAACGGAATTAAGCCTGTTGGGCGGCTCATTAATGAGATCCCTTGTGAGATAAACTGCTTCAACCACTGATTTCAGCCAGTTTATTTCAGACTTTTCCCCAACATTATAAAGCAGAATATCGGATGGGTAAAAACCCTCGTACTTCTTCGGACTGACAGTCTTGTACCTTGAGAAGGAGTAGACAGCGAGAATAAAACCTTCTGCAAAGGCAAGCTCCGCTCCTTTTAACGATTTATCGGAGGCTATCACCAGTTCTTTGTGACTGTTCGACCTGATGAGCCGTTTAAGCATGGAGGCTTTTTTTCTTATTTCTTCAGATGCCCTGTACGCTTCAGCATTTATGTCAACCGGCACCAGATAAATGCACCTGGAACAGGAGTTCAGATAAACATATTCTTCATTTTCTTTTAGCCTGTCCAGGGCATATTTCCTTTCCCTGGCAGTAAGCGACAGAAATGAAGGCACGGAAGCTTTACCTACGATGCAAACAACCGATTGACCGGGTTTGAGAGCCTGTACCTGTTTTATATTGATATTCATATTTCCGCCTTCAGAATTAGCGCATAAAGTTAAATAAAAAATTTCAGCCTGCCGGGAAAATATTACCTTTATGAGCCAAAGTGCGGAGCTTACCGGTGATGGATGGAAGAAACCCAAAGGAAAGAACGGCATCCGAATATGAAAGGATACTTGAAGATGCGCTGGCATTGAAGGCGATATCGGTATCGGAAGGATTGTTTCTTTATGAAAAGAGTCCTCTTCCATATCTTGTTTTCTATGCTGATCTCATCAGGAAAAAGTTACATCCCGGCGACCGGGCCGGCTGGATAATTGACAGGAACGTTAACATTACAAATGTCTGTTTCTCGCAATGCGCATTCTGCAATTTCTGCCGCAGAAAGAATTCCGAAGAAGCTTACGTTACAACCTTTGATGAGTACAGGCAGAAGATTAGCGAATTATTTGCTCTTGGCGGCGACCAGGTGTTATTACAGGGAGGCATGAACCCCGAGCTTGGCTTGTCGTTTTATACCGATCTCTTCAGCCGTTTAAAAAAGGAATTTCCGGCGCTCAAACTGCATGCACTGGGCCCTCCCGAGGTGGTTTATCTTGCCCGAAAGGAGAAGCTTTCATTTCGCCGTGTTCTGACCGAACTAGTTGGCGCAGGGCTCGACAGCCTGCCGGGTGCAGGCGCCGAAATTCTGTCGGACAGGGTAAGAAAGATTCTCTCTCCCCACAAGGCGACCACGGATGAGTGGCTTGACGTAATGCGTGAGGCACACAGGCTAAACCTGCCTACATCTGCCACCATGATGGCCGGACATATTGAAACTCCCGAAGAGAGGATTACACACCTGAAACTGCTGCGTGATTTACAGGCGGAGAAACCTGAGGGCAGCTATGGCTTCATCACTTTTGTACCATGGCCTTTCCAGGACAAGGATACGCGCCTCAGCAGGGAATCGGGCATATTCAATTCGATGACCAACACCGGCTATATCAGGCTGATAGCCATAAGCAGGCTGATGCTGAACAATATCCCCAATATTCAGGCTTCCCTTCTTACCGTTGGGAGGGATACGGCAATGATGTCGCTTCATGCCGGTGCAAATGATCTCGGTTCGGTGATGATTGAAGAAAATGTAGTGAGCGCCGCCGGGGTAACCACCATTTTCGGGGCAGAAGAAATAAAGTCTGTAATAAAAGAGGCGGGTTTTGTACCGGTAAGGCGCAATCAGAAGTATGAGCCTGTTGAATAAGGTAAATCCCCGGCTTCAGGGCAGTCTGCCATACCGGGGAATTATATCATTACAGCAGCCGAAAGATTACTGCAGTTTGAATTTTGCAATAACAGAATTTATGATTAATCCTTGTTAGCGGATTCTTTTTTTTCCTCTTCAGGATCGTATTTGGAGGCTTTCTTGAATTCCTTCAGCCCCTGCCCGATACCTTTCATGAGTTCGGGAATCTTACGACCACCGAAAAGAAGCACCACAATTAAAAGAATAAGAACAATCTCCAAAGGTCCAATCTTTCCCATTTCCTTAATTTTTATAGTCTCTGCAAAATTACAATTAGTTTCCTAAAAACAAACTGCGGTTCAATAACTATTTTTTTATAAGTTTAATAATATCATTCCCGTTGGCATAGATCAGCAGGGCAAAAAGCAATATCATGCCCGCAATCTGGGCGTATTCAAGGAACTTGTCACTCGGTTTACGGCCGGTAACGACCTCAAAGAGAAGGAACATAACATGGCCCCCGTCGAGAGCGGGAATAGGAAGTATGTTCATCACCGCAAGAATTATGGAAAGAAAGGCTGTGAGGTTCCAGAAGGCCTGCCAGTTCCATTTACCGGGAAAAATGTTACCTATTGTAATAAACCCGCCCAGGGATTCATGTGCCCTGGTGCCTTTGGAGAATATCAGCCTGAACTGCTTCAGGTAATCTCCGATAGTGCCTGTTCCCATTTTTATGCCCTGGGGGATCGACTCAAGCAACCCGTATTTTACGGTTTTGTATTCAAATATGTTTTCATAAGATCTCAATATTTCGAGCCGGCCGGCGGGTGTTGGTTTTACTGGTATTTTAAGAGACTGGCCGTTGCGTAAAACGCCTAACATTATCTCCCTGCCCCTGTTCTCAAGGAGGTAATTCTGAAACTCGTCAAAATAGGAGAATCTCAGACTGTCAGCCTCAACAATCTCATCTCCCTCCAGCAGTCCCGCATCACGTGCCGGTGATGATTTACCGAAACCGTTAATGATAAAAGGTGAAAAAGGCACCCTTGGCTCAATGCGTCCTTTACCCTTTATTGCGTTTCTGATGTAGTCGGGTGTAACATTCAGCTGAATGGTCTGACCATCGCGCTCAACCTGAATGGTGGCGTTTTTGCGGAGAATTATTTCCTTGTTTATCTCATAAAAATTATCTATCTGCCTGTTGTCGACCGAGATTATTTTATCCCCGTTTCTTAGTCCCATGGCAAATCCGGTGCTGTCGGTTACTATACCGTATTTAACATTTGCATTCGGCAGGTAGGTAACTCCCCATGCATAAAGGACCGCCACATAAATAAGGAAAGCCAGGATAAAGTTGAATAAAACTCCGCCTGTCATTATTAAAAGCCTTTGCCACGAAGGTTTGGATCTGAACTCCCATGGCTCAGGAGGTTTACTCATCTGCTCCCTGTCGAGCGATTCATCGATCATTCCCGATATCTTAACATAGCCTCCAAGAGGGAGCCATCCTATCCCGTATTCGGTTTCCCCTTTTCTGAATTTAAAGAGTGAAAACCATGGATTGAAGAACAGGTAGAATTTTTCAACTCTTGTTTTAAAGAGTTTCGCAAAAAAGAAATGTCCCAGTTCGTGTATAATTACAAGTATGGTGAGGCTGAGAACAAATTGCAGTATTTTAATAAGTATTGTCATTTTTTGTTGTTTGATTTGCTGTTTAGGTATTTCAATGCGATCGAGCGGCTCTCCCTGTCTGCTTCCTCGAGTGCTTCCAGAGAAACACTTTTCTCAAACCTGGTTTTCTCCATTGCAAACTCGACCACTTCGGGAATATTGAGAAATCCGGTTTTGCCTTCAAGAAATCCGGTGACGGCGACTTCGTTGGCTGCATTCATGATGCATGGCATATTTCCTCCGGCCCTCAGAGAATGGTAGGCAAGTGAAAGGCTTCGGAACAGTGATGTGTCGGGTTTCCGGAAAGTAAGTCCTCCTGCAGCCGCAAGGTCGAGCCTGGGGAGTTCCGACATCACCCTGTCGGGGTAGGCAAGCGCATACAGTATCGGTATCCTCATGTCGGGCATTCCAAGCTGTGCTTTAACGGATCCGTCGTGGAAATAAACAAGAGAATGAATTATGGATTGCGGATGGACCACCACGTCAATTTTTTCGGGTTCCAGATCAAAGAGCCATTTTGCCTCAATAACCTCCAGTCCTTTATTCATAAGGGTTGCAGAGTCTACTGTCACCTTGCTTCCCATCTCCCAGTTCGGATGCTTAAGGGCCTGGGCAGGTGTGACATTAAGGAGTTGTTCTCTGTTAAAGGCAAGGAATGGTCCTCCTGAGGCAGTCAGGACTATTTTTTCGACCGAGCTGATTTTTTCTCCTTCGAGGCACTGAAAAAGCGCCGAGTGTTCTGAATCGACAGGCAGAATTCTGCTGCCGGTTTTTTCTGAAAGGTTTTTTATCAGCTCACCTGCCACCACCAGTGTTTCCTTGTTTGCGAGGGCTATATTTTTACCCGCACCTACAGCCGAAATGACAGGTTTCATGCCCGCATAGCCGACCATGGCGGCAACTATGAGGTCGGACCTGCAGCTTCCCGCCGCTGCCTCTATCTCTTCCTCACCGGCCAGTACGTTTATTTTCAGATTCTTAAGCGAATCTTTTAAAGCATTATAGTGATCTTTGTTTGCAATAATCACAGTTTCGGGCAAAAACTCTTTAGCCTGTTTAATAAGCAGTTCGAGGTTGTTGCGGGCTGTCAGTATTTCGGTTCTGAAAAGGTCAGGGTGTTTTCTTACAAGGTCGAGTGTCTGTGTGCCGATTGACCCTGTAGAACCGAAAACAGCTATCTGTCTGGGTTTGCTCATCCCTCGTATCAGATATCAGAAAGAGATATGTTTTTCCGGGTCAAGGGGTGTTCCCTTATACCAAATTTCAAAGTGGAGATGGGGGCCTGAGGTATACAACTCGCCCGAGTCGCCGACCACGGAAATAGTTTCCCCTGCCCTTACGAAATCACCGCTTTCCCTGAGGAGAGAAGCATTGTGTTTGTAGATGGTTATCAGATTGCTGGAATGCTGAATCTGAATGACATAACCCGTTTCCATAGTCCATCCGGTAAAAATCACTGTTCCGTCGAGAGCCGCCATTACCACCGACCTTGGCTTTGTAACTATATCCGTTCCATAATGTTTTCTCCTTAAATCAAATTTACTTGTTACAATACCTCTTACCGGAGGGAAGAAATGAAGTCCTGTAAGTCCGGCAGGGTCATTCATTCTCGGAAAAGTGAGGTTGTATTTTTCTTCCTTTTCAATCTGGGCCCTGAGTTCTGCCGCTTCGGGGATGGATGTAAATTCTATATTTTTATACCTCTTTGATGTATCCGGCGGTGAGATAACATCAAGAGGTTGTCTGCCGGAGATAACCGCGTTAAGGTTTGCAAAGTACTTATCTCTCAGTTCCAGTTCTCTCTCAAGCGAATCGAGACGGATGGCGCTGATCAGGATATTACGTCTCATCTGTACATCGGGGTAACCGGGAATGAATTCACGCAGGTTGGTGAAAGCTATCAGGGATACTGTTGCACCGACGATAAACAGGAAAATGAATGACAGCAGCAGAAAGGCGTTATACCGGGTCAGTTTTATTTTCCAGACCTCTTCAAAGGTGGTATCGTTGTAAATTGTGAAACGGTACTTGTCGCGCCAGTTTCTTTTTTTCCCTTCGCTCTTTGCCATCACTTACGGTAATGAAGCAACAAAGATAATAATACCGGCGCTATTTTAATACCGGCATTCAGTGATTTAAGAATTACGGATTAACTGTCAGATAACCTTAACAGGTTTATCTTCACTCTGCCACAGACCGTGTTTGGTGCAGACAGCCATAGCCGAAAGGTTCATTGAGACCTCCGGGGCGACGATATAGAAGTCAACCTCAAAATGAGTCGGTTTATTTCCGTGAGCCCCGGCCGTGTAGCGGGTTTCGGCCAGAAGAGTTTCCCTGTTCCAGAGCTGGATAAGGCTTATGTAGTGGTCGTGATCATCGGGATGAGGGTATTCGTCACCGAGTTTTACTTTTATTTCGAATTTTTCACCTCTTTTAACCGTATCGGGGCAGATGACGTGAGGCATATGACGATCGAGGTAGTCTCTTTTAATCTCCTTCTCCTCTTTTTCTATTTCCAATGCTTTGAAAACGCGTGGCATATTCAGTCAGATTGATTTATTTTTATGAATAACGTAACAAACTTAAGAATTGTTCACGACAATATTTTTATTTGAGTTTTCAATTATTTTTTATATTTTTGTACCCTCAATACTGCGGGGTGGAGCAGTGGTAGCTCGTTGGGCTCATAACCCAAAGGTCGGAGGTTCGAATCCTCCCTCCGCTACAAAGAAAAAGCCTTTCCCGGTGAACCGGGAAGGGCTTAATTTTTTTCAGACCGTCAAATGCCTGCATTTGTAAGGGATGAAAAAATTAAGCCCTTAGCCCCCGCGAAGCGGGGGCAAGGCTTTTTCTTTGGGCTGTTTTCTCCCGAGGATCACAGCGAGTGAAACGAGCTGTAATCCTCGAATCTTCTACCACCACCCCCCCGAGGGGGCTTCAAAACTATGTGTTATTAAACTTTTGACAGCGTGGCAAGGCTTTTTTACTGACCGTCCAAACCAAACCAGCCCGGATAATACAGGAAAAATACTTTAAAACTATTTCCTGGGCGACGGACCTTTAAACTCAGGAGTGGCCGACATATAGCATTTTGACTCATCCACGTCCACATCGAGGATCATGAATTCGGGCTTATCCAGTGTGTACGGTGTCCATAATGCAGGGCCCTTCCCGTTGGGGTCCCCGTATTTTGCAAAATTGGTCCAGAAACCCACGATTTTCATGCTCAGATCCTGGTCGCCCTTGGTAAATGGTCTCCAGCTGTGCCTGAATGAATGAAATACATACCACAGGTCTGAGGAATGGAATGCCCCGTTTTCGTCGCCCGGAAGAGGGCGGGCAAAAAGGTAGGCATAAACGGGCTTGCTGCTCTTTTCTGCACGCAGTGTACAGAAATCTTTCACTGACTGTGTTGCGTCATTCATGTCGTTGGCTGTAAACCCTATCATATATGGAATATCTGCAATTTCGTTAGCCAGGGCGGTGTTTGAGAAAGTGTCATTTAACAGATATCCGTCAATGACCGGACTCCACATAACGCGTTTTTTGGTTGCTGCCGTGTAATCAGCCGCCATTTGTTTCATGTCCTCAAATGAGAGTGCGCGCATCTCCTCCAGTGTTGTCTTTCCGAAATAATCCATCATTGCCTTGTTTGCCAGCTGGGCCGTATCGAGAGGGATGCCCGGCCTTGTGGTATTCAGCCCTCCACCGCTCATGCTTATAGCCTTGCTGATAAGGCCTTTTGAAAGGGGTGAAGCGCACAATGACTGAACGCTTCCGGCACCTGCGCTCTGACCAAATATCATAATGTTATCCGGATCTCCCCCGAACTGGCTGATATTGTTTTTTATCCATTTGAGAGCAGCTACCTGGTCGAGCAGTCCGTAATTGCCTGAAACTCCATGAGGACTTTCGGCCGAAAGAAGCGGGTGTGAGAAGAATCCCATTGAGCCTAGGCGATAAGTAACCTGAACGAGAATCACTCCGTGAGAAGCCCACTCTTCACCGCCGTCCATCTCAGGCTCATAGGCAAAGCCTTCACGGTATCCTCCTCCGTGAATCCACATGGCAACGGGGAGTTTCTTATCGGGCTTACCTGCCGCCGGAGTCCAGACGTTAAGGTAAAGACAATCCTCTGTAAAAGGAACACTTCCGCTGGCACGCCACTCCCTGCCGTAAAAGCTTTCAGGATCCCAGGTGGTCTGCGAAGCTGCATCGCCGTATTTGTCGGCAACTTTAACTCCTTCCCATGGTATGACAGGCTGAGGTTCTTTCCATCTCAGATCACCAACGGGCGGAGCTGCGAAAGGAATGCCCTTATAGGCAATAACTCCCTTTGTAGGGGTTTGCACTCCGGTGATCTTTCCTCCCTCAATAGTCAGAACGGGATTTGAATCTCCGCATGAAGCAAGAGTCAGCAAAACAGAAATCAGAAAAATAAACAATGCGTTTTTCATGGATTTAAAGATTTATTGTGAGTAATTACTTCGTATTTCAGCAGGTTAAAGTAAAATATATTCGGACATTTTCTATTCCTGAATTGGCAATTTGCCTGCAGTTTTCTCAAAATTTTAAATAAATGATTGTTTTTTAAAACCCGCAAAAATGAGAATATTTCAATCTTTGTTACATGTTCAAAAACCTGTAATCTTTATAACCATGGCAAAGTATACTTTTAAAACACTGACGATTCTGGCAACAGGCTTGCTTTTTGCCGGAATTTCATGCACAAGCAATTCTGACAAGAGCGATAAAGGCAAATCTTTCGAAGTCCTTATAAAGGACAAGCCGACTACCTTCTGCAATCCTGTCAACCTGAGTGTCGGCTCCGAGAGACAAAGGAGAGCCGGCGAGCCGGTGGTGGTGGTTTACAAGGATGATTATTACCTTTTTATCACCGGCGGCAGGGGTTACTGGTATTCCCCAAACTTCCGCGACTGGACCTACGTTTCTGCACCCTCCTTTCCCGGAGGCTGTCCGGCAGTTGCTACAGACGGAGAAACAATGTATGCCTCAGGCGATAAGGGTCAGCATGATGTGTTCAGCAGCACTGATCCCAAAAGCGGCGTATGGACAAAAGCGGGAGAATATCAGCGCGATTACGGTGATGCCGACCTTTTTATAGATGACGATGGCAGATTCTACATGTACTGGGGTTGGTCGCAGGTGCTTCCGTTCCAGGTGGTGGAACTCGATCCCAAAAACGGCTTTAAGGAAAAAGGTAATTCTGTTGTCTGTTTCTTCGGCGATTATGAAAACCATGGCTTTGAAAGGAGAAGAAAAGAAGATGTGATATTCCCATACTTCAACCACAGGCCTTACTTCCCCGAAGAATCACCCTGGATAGAAGGACCCTGGATGATAAAACATAACGGGAAATATTACCTGCAATATGCGGCTATCGGCCTCGAGTTCGCAACATATTCGCATGGAGTATATGTTGCCGATAACCCGATGGGGCCATTTAAATACTCACAGCATAATCCTCTAACTTTTAAAAC
This sequence comes from Bacteroidales bacterium, assembly GCA_029974835.1. GTDB lineage: Bacteria > Bacteroidota > Bacteroidia > Bacteroidales > VadinHA17 > LD21. Next base: position 94,646 of record JARKQN010000022.1, read on the forward strand.
AACAGGTTTCATGCTCGGGGCAGGTCACGGAAGCACTTTCCATGATAAAAACGGCGATCTGTGGACAATTGCCATGGTTCCCTCATTTATCGGCGGAGGAAGGGGCGGCAGCAGCCTGGCTGTCTTCCCGACTGCTGTTGACAAGGATGGGGTTATGCACTCCAATACCGCTTTCAGCGATTACCCGCAGTATTTCCCCGGTATAAAGAAAAATGCCGTCGAAAACAATTTTACCGGATGGATGCTCCTGTCTCACAAGAAATATGTTGAAGTCTCATCTTCTCTCGAAGGTTTTGACCCGTCAAATGCCGTTGATGAAAATATGATGACTCACTGGAGTGCAGCAACCGGAAATGCCGGAGAGTATATGATTGTTGATTTCGGTACCGAGTGCGACGTTCGTGCCGTACAGGTAAACTTCGACCAGCAGGATGCAAGGATGCAGTTCGGAAGAGGTTTCGGTATGGGGCCGGGGATGAGACCAGGAACAGCTCCCGCCACCGGGCCGGTGAGGTACCAGTCGTATACCCTCGAATTCTCCCCCGATAAAGTTAACTGGTCGATGATAATCGACAAAAGCAACAATACCGTTGATAACAAAAACGATTACACCGAACTTGCAGAACCTGTAAAAGCAAGGTACGTAAAACTGACAAATGTGTTCACACCCGACAGCGGTAAATTCGCCGTCAAAGATCTGCGCGTCTTTGGAAATCCGGATAAGGCGAAATTTACAAAAGTTCAGAAAGTATTTGTGGCCCGCGATCCCGAAGACCGGCGCAATGCCACAATTACATGGGAGGCCGTTAAGGGAGCCGACGGGTATGTGGTGCGCTACGGTATTGAACCCGGCAAACTTTACAATAACTATATGGTATACGACGCAAATACCATTACCATCTACAGTCTTAACAGGGATCCCGATTACTACTTTGAAGTGGAGGCATTCGACAGCGGAACAGATTATTACCGCGAGAGAACCGAACAGACTATGGGCCGCGGAGCAGAGATTGAACTGGCTATGGGCCCGAAAATGATTGAAAGGAAAATGATAAAAGAGGGTGTGAATGAATATGTATTCGAGAACATAGTCCCCGGACAGTATATATTCCGTCATACCTTCGGTCCCGTTCTGTGGAGAGGAGAATTAACCAAAGCCGAACTTACCGGCTCAGAAGAGAAGCCTACCGTAACGGCAGTTTTATCTGACCTTGGCGTCGGCACAAAAGTGACCGGACAGATGGAATTGAAAGTTATCCCGGGCAAGGAAAACGGGAAGATAGTGGTGACTCTTAATTACAGGAAATAAATAGAAGTCTGATTAACTGAAATTACATACTTAAAATAAATATATGAGAAAATTATTCAGCCTTATTACAGGCATATTTATATGCTCTTTCCTGTCAGCACAGGGACAACAGGATTTTGTTCCCCTGAAAGAACTCTTTAAAAAAGATTTCCTGGTGGGGGTGGCCGTCAACGGAAGAACCATTGCAGATGCTTCAGGCAGGATGGTTATTGAAAACTTCAATACCATTACCTGCGAAAACGAAATGAAACCCCAGAGCCTGCTCTATTTTCCGATGCAGCGACCGGCCGGAGCCCCGCAAGGTCAGCCAGGGCAGGCAGGTCAGCCACAGAGGCCCCAGGGAGCACTGCCAGGTCAGCCACAGGGCGGTCAGCCCGGAGTTCCTCCTCAGGGTGGTCAGCCCGGACAGGGAATGGGAGGTTTTCAACGTGCTCCTCTGAAACTCGATACCATAAACGGACTGGTTTATAACTGGGCATCGGCTGACCGCATTGCCGACTTTGCGAGATCGAATAACCTGAAGGTAAGAGGACATACACTTGTATGGCACAGCCAGACCCCTGCGGCCTTCTTCACCGATGATAAGGGCAACCAGCTCACAAAGGAACAATTGTATGCAAGATTAAAAGACTATATGACGGTTGTGATGAACCGTTACAGGGATGTGGTTTTCTGCTGGGATGTTGTTAATGAAGCTTTGGCCGACAAGGAAGGTGAAATATACAGGACGGCCAGCAGGTGGTACCAGATATGCGGGAAAGACTATATTGCTGAAGCATTCCGTATTGCAAGAAGCGTAAATCCCAATGTTAAACTGATTTATAACGACTACGACCTGGTCAATCCCGCAAAGCTTGAAAGAGCCATGACCATGCTCACCGAGTTAAAGAAGGCGGGCGTTCCGATAGATGGCGTGGGCATGCAGGCACACTGGAGCAATGATATCACCGCAGAAATGCTTCAGAATGCAATCACAAGGTTCTCATCTCTCGGACTGGAAGTGCAGATAACGGAACTGGATGTTACAACCTATACCTCCTACCATGGCGAAGGAGCCAAAAACCAGGTTCAGCAAACCCAGCCATATTCACAGGAGGTGGAAGAGAAACTGGCCGAAAGCTATAAAAGGTTTTTTGAAGTGCTCCACCGGAATGCCGGCAAGGTAACCTCAGTAACATTCTGGGGCCTCCACGACGGAGCCAGCTGGCTGAACGGTTTTCCGGTGAGGGGCCGGTCTGATTACCCTCTCCTTTTCGACCGGGAGATGAAACCCAAAAAAGCTTATTACAGTGTCAAATCGGTGTATATCAAATAACAGAAATTAAAAAACGTTTTTCCATGAAAAGAATTTTATTTGTTCTGGCATCTGCTGCCATCTTTCACGCGGCAACAGCTCAGTTCACAGGTATGATGGGCGGACAGCAGCAGGCTCCGCTTCCCGATGGCTTTAAGCCATCGGAATGTAACATTTTTCTGTCGCAGTATCCTGCGGTAAATTCCCAGACCCGCGAAGCAATCTTCAGGGTCTCCGCTCCGACTGCAAGGAACGTTCAGGTTGACATTGCAGGTAAAAGATATAACATGACAAAAGATGAGAGGGGAAACTGGACCTGCAAAACCGATCCCCAGGTTGTGGGCTTCCATTATTATTCCATCTGGATCGACAGTGTTCCCGTAATGGACAGGAATACAAATGCGTATTTCGGCAGTAACTGGGAATCATCAGGTATTGAAATCCCTGAGGGACCTGAAGGCGATTACTACAGGTTCAACAAAAATATTCCTCACGGCCAGATCCGCTCAATATATTACTGGTCCGAAATTAACGGAATGGAACGTCATTGCAATGTGTACGTTCCTGCCGAGTACGAAAAGAATCCAAAAAAGAGATACCCGGTGCTTTACCTGCTCCACGGCTGGGGCGAGGATGAAGACGGATGGTCGAACCAGGGACATATGGGCAACATCATGGACGGGCTTATCGCTTCCGGCAAAGCAGTCCCGATGATAGTTGTAATGGACTGCGGCGACATAAAGACAAACCCCGACGTGCGGAGGGCATCCGTAAACGATGTAACGCAGATATATATTAAAGACCTTATTCCTTTTATTGATAACACCTTCCGTACAAAAACCGACAGGCTGAACCGCGCCATGGCAGGCTTGTCAAGAGGAGGTATGCAGACTACAATGACTGTCTTTAATAATCCGGATAAGTTTGCATGGGTCGGCACGTTCAGCGGATTCTTCATGGGCGGATTCGGCGGAATGGGCGGCAGAGGCGCAGCAGCCGGTGCACAGGCCCCCAGCATGACCCAGCAGATTGAATCAGCTTTCAACGGGGTATTTAAGGATCCGGCCGCTTTCAACAGGCAGTATAAACTGCTGTTCATCAGCACAGGCACCGAGGAAAGGGGACCCAAAGAGCAGGTCGATGCCCTTATTGCCTACGGCATAAAAAACATAGTTTACCATGAATCCCAGGGCACTGCCCACGAGTGGCTGACATGGAGAAGAGCCCTTAACGATTTTGCACCAAGGCTTTTCAAATAAGAATGACATCCCATACCGAAAAACCCTTCACGGAAAGTGAGGGGTTTTTTGTTTTGACGGATGAACCCTGCAGTTTAAATTTTCTACGGAATGCTTAACTTTATAATCTGTTAAATATTAATACATACTGCAACATGAAAAAAGAATCTCCGAACCTGAAATTTATTCTGACCTGCGTTATTTTATTAACAATTCTTTCGTGCAAAAATGAAACTGCCGAAAGCACAAAGATTCACCCCTGGGAAGTTGTCGAGATTACCCTCCGGGCAGAAAATTCCTGCAACAATTTTTATACTGATGTTACCTGCTGGGTGGAACTGGAAGGCCCGGGATTTAAAAAACAAATTTACGGTTTCTGGGACGGGGAAAATATTTTCAGGGTAAGGCTTGTTGCAACAAAGCCGGGTAAATGGACATGGAAAAGTTATTCGAACCAGCCCGGCGACCAGGGGCTTAACAATAAACAGGGTTACTTTGAGGCTGTCGCCTGGAAAACTGAGGAGATAGAGGAAAATCCTAACAGACGCGGATTTATAAGACCTTCGGAGAACGGGCATGCCCTGCAGTATGACGACGGGACGCCCTTCTTTCTGACAGGAGATACCTGGCTCGCCGGCACAACATGGAGATTACCATTCAGAAATGCTGCATCACCATCGGGTTATGAACCTGGTCCGGGTATCGGGTTTGAAGATGCAGTCTTGTACCGTAAGCGACAGGGCTTCAATTCCGTAAGCATGATAGCCTGCTTCCCCAACTGGGAGGCAGACGAAAATGCAAATACCTATGCAGATGAAAATGGCATTTACCTGAGGAATGCGTGGGAAAAATTCGGGTATTTTTCCGTTGATAGCCAGTTAACATCAAAAGATATGCGGGACGAGAACGGTAACAGGCCTTTTGAAATGTCGAAGGAACACAAGGGAGTGGCAGACTTCGACAGGATTAACCCTGAGTACTTCCGCAGCCTCGACAAAAAGATGAAATTTCTTTCCGATCAGGGTTTTGTACCACTGCTCGAGAGCGTAAGAAGGGACAACTGCCCTGCATGGAAGGCATATTTCGATTTCAACGAATCCTACGCGAGGTATATACAATACCTTATCTCCAGGTATGGTGCCTATAATATTATCTTCAGCGGCATACATCTCGACTGGATTCCGAAAGAATATAGTCTGACTGCCGACGAATTTAACGAAGCATTGACTTATCACCTTAAAAAATACGGGCCATTGCCATTCGGGCAGCCACATACAACACTGATAAATAACTCAACTTACTGGCAGTTCGGCCACGGAGAAAAGTGTCCATGGCTAACTATGCACAGTGTTGGCAATAACCCGCGCGATCACCGCGTTTCCGATATGCTTGACACACTCTTCAGGCTTAAGCCCGCTTATCCGGCAATAAATTTCGAACCTTATTACACGGGGTGGGACCATTCAATCAACAAACCTCATGGCGAACGTCCCCCGGCCGATTCAGACAGGGATAATTACTTTTCGAGGGCCATGATGTATGTCTCAGTGCTGTCAGGTGGCTTGTCGGGTCATGTTCACGGCACCTCTGCCTATGATATTACAACCACCGGTGAACCGGCAGGTTTCAGGCCTCATATCTGGGACGCGATGAAATACAAATCGGCAGGTTACATGAAACACCTTAAAAACTTTGTTTTATCGGAGGGTGCCAGATATCAGGCTCTTGAGCCGGCGCATGCAGACATCACCCCCGGCAAGGCTCCGGGCAGTTTTGAAGATGGCCTCGACGGATGGTCATACATGATGAGAACCAGGGAAAAAGATTTTGCGTTGTTATATTTCGAAAACGGTTCACTTGTTCCGGTACTTTCCGGTTTCATCCCTGAAACAAAATATTCCCTTCAGTGGTATGATCCCTCAACCGGAGTTTGGGAAAAACCTGTAACAGTCGTCACCGGCAGGGAAGGATCTCTGAGAATAGACTCTTTCCCCGACAATCAGAATCCGTCGGTTACAGACCGGGCACTTAAAATAATCCGAAAGTAAACCGGCTTATTACCTGACGGTAATTCTGACTTCTGTTCCGGTCAGGCCTGCCGGTTCTGCCTTTATTTTACCCGTGAGCTTACATGGCGGATACGGGAATCTCCTCCCCTGCCATCCCTGACAAAGTCACTGCCTAAAGAAGTAGCCGGGAAGAGGCATATACCACGGCTGCAGAAAGCCGATGCTGATTCAACGGAAAGGATGACCTTGTAATGCAGCCGGGAAACAGGTTTAGCCCCACCAGGTTTCATCCTTAACAAGGTTCTTCATAACCACATCTTTGTTGAGGTCAAGTCCCAGCCCCGGTTTATCGGATAATTGAATATAACCGTCTTTAATTATCTCTCTGTCATATACCACAATATCTTCCCAGCCGGCATGACCGTCGCGTGAGGTTTGCTTGTAATCATAACTCTCATGGCCTATAAAATCAAGCATGGTTGCAGCGCAGTTTGCCGAGGCAATGGTAGCAACCGGTCCCATCACATTATGTGTGGCAACGGGCATATAATAAGCATTCGCGAGAGTTGCAATCTTTTTGGCTTCAAGCAAACCGCCCGCCATCGAGATATCTATCTCCACCATGTGCACCGCCTGGTTAATGATGAAGGGCAGAAAATCGTGAAGTGTATAAAGGTTCTCCCCGCAAAGAACAGGTATGGGTGATGCCGCAGTCAGCTTTGCCCATGTATCGACATAGTTTATCGGCATCGGATCTTCAATCCACCATGGTCTTATGGGCTCAAGCGCCCTGGCAAAGCTGAGAGCATCGAAGAATCCGAATTCCCAGTGGCAGTGAACGATAATCTCAAATTCTTTTCCGGCAGCTTCCCTTAAGTTGGTATAGGCACGGATATTGTTTTCGAGCTCGGTATAAGAGAGGCGGCGGTTCAGGGCCTCGCCTCCCGGGCGTCGCGAGATACGGAAAGGCTTAGCAGCAGTCCATTTCTGAACCGACTGGTTGATATAATCTATCCATTCCCTGCATGAGGCCGGGTCGAGCATGTTCCGCGGCTGGCTTGTAAGGTAGGCCCTGACGCGGTCGGTGTAACAGCCGCCTCCGAGGATCTTTCGCAGGGGCATCCCCAGCAGCTTTCCGACAAGGTCCCAGAGCGCTATTTCACAGCCCGTAACGGCATGCATACCGACACCGCCGTTACCGCCAAGATAGGATACCCTGAATTTCATCTGTTCGGTAAGACGCGCTATATCGAAGGGATCCTGTTTTAAAAGAATGGGACGAAAGGCATTGATTACGACATCTTTTGCCCCAAGGCCCGTAACATCGTGATGACATTCACCGATACCGTAAACGCCGGCATCCGTTTCTATCTTAACAAGAGGCAAAACATGCCCCCTGCCGCCAATCTGTACCCGCATGCATTTTACATCCGTTATCCTGACTTTCCCGGGATCGGTTCCGGCGAGGCTGCTGAAGCCCGGTACAACTGT
>JARKQN010000027.1 GCA_029974835.1 Bacteroidales bacterium
CATTTCGAGGTTAGCAATGGCCGCTTGCCAGGCTTTCTGCGGTGAAAATTCAACGACTGCATTCATAAAAGAAATCCCTATTGATAAAAAAACAATCTCGAATAAAGCGAAATAAAGGCACATTTACAGCCTTTGTTGGCAGAACGGTAGTTATCCCATTTCTTCCAGAAAAAACCCCTTTACGGGTTTCCTGTGGTTTCAACGTCAGCAACTCCGTCTGCGTCAACGTCTGCGGCATGTCAGCAACACGTCTGCGGCACGTCGGCATGGACGCAGACGTGATTCTTGGAGTGAAAATGAAATTGTTGATTTTCCAGGAAAGGATAGAGGCCATTAGCATCACTCCAGAAATAAAGTCTTCCCTATTGTTTTAGGAGACGGTTGCAGAGTTATACTTCCATTGTGAAAAGCCTGTGAACCTTCTATTACGAAGAAACAGACAACTTCTCCGACCGGTAAAGTATGCTCCCGCGCAATCGACCGAACTTCTTCCTTTAATAAAGGTGGAATTCGGAATGTCACTCTTATTTCCCATTGAGGGATAGCTTCTTGGTCTTTCCTGGATTTTTTCTTTTTGGTTCCGCCAGCTTTCTTTTCAGGAACTGGGAATGCCTCCGCTAACCATTTATGGTTTTCAGATGTTTGAGCAGGAAAGATGGTGTTTCCTTCATTGCCTTCAGCGTACAGGGTCATTCGCTGCGCCTTGGGATACGCTAAAAGTTTGATCTCTCCATTACGGTAAAGCCTTGCGCCGTATTCCAGAAACGCCCTAGCGACTTCATCTCGAGGAACCGAAAGAGACTGAGCATCTTTGATAATCAAATCCACAACCTGCTGAGGTATTCCCCGGTACGTTACAGTTTCAAACCGATGTTCCTGTTCCCACTTACGGGATCTTTTCTTCCTGAGGTCTGCCGTGGGAATTAAATCTCAGGGCTGTCGTGGGATCTTCGTAGAGACTTGCTGTTGATCCTCCTCCACCTCGGTTATTGGATTAGGGTCACGTAGACCTGTAAATGCGTCTCGCCTAGCCATCGTAACCTCTAATATTTCATTACGAGAGTTGCCAAAACTTTATATTCCTCGGCAGCCCGCGTTTCTGGCGCATACTCAAAAATGGTCTTTGCTTCAGACCAGCATTCACGTAAGACAGTCGCCCGATGAATGGGAGAAAGCACCTTGTCGTTGAATGTTGCCTGCAGATCCTGCAGGGAGTCGCGTGACTCGTTG
>JARKQN010000032.1 GCA_029974835.1 Bacteroidales bacterium
GGTGGTCCCGATGATCAGCATGGCATATCTGCTTTACGGAATTTATATGAATCACAGTATATGGTATAAAATTAACAACCTGACCAGGTACGGCATTTATATAACTCTGATGGGTGCAGCGGTTACAATAGCCATTAACGCTCTTTTTATTCCGGCATATGGATATATGGCATCCGCATGGGCCCATGTGTTTTCTTATCTGACAATGATTATCGCATCGTTTATCTTCGCATCAAAGCATTATAAAGTAGAATATCAGATAAGCAGGCTGATTCCGTATTTTATAATGGCAATTCTTATGGTAGCTTTTGCAGAATTATTCCAATACAAAACAATTGTATCCGAAATAGCAGTCAATACTGTGTTTTTGATTGTTTTCATTGCATTTGCACAGTATAAAGACAAATTGATAAGTAAGATTTTAAACAGGTGAGACCGGTGCAAACAATAACGAAAGAGGACCGAAAATGCTGAAGTACAATATTTATTTATTGGTTTTCTTAATTACGGTAACTTGTGCCTGCACCAGGAGAGCTTTTGTGACTGGCGACGGCAGCTTTGATGATAAAACTGGCGGTAAGGATGAATTTAATTATTATTATTCTGAAGGTTTGAGGTTGAAATTACTAGGTGAAAAAGCCGAGGCGCTTAAATGTTTTGAAAAATGTGTTGCAATAAATCCTGAGAGCGACGCCGCTTTTTTTCAGATAGGTCAGGTGCTTATAATGGCCGGAAAATCTGAAAAGGCTACTGAATATTTTAAGAAAGCCTTTGCACTGGACAAAAACAACAAATGGTACCCTGTTATGCTGATGAGGATTTATGAACAGGCCGGTATTACAGACAGCATGCATTATTACCTGACAAAAAGTATTGAGCTTGATCCGGAAAATTATGAACTGGCTATTAAAGCGGCAGAATTGTACGGTGCGAGAGGAGAAATAAAAATGGCCGGAGATTTGCTTAAACAAATAATTGATAAATATGGTCTTGATGAAAGAAACGGTCTGATACTGGTTAAAAGCTATCTTGAGGAGAAAAACTATGCTAAAGCTGAAAGTATAGCCAGAGACCTTGTAGAGATGTTCCCTCAGGAATCATTTTTTAAGACTGTGCTGGCAGAAATATATGGCAAAATGAACCAGATGGGAAAAGCTCTTGATATATTCAAAAAGCTTCTGAAGGAGCAACCCGGTGATTCAAAAGTACTTTTGTGGTATGGAAATTTTTTAATTGACAACGAAGAGTTTAAACTTTTTTTTGAGGAGGCCGGAAATATTATAAAAGATCCTGGAATTACAGAGAGTGATAAACTGAGCCTCGTTCTGCGATTATTTGATAATCAGAAAGTCTTAAATGATTACGGAAAGAATTGCGAAGATGTAATATCAAAAATTGAAAACGCTTATCCCTTAAGTCAGCCTGTTTCGCTTTTAAGAGCAGCTTATTATGAAAAAACAGGTGAAGAAAAAAAGCTGGAAGAATATCTGAAAAGTTTAATATTAAAAGACAGACGGAATTATTTTGCATGGGAAAAATTAATCATTTTTTATGCGGACAGATCAGACTGGGATAATTTATACAATTATGCCGGAGAATGCTCAAAGGAATTCAATATGTCCTATACCGCAAAAATACTGTTTGCAAATGCTGCGCTGGAAAAAGGAGAATACAAGGTTGCAATCAGTGAGGCAAACAAGGCCAGGATACTCGCGGGAGACATGAAAGAGGCAATTATTCAGGCCGAAATGATAGAGGCAGATGCAAGATACAGAAGCGGTGATTTGGAAAAAGCTTTCAGCATATTTGAAGAACTTATAGAAAAGGATCCTGATAATAATACTGTTTTAAACAATTATGCATACTACCTTGCTGAAAAAGAACAGAAGCTGGAGCTGGCCATGAATATGATAGAGAAAGTTATAGCTGCTGAACCTGAAAACAATACATTTCTTGATACTTATGCCTGGGTATTGTTTAAAAATGGTAAAAGCAAAAAGGCTCTTAAGATTATGCTTGAAATATTAAATAAGGAGAACAGCCTGGATGCCGAATATTATGAACACACCGGATATATTTACCAGAAACTTGGAAAATGCAGGGAGGCTGTTAAAATGTGGGAAAAAGCGATTGAAACAGATAACAGAAAAGGCGAACTGATTAACATGATTGAAAAGTGCAGAAAATAAAAGGATTAATAAGCTGTATTAATTTGATGTGTTTTATTCTTGCAGGTTGCGGAAGTGCCGGGATCACTTCCCGCAGTGAATCCGATTGCCTGAAACCCGATGAAATATTAAAAGAGACAATTAAGGGTAATATAAGTGAATACGGATTTTATATACAAAAGGGAAAGATTACAATTCTGGATGGAAATAAAAAAACAGACCTCCTGTTTACAATGAAATATACAAGAGGTGAAAACTATCTTGTGTCAATCAGAAGCCTTACAGGAATAGAGGCAATGCGTGTACTATTGACAAAAGATACAATTCTGGTTAATGACAGAATTAACAGGCAGGTTCTTTACGGTGAATCAGAGGACTTCAGAAGAATTTCCGGAATACCGGCCGGTATTTTAAAAATCTGCGTCGGAGATCTGGCCGGCAATAATATACGAATAACAGAAAATGAAAAGGTAAAACCTGGAGCAATCAGCATATCAAGCTTTTACTATGGGATAAATTTAAAATCTGCAATAGACTGTAAGTTGAAAAAGGTTATTAAAACCAGGCTATTTACAGATGATTATGAGGACTTACTTGAAATAAATTATTCGGATTTCAGGGGAAATAATTTACTTCTGCCGGGTAAGGCCGGGATTGTCGATTCTAAAAGAAATGTAAAAATAAAAATAGAAATAAAGAAATTCATTGTACCCTGGTATGGGGATCTGGACTTTATTCCCGGAACAAACTTCACTCTAAAGAGGATATGAAAAAGATCTGTTTTGTCTGGTTCATATTGGTTTTATCAATTATTAGTCTTTCAGGTCAAAGCAGAAAGGAACTTGAAGAGCAGAGAAAAAAAACACTTCAGGAAATTGAATATGTCGGCAATCTGATAAAACAGACTGAAAAACAAAAAATAACAGGATTAAATGAACTTAAAGTATTGGGAAACAAAGTTGAATTGCATGAAAGAGTAATCAGCAATTTAAAGGAAGAGGCTGATCTGCTCCGGATGAGGGTTGAACTAAATAATCTTGCAATCAGCTTAATGGAATCGGATCTGGAAACTATAAAAAAAGAATACGAAAAGGCAATCCTGAATGCATTTAAAGCATCAAAAGGTTATCCTTATATAGTTTATGTGTTATCAGCCAGGGATTTTAACCAGGGATACAGGAGAATGAAATATATTCAGGATGTTAGCAGATACAGAAGAAATGAAGCTGAACTTATTGCCGATCTGAAAAAACAGATAGAAAAAACTAAAATAAAATTGTATGAAGACTTTGCTGCATTAAACTCTCTGAGGCTGGACGAGGAAAAACAGAGAAATATTTTAAAAGTGGAGCAGGAGAAGAAAAGAAGAATGATTAACACGCTGTCAGGAAAAGAAAGGCAACTAAGGGCGGAACTTGAAGCAAAAAGAAAAATAGCGGTAAGAATTGAAAATGAAATAAACAAAATTATAGAGGAAGAAAGAAAGAAAAGTTCCGGAACTGAAATGACACCGGAAATGAAACTGATTAGTTCCAATTTTGCGGGGAATAAAGGAAGACTGCCATGGCCTGTGGAAAAGGGTGTTATAACATCCCAGTTTGGCCTTCAGCAACACAAGGAACTGTCCTTTGTTAAGCAAAATAACCCCGGAATTGAAATAACAAGCAATGGAAAGGTTAAAGTAAGAAGTGTTTTTAACGGAGAAATAGCCAGGGTTTTAACGATAAGCGGGGAGAACATGGCTGTTATTATTAAACATGGAAACTATTTTACTGTATATCAGAATATTATAAACATAACTGTTAAACCGGGACAAACTGTGGATATCAAGCAGGAGATTGGCGAAGTATATTGTGATGAAAGTAAAGGCAATAAGTCAATATTGAAATTTATGATTTTCCGTGATAAGGAAAAACTTAATCCGGAAGAATGGCTGGCAAAAAACTAATGAAATATGAAACCTTTTTGACAAAAGAACAGTATAAAATAAGAATGAAGAAAAGTAAATGGAAGAAAAGCTCACTATTAAGTCTGATTTGAATAGCATCAGGCAAGTGGAAAAGATGATCGATGATCTGAGTACTAAACTGGGAGTTGAAAAAAATAACTATGGAAAAATTATGGTGGCAGCAATGGAAGCTGTTAATAATGCTGTAATCCATGGAAATAAAGGAAATAGTGAGAAAAAGGTTTTTATTGAGTTGAAGTACGAAAACAAACAACTTATAATATCGGTTGAAGACCAGGGGGAAGGATTCAGTTATAATGATATACCAGATCCGACAGCCCCGGAAAACATAGAAAAACTTACAGGAAGGGGCGTTTTTCTGATGAGAAAACTCGCAGACGAGGTTAAATTTAATGAAAAAGGGAATAAGGTTATACTGATATTCAATAATGTTGAAAATTGAGTATACATTTTTATAACAGGGGAATTAAATTCAGGCTTAAGGAAAGCAGAAAAGTAAAAGAGCTGATAATTGAGGTCATCAGGAGCAGAAATAAGGAACCGGGTGACCTTAATTATATTTTTACGGGTACCAGGTATATAAAGGAACTAAACAGGAAATATCTGAATCATGATTATCCGACTGACGTGATCAGCTTTTCATATGGAGAAAATATTTTTGTTTCCGGAGATGTTTATTTAGGTCTAAATGCAGTTAAAAACAACAGCAAAATTTATAAGGTAAAATATGAAAACGAAATATTAAGAGTCATTATACACGGTACCTTGCATTTAATGGGCTATAATGATTATTCCGAAGGGCAGAGAAGATATATGAGAGGTCTTGAAAACAAATGGCTGAAAATAGCAGAGAAGAAATATGGAATTCAAATATGATGTAATCGTTATCGGAGGAGGACACGCAGGCTGTGAGGCAGCCAGGATTGCTGCAGTTTTAGGGGCTAGAACTGTTCTTGTCACAATGGACCTGACAAAGCTTGCACAGATGTCATGCAATCCTGCAATGGGGGGTGTTGCAAAAGGCCAGATAATACGGGAAATTGATGCACTGGGAGGGATGAGTGGTATTGTTACAGACAGGTCAATGATACAGTTCAGAATGCTGAACAGATCAAAGGGTCCGGCAATGTGGAGCCCAAGGGCTCAATGCGACAGAATGCTTTTTTCAAGAGAATGGAGAAAAAACCTTGAAAATACTGAAAACCTTTACCTCTGGCAGGAACCTGTTGTAAAATTGATTATTGAAGAAGGTAAGGTTCAGGGAGTAGAAACAGCATTTGGAACCAGGTTTTTGGGAAAGGCAGTAATACTTACAAGCGGCACATTTCTGAACGGATTAATGCATGTAGGTATGAAAAATTTCCAGGGAGGCAGATCCGGCGACATGGCTTCTGTAGGGATAAGTGAGCAGCTAAAAAAGATTGGTTTTAAGGTAGAAAGACTGAAGACAGGAACAAGTGCAAGGGTTGATGGTCGCAGTATTGATTTTAAAAAGATGACGGAGCAAAAGGGTGACGGAGAGGGTAGAGCCTTTTCTTATATGCACGATAATGTTATGATTGAAGATGAGAAAAGCTGCTTTATAACATACACAAACGAAGAGGTTCACAATGAGTTAAGGAAGGGACTTGAGTTCAGCCCGCTGTTTAAGGGAATTATAAAAGGCAGGGGTCCCAGATACTGCCCAAGCGTAGAGGATAAAATTGTTACATTCAGGGAAAAGGAAAAACATCAGTTATTTATAGAACCTGAAGGAAGAGAAACAAATGAATATTATATAAACGGTTTTGCAAGCAGCCTTCCGCTGGAGGTTCAGCTAAATGCCCTGAGAAAAGTTGAAGGACTGGAAAATGTGGAAATATACAGGCCGGGATATGCAATTGAATATGATTATTTTCAGCCGACTCAACTGAAACATACACTGGAGACAAAAAGAATCGAAGGCTTGTATTTTGCCGGACAGGTTAACGGCACAACAGGGTATGAGGAAGCGGCAGCCCAGGGATTAATGGCAGGAATTAATGCAGTGCAAAAAATTAAAGGCGAAAAGGAATTTATTCTCACACGTGACGAAGCATATATAGGGGTGCTGATCGATGATCTGGTTATAAAAGGCGTTGACGAACCCTACAGAATGTTCACGTCGAGAGCTGAATACAGAATTCTTCTGAGGCAGGATAATGCTGATGAAAGGCTTACGAAGAAAGGTTATGAAATAGGCACTGTTAATAAGGAAAGAATAGAAAGACTTAGGGAAAAAGAGGAAATGGTGAATGAAATTGTTGAGCTGCTTAAAAAAGAATCGGTGGATCCCGCAGAAATTAATGATTTCTTAAAGAAAAAAGAAACAACACCAATTAGCCAGAAAACAAAAGCTGTAAATGTAGTTCTCCGGCCTCAGGTTACGCTGGAAGAGGTTTTGAACAGAATGAAAAAGACAAAAGGACTTAAAGTCTTCGCATCTGGCAGAAAAGATGAAATTCTGGAGTGCGCAGAAATAAAAATAAAATACGAAGGATATATAAAAAGAGAAAAGCAAATTGCCGAAAAGATTAAAAGACTTGAAGAGCTTAAAATACCCGAAGATATAAAATATGAAGAACTGCTATCAATTTCTACCGAAGGAAGGCAGAAACTAAATAAAATCAAGCCCACGTCAATTGGCCAGGCGAGCAGGATCAGCGGTGTATCACCGGCAGACATAAATGTTCTATTGATGTATTTGGGAAGGTAGATGTTCCACGTGGAACAAATTTTTAATTTTAATTATGAAAATAAAAGGTAATATCGTAGATATCTTCAAGAAAGAGATTTACTCTGCAGATATAATCATAGATGGTAGCAAGATTATGGATATCAGAAGGGCAAATGGCGGTGAAAACTATATTCTGCCGGGCCTGATAGATGCACATATTCATATTGAAAGCTCAATGTGTACTCCGGGAGCATTTGCAGCAGAGGCTGTTTCACGTGGAACAACTGCCGTTGTTTCAGATCCTCATGAAATAGCTAATGTACTTGGTATAGAGGGAGTTAAATTTATGATTGAAGATTCACGGAAAGTACCTCTTAAATTCTTCTTCGGAGCCCCCTCATGCGTGCCTGCAACAAATTTTGAAACTTCCGGTGCATCAATCGGACCAGACGAAACAAACCAGCTCCTGAGAATGCCTGAAATAAAATATCTTGCCGAAATGATGAATTTCCCGGGAGTTATTTACGGAGAGAACCAGGTGCTGGCTAAAATTGAGCTGGCAAAAAAACACGGTAAACCGGCAGACGGCCATGCTCCGGGACTCACAGGTGAAAATCTGAAAAAGTATGTCCGGGCGGGAATTTCAACCGACCATGAATGCATATCGATTCAGGAGGCCAGGGAAAAACTAGAGCTGGGCATGAAAATTCTCATTAGGGAAGGCAGTGCCGCCAGAAATCTTGATTCCCTGAAAGACCTCCTAAGAACAAACTCTGACATGGTAATGCTATGCAGCGACGACCTGCATCCTGAAATGCTTTTGCAGAGGCATATTGATAAATTGATTGCAAGGCTTGTCAGGGAAGGATTTAACCTTTTTGATATCATAAGATCCTGTACTTTAAACCCGGCAATACATTATGGACTGGAAGCGGGACTGCTTAGGCCGGGAGATCCGGCAGATTTGGTAATTGTTGATAATCCCCGCGAAATGAATGTCATCGAAACATGGATAAACGGAAAAAAGGTTTATGACAGGGGAAAAGTTCTTTTTAACTATTCGGGCACTATCCCGGCTAATAATTTCAATTGCTCGGAAATTTCAGCAGAAAGCATTAAAATCAAGCCTTCCGGAAAATACATGAGAATAATTGAAGCCTTTGAAGGGCAGCTTGTAACAGGAGAGAAAATAGAAACAATAAGCAGTAATAAAAAATTCGTCGATGCAGATCCCTCAGAAGATATTCTGAAAATCGTAGTCAAGGACCGGTATAAAGACTCTCCTCCGGCTGTCGGATTCATTAAGGGATTCGGTCTTAAGGAAGGAGCCATGGCATCATCGGTGGCTCACGACAGCCATAACATAATATGTGTGGGCGTAAACGACAACGATATAATCCCGGCTATAAATGAAATAATAAGGGGTAAAGGCGGACTTGCCCTTGCCACAAATGGCAGAGTTGATTATCTTCCTTTACCAGTGGCTGGAATAATGTCTGATAAACCTGTCAGGGAAATTGCAGAAATTTATCAGAAACTTACTCTTTTGGCCGGAGAGAAGGGTTGCAGGCTTCAGGCTCCTTTTATGACGCTTTCATTCATGGCTCTTCTCGTAATCCCTGAATTGAAAATCGGCGACAAGGGCCTGTTTGACGGCCGCAAGTTCAGATTTGTTCCCCTTATGTTTGACTGAACGAAAGTGCCGGAAAAACAAAAAAGTTGTAGGAAAACATAAGCGATTATTTTTTGTATTAAATTATTTCAGGTGCTTTTAAACCACGAAAACATATTGTCATCAGTTCCTTCCAAACCCGGAGTTTATCAGTTCCTTGATGCTTCAGGTAAAATCATTTATGTGGGGAAAGCACGAAACCTTAGAAAGAGGATAAGTTCTTATTTTTCAAAAGCCCAGCCGGGTAAAACTTCAGTGATGCTTAACCGTGCAGCCGACTTAAGGCATATTGTTACGGAAACCGAATCAGATGCACTTTTGCTCGAAAATAACCTAATTAAAAAACACCAGCCAAAATACAATATACTGCTTAAGGATGATAAGACCTATCCGTGGTTATGCATAAAAAAGGAACCTTTTCCCCGGATTTTCTCAACAAGGAAAATCATAAGAGACGGTTCTGAATATTTCGGCCCTTATACCTCGGGGCTTATGGTAAAGACTATTCTGGGACTTGTCCGGCAGCTTTATCCGCTTCGGACCTGCAGCCTCTATCTGAGTGAAAAAAATATTAAATCCGGAAAGTTCAGGGTATGCCTTGAATTTCACATGGGCAACTGCAGGGGCCCATGCACCGGTTTGCAGAGTATGGAGGATTACGATCACAATATCGGACAGATACGTGAAATACTCAAAGGAAATATTTCGGAAGTAATCAGTCATCTTGAAAGCATCATGCGGTCACTTGCAGCTGAGCTTAAATTTGAAGAGGCTCAGAAAGTCAAGGAAAAAATAGAACTTCTTTCAGGATACCGGAGCAAATCGGTTATAGTCAGCCCTGCAATCAGAAATGCCGATGTTTTCGGTTACGCAGGTGATGAATCCAGAGCGTATGTCAATTACCTGAAAGTCCACAAAGGTGCAGTAATTCAGGCCTTTACATTGGAAATACAAAGCCGGCTTGAGGAAGAACGCGAAACACTGCTCGGCCTGGCCATAACAGAAATAAAACAAAAAATCCCCGGAGATTCAAAGGAATACATTGTACCATTTATCCCTGATTTTCAGGAGACGGGTATCAGATATACCGTGCCTTCGGCCGGAGATAAAAGAAAACTGCTCGAACTGGCAATCAGGAATGCAATGTATTTCAGGCAGGAGCAGCAACGCCGCAGGGAGGAGCGAGACAGAGATACAGTAACTTCCACAAGGCTCGGACAGGTAAAGAGAGACCTCCGCCTGCCCTCAATACCAGATCATATTGAATGTTTTGATAATTCAAATATAGCTGGAACAAACCCGGTTGCTGCATGCGTGGTTTTCAGGAACGGAAAGCCTTCAGCAAAAGAATACAGGCATTTCAACATCAGATCGGTATCAGGCCCGGATGATTATTCTTCCATGGAGGAGGTGGTATACAGAAGGTATAAAAGGATGATCGAAGAAAATATCAGTCTGCCTGATCTTGTGATAGTTGACGGGGGAAAAGGCCAGCTTAATTCAGCTTTGAAAAGCCTTGAAAAACTTAAGCTGAAAACCAGGATACCTGTGATAGGAATTGCCAAAAAGCTCGAAGAGATATACTTCCCCGGCGATCCGATTCCTTTCTACCTTGATAAAAAATCATATACTCTCAGGCTGATAAGGCATATCCGGGATGAGGCTCATCGGTTCGGAATAAATTTTCACAGGAAGAAGAGATCGAAGCAAATGGTCATTTCCGGGCTGGACAACATTAAAGGAATCGGCCCAAAAACCCGGGAAATTCTTCTTAAACATTTTGACTCGGTTGAGGCTATCCGCGAAGCTGACACAAAATCACTCGAAAACCTGATAGGTAAAGCCAGGGCTGCGGTACTGATACAATCCTTAAGACCGGGAGAGAAAACTAGTTAATATCCAATGTTATGCCAAGGCTCTTCTCAAGAGCTGATTTAAGCATTCCGGGTGTTTTGAGGTGGATAGTTTTTATTCCAAGTTTTTCGGCCGCCCCTGCATTGACATCCGAGTCGTCAATAAAAAGACATTCGGATGGCAAAAGAGAATAAGCCGAAAGAAATATCCTGAATATTTTCTCATCGGGTTTTGATGCTCTGAGCCGTGCAGATATTTTGCCTCCGTCGAAATATTGGAAAAAACAATATTTCTTTTGCACTTCATCAAAAATGTCATCAGGGAAGTTGGAAAGATAATAGAGCCTGTACCCCCTTTTTTTAAGCTCAGGGAGAAGATCTGTATTCGGATGAAGGGGAAATATGATTTTTAGCCTGAGGTCAAATACGGTCCTTATTTTGTCTTCAGACAAAGGTGACCTGTCAGAAATAATTTTTATTGCTTCCTCAACGGTAAGATCCCCGTTATCAATCTTCAGCCATTCGGGACTGTTGAAGATATCTGAAAGTATCAGGCTTTTCCCGGGATCGGTAAATCCGTTTTGTTCAAGGTATTCCGCCGGTTTCCAGTTTAAAAGAACATTTCCGAGATCAAAAATTATTGATGTGATCATGGATTTTTCATGGAAGATGGCTGGCCTGTTGCTTCCAGCACATGCCACCAGAGTTCGTCGTTGATATCGATTTTCTTACGCTGTGATGTTGCCAGGGGAATCGGTATAAGGGTAAAGAGGTTGCTCCAGTAGCCCACGACAAAATCTGTTTTTCCCGCCATGGCTGCATGAACTGCATTTTGAGCAAGAAGATTGCAGAATTTACTGTCGTTCGGATTGGCCGGGGCGCTGCGTATAATATAGCTTGGATCAATATACCTGATTGAAAAAGGGAACCCCTTTTCGGTGAATTCTTCTGAAATTTTTTCCTTAAGATATACTCCGATGTCTTTATGCTTTATGTTCCCGGAGGCATCCTTTACCTGTTCCGACTTATCGAAAAAATCCTGTCCGGCCCCTTCGGCAACCACAATGACAGCATGATGTCTCTCTTCAAGCCTTTTCCTTAATATTTTAAGGAAACCCCGCTGTCCGTAAAGGTCGAATGACATTTCCGGAATCAGGACAAAGTTTACCTCCTGGATTGCAAGGGCAGCATGGGCCGCAATGAATCCGGAATCCCTTCCCATCAGTTTTACGAGTGCAATTCCGTTATATGCTCCGGACGCTTCATTATGCGCATTTCTTATTATGTCGTTTGCAATCGAGAATGCCGTTTCAAAACCAAAGGATTTCTCGATAAAACTGATGTCGTTGTCAATTGTTTTAGGGATACCGGCCACAGCAATTTTAAGTTTTCGTTTTGAAATCTCCTCATGAATGGCGTGGGCGCCTCTGAGTGTACCGTCTCCGCCAATACAGAACAGAATGTTGATGTTCAGTATTTCAAGAGTATCAACAATCTGGCCAACATCCTGGTTGCCCCTTGAGGAGCCAAGAAAACTTCCCCCGCTCAGATGGATATTGCTTACCATCTGGGGTGTCAGTTCAAGGACAGGGTGATTGTATTTTGCAACCAGTCCTTCATACCCGTATTTGATGCCAAGGATTCTTGTAACGCCATACCTGTAATAAAGCTCAAAAACAAGACTTCTGATCACGTTGTTCAGTCCGGGACACAGGCCTCCGCAGGTGACTATACCTACTTTTGTCTTGGCTGGTTCGAAGAAAATATGATCTCTGGGTCCTGCCTTTTCAAAGGAGAGAGGTTCTTCCTTCTTCTCAAGGCAGTTTTTGAAATTCTCGAGGGAAACATCATAAAGAATTCTTTCCTCTTCCCCGACAAATTTGTAAAGTGGGCTGTAATTGCGCACTGTCTGAAGCAGTGGAGAAACAATATTTGTTTTTCCCAGGCTCTTTACCATGAAGTTTTCCTGTGTCATGGGCAGATTTTTAAAGTAAATGTAACATTTACAGGCCAGACCGTTATTGGGCCTGGCTGTCAAAAATATAAAAAAGATTGGTTAGGCAAAAACTGCTGATGTCAATAGGCGCCTTTTACATTTGTCCGGATAGAATAAAGACCTGTTGAAGCTGTTATGAACAATGTCTTTCTGTCTTTGCCTCCGAAAGTGACATTGGCGGTCCATTTTTCAGGAACCTGAATAGTCAGAATCTGGTTTCCGGAAGGATCAAAAACTGTTACGCCGTTACCTCCGGTAAGGTATAAATTTCCCTTACTGTCCAGCGTCACGCCGTCAGATCCCATATTGCAGAACAGAGTCTTGTCGCTGAGGGAACCGTCAGGATTGATTTTGTATTTCCAGGTTTTTCTTCCTGATATGTCAGCCACAAAGAGTGTTTTACCGTCGGGGGTTCCGATGATTCCGTTAGGTTGAACAAGGTCATCGATAATTCTGACAGGGGTTCTTGTCCCGGGTTTAATAAAATAAACGCACTGTTTGTCCTGCGGTCTTTCAGTGTGTGTCCACCAGTTCCTTCTGTAAAACGGATCTGTAAAATAAACTCCTCCGTCGGGTGCTACCCAAACGTCATTTGGCCCGTTAAAAAGCGCACCGTTAAACCCTTCCGCAACCACCTCAATCTTTTTGTCGCGGGAAATCCGGATTAGATTGTTTTTATCTTCGGCGCATGCCCACAGGTTTCCGGATTTGTCAAAAAACAGGCCGTTGGCTCTTTGCGCGGGCTGAAGAAATGTCTCAAGCTTTCCGTCCACAGTCCATACCATTATGCGGTCATTGGGCTGATCAGTGAAAAAGACATTGCCTTTTTTATCAGCTGCGGGACCTTCAGTAAAGGAAAAATCCCCTGAAAGCTTCTGCAGCTTTGCCCCCGGGGCGATTATTGGATTCGTTTCAGGTTGCTGACATTCAGCCGACAGCAAAAAAAGGACAGAAAGAATAAGGGAAAAAGGAATATAAAGTCTTTTCATGGTAAGTATTGTTAAAGTCAGATTATGGTATTTTTCATTCTGCTCATGTAGTCGTCAATCTGTTCCGGTTTCTCAAAACCAATGATAATAAGATCCACCGTACCGAGCCCCATGGTAAATTTAATCGATGCATTTATTTTTTCTGAATCATCTCTGAATTTTCCGTTTCCTATAAGTTTCATTCCTATTACTCCTTTTCCGGCATCGTGGATTTTTTTAATCACCGGAGTTACTTCAGCCGGATCCCTGCTGTCCATGCTTTCACCGAACGGATTAATCCTTACATGGACTACATCCACCCAGGGAGACGCGGCGGCCAGTTTAAGTGCATCAAGGGAATGAACCGAGACCCCGTGTGCCTTAATTATTTTTTTTGCTTTCAGTGTTTCCAGGTCATCCATGTATTTCTTTTGTTCGTCGGTCCACGTAGGGGAGGTCATGAAATGAATCTGCACCAGATCGATGAAGTCGGTATCGAGTTCCTTTCTGAACCGATCGACTACTGTGGCAGCATCTGGTCTGTCGGGCTCGGGAATTCCTCCGCGCTGTGTCCAGATTTTTGTACCGATAACGTACGATTCCCGGGGAAAGTCTTTAAGCGCGGACCTGGTATAAGGATGGGTGCCGTAGGCATCTGCACAATCAAAAAACCGAATCCCTTTTTCGTAGGCCGAACGTATTACGTTTTCAGCGACACCTGCTCTGGTGATATTTGATGACCGGTTAAAACCATTGTAACCTGTCCCCAGTCCAAGGAGGGTGGTTTTTATTCCGGTTTTTCCCAGACTTATCATTTTAAGCGGATCGACTCCGGCGGCAGGGATTTCTGATGTTGCCAGTAGCTCTTTTCCAAGCAGCAGGGTTCCTGCTCCGGCAGCAGAAATCGACAGAAACTTCCTCCTGGATAACTTCGATGATTTCATATTTAATATCATTTTATAACGGGGTTAAAGATAATGAATTAACATCACAGACAGATTACGATGATGCAATTATCATAACCGTAACGCGTAAGCCAGAACGGAGTCGGTTAGTATGTTTCTTTTATGGATTTAATACCAGAACCTTCAGATTTGAAGGATATGTAGAATCGTGATAAATCCTGTGTGTGGCTTTCGAGAAATCCTCTTCGCTGCATTTATAGATATTGACAAATTTCTGCGGATTTCTGTCGGCCAGCGGAAACCAGGAATTCTGGATCTGTATCATAATCCTGTGGCCTTTTCTGAATGTGTGGGCAACATCCGGAATATCATATTTTACCTCTGTAACCACACCGGGTTTAAAAGGCTCGGGCTTTTCAAAACTGTTACGATATCTTCCCCTGAATATTTCGCCTCTTACGAGCATCTGGTAGCCGCCTAAAGGCACTTTTATCTCTTTATCCGAAGGGGTGCCGGTGTCGGGGGGAAATACGTCAATAAGTTTTACTACATAATCGGCATCTGTTCCGCTGGTTGAAACAAAGAGGTCTGCAGTAAGGGGTCCGGTCATGGTAATATCTTCATTTAAAATATCTGTCTGGTATACCATTACATCCGGTCTGCGGGCGGCAAACCTCTGGTCGTCGGTCATATATTCGGCGGTTCGGGATGCATGGACATCCTCGGTATAGGGTACCGGTTTTGAAGGGTCAGAGACATATTCATCAAAGCTTGTCTTTTGGGATGGGGGGGAAAATGATATTTTACCTCCCGGCATCAGGTACAGCTTCCTTTCAGTGGTGTTTACGGGAGGCCAGGCATCAAATTCTTCCCATTTATTTGAACCAGTGATAAAAATAGTTGCCTCAGAAAATCTTCCATCGCCTTCTCCTTTAAGATGGTAATCGAAAAATCTCTTTTCGAGGTCAAAAAATTTCTCATTGGCATCAAGCCCCCAGTAAATATTACCCAGGTTTTCGGCTTTACCCGTAGCCCACTGACTGTGGAACCAGGGTCCCATTACAAAGATATTTGTCAGGCTTTTGGGATTCTGTTCTTCAAATGCCTTGTAAGTATGGATGGTTCCGTAAAGATCTTCGGCATCAAACCAGCCTCCTACAGTCATAACTGCGGGGGTGGTGTTCTTCAGGTACTGTCTCGGATCCCTGGCCTTCCAGAATTCGTCGTAGTCGGGATGAGCGAATGCATCATTCCAGAATTTGACACTGTCGCCGAAGTATTTGGGTGAAATATTTCTGATGGGTCCGAGGGAGAGGAAGAATTCATAATTATCAGGAACCGGCCAGCGGAAACTGCTGAATCCACTGCGGGAAGGTGACCGGTGCTGATGTCCGTTACTGTAGAAAAAGCTGAAACAGTCGAGCAGGAAAAATGCCCCGTTATGGTGAAAATCATCACCTGTAAACCATGCTGTCACCGGAGCCTGGGGCGATACTGCCTTTACAGCCGGATGGGCATTGATGGCACCCATGGTCGAATAAAACCCGGGGTATGAAATTCCGAAAATGCCGACTCGCCCGTTATTCCCCGGCACGTTTTTAATAAGCCAGTCCACCGTATCCCATGTATCTGTCGTTTCATCGGTATCCTTTTCATTTTTCTTAACCGGGATCACAGGTCTGATATCCTCAAATACGCCTTCACTCATGTATTTTCCTCTTACATCCTGAAAAACCATTATGTAGCCGGCGTCGGCATAACGGGAATATGCCTGCATGAAATAGTTAAAGTTTTGGGGTCCGCCCGGCTCAATGTTATAGGGGGTGCGGTTAAGAAGAATTGGATGCTTTACAGAAACATCTCTGGGATAATATATTGAAGTAAACAGCCTTACCCCGTCCCGCATGGTGATATAGGTTTCTTTCTTTTCATATTTTTCCATAAGAGCTGCCCGGCTGCCCGGAGCAGGAGGTACAGGCTTACGGGTGAAGGTAACGGGGAATTGTCTGCCCCCCTGATATATCATACCTTCAATTGCAGAATAATCGGGCGTCACTTTGCCGGCATACCTTAGCCCGGCTCCGGCGTGGGTGAAGGAGAAATCAGGGTAATCAAAAGTTGTTGTACTTGACGGAATGTTCATAGCTCCCTGATCAGGACTGTCCCAGGCAGAGGAATATCCCCCGGGAATGGCTTTGACATGTATGGAAAGCCGGAGGCTGATTCCCTGAATGCTTGCAGCTCCGTGCCAGTCGCCTTCAATTGTCTGGCATAAGGCAAATTGTGATAACAGGGCAAAAGCCGCAATAAGCAATGCGAAACGACAGGAAGAAACTATTTTTTTCATTTTTACCGGATTTTATAATGATGAATAAAAGACGGGCCAGGATTTAAACAGATGCACCAGCACCGGAATTAAAGTTATACCAATCCGAGTCTGCTGATGACTTCTTCAGGCGAAACAGGTCTTCCGTTTCGCATTCCGGCACCCGTAACGATTCCACTGGCAATATGTTTAAGGTCGGGAAGCCTGAAAATATCCTGTTCAAAAACTATTCTTACATTTCCTTTTCGCTTAACGTTCAGGCAAACCATAAATGTATCCCTGCTTCTGAGCGGATATTTATAGTCGATCTCCACCCTTACGACTACAAGGTCGAGACCGGCATCGTGAAGGTCGGAAAAGCTGACGCCTTTAGAGACAAGGTATTCATGCCTGGCATGTTCAAGGTAGTGCTGGTAATTGGCATTATTAACAATTCCCTGGAGGTCACATTCATAATCGCGGACCCTGAATTCAAGGCAGAAATCGTAGTTTCCTTTCAATGAATGCATTAAAGACTGAAATTTCTTTTTAATCTGTTATTTAGGCAGGCTTCCGAAGATTTTCCTCAAAAGTCTGTGAAATTTATGAATACTGTGAGGTTTGTAATGCATCAGAATGCATTCTCCGGTGATAAGATTTACGTTTTTACCCTCAAGTTCATTCAGTGCAGGTTTGCTGTCCGACATCTGTTGTATCCAGATATTGTTTATCCCTTTTTCAAGGGCCTCTTTTACTACCTTTTCGGTTTTATCCTTTTTCGTGAGCACAAGAAGTGATTTTACATCCGGGGGGAGATCTGAAATCCGGTTATATGCCTTTATTCCAAGAATTTCATCTGCCTCCGGATTCACCGGAATAACATTCAGCCCTTTTTCCTTCAATTCTTTAAAGGCGGTGTAGCCAAACTTTTTAGGGTTTCTCGATACACCGGCAACAGCCACCGGTCCTGTTTCAAGGAAATCTGCTATTTGTTTTATTGTTACCATAACCGAAAATATAAAATTAATCCGCCAAAGTAAGTATAAATACGTAAAATTAAGACAAAATACACAAAACCAGTTTTTTTTTCATTTCTTTAATGCCCAGTGGCCGGAAAAGTTTTATTAGCAATCATTTGTAATTAAAAAAAGATATGAACGTCAGGATTGTCCTTATGCTTGTTTTTTTTGTTGTTACCCCGATAATAGTAATTATTCTTGAGCAGAAGTTTAAGATGGTAAGAAAGCTTGGGGGCGTTTTAATCTGTTATATTCTTGGCGCCCTGGTTGGCAATCTCGGCCTTCTGCCTGCCGGTGCTGAAGTTTACCAGGACTGGTTCACCAAGCTGGCTGTTCCTCTTGCCCTTCCGCTTATTCTCTTTTCGATGGATGTCAAAAAGTGGCTCAAAATGGCCGGATCGACAATCAGTTCATTATTGCTTGGGCTTTTCACTGTGGTGCTTTTTATATTTATAGGATACTGGATTTTTAAGGACTCGATACCCGATTCATGGAAAGTAGCTGGTATGCTTAGTGCGGTATACACGGGAGGAACGCCGAATATGGCCGCCATGAAAACTGCCCTGAATGTGGATAATGAATTATATCTTATGACTCACACATATGAAGTTGCCCTGGGTGCAATTTACCTGATTTTTATTTTGTCTGTCGGCCAGCGTGTGTTTCTGATGTGGCTTCCTCCTTTCAGG
Organism: Bacteroidales bacterium; assembly: GCA_029974835.1. Lineage (GTDB taxonomy): Bacteria > Bacteroidota > Bacteroidia > Bacteroidales > VadinHA17 > LD21. Next base: position 18,240 of record JARKQN010000032.1, read on the forward strand.
AAGCCTGATACGGGCAGCGTGACAGTTGCCGAAAGCAGTATTGAAGGAGAATTTGAATCCTATGACGGTTATTTCAGGAAAAAGACGTTGCTGCCGGTTCTGGGAGCTTTCGGTTTGTCGGTGCTAATTTTTGCCGTAAGTTATGGTGTCAGCATGTTGTTTCCAGCCGACTTTTCAACGGCAGCCACCATACTTCTGATAACGACCCTGGGAATAGCGGCATCTTTTGTACCCAGGATTAAGAACATCCAGAAGACCTTCCAGACGGGAATGTATTTTATTCTGATATTCTCACTGGTGGTATCTTCAATGGCTGATATCCGGAAGCTTGTAAATATCTCTTTTGACCTTTTCTGGTACGTTGGTCTTGCAATGTTCGGTTCTCATTTACTGCACGCCTTTCTTGCCAGATTCTTTAAAATAGATGCCGATACGGTTATTATTTCCGGGAGCGCCCTGATATGTTCACCGCCGTTTGTTCCTCTTGTAGCAGGCGCATTGAAGAATCGGGATGTTATACTTACGGGTCTTATAGTGGGAATTGTTGGTTATGCGGTTGGAAATTATCTTGGGGTTTCTATTGCCTACCTGCTGAGGTGATGAAGCGGAAAGCAAATAACCCGGGTTTCAACTCTCTCTTGAAACAGTATATCTGACAAATTCGCGAAGAGAATTTCTGACATCCGAGGGAGGATAAGACTGCAGATGAGCGAGAGCCCTGTCGCGGTAATGATTCATTTTCTCAAGGGCGTATTCGATGCCCCTGTTTTCCTGAACAAATTTTATCACCTGACCGGTTTCCTCATTTGTCTTGTTTCTTTTCCTTACAATATGCAGGATTTTTCTCCTCGTAAGGAAGGATGAATTTTCAAGTGCGTATATCAGCGGAAGGGTTATTTTTCTCTCCTTTATGTCATTACCCTTCAGTTTGCCCGTAAGGCTGTTTCCTTCATAGTCGAGGATGTCATCTTTTATCTGGAAAGCTATGCCGATCTCCTCTCCCATTTGCTTCATCGAAGCAATTATCTCCGGGTTGTCGGTTACGGAAATTGCACCGCAGGCTGTGCATGCAGCTATAAGTGCTGCCGTTTTGGAACGGATTATCTTAAAGTAATCGGCTTCCTGAATGTTCATTTTTCTGGCCTTCTGAAGCTGAAGCAGCTCTCCCTGGCTCATTGACCTGACAGCTTCAGATACAATTTCAAGCATCTCATACCTTTTTTTTTCAACGCTGACCAGCAGTCCGGTGGCAAGCATGTAATCACCTGTAAGAACTGCAATTTTGGAATTCCACAGGGCGTTGATTGACAATGCTCCTCTTCTTTCCCTGGCATCGTCAACCACATCATCATGAACCAGGGAGGCTGTATGGAGCAGTTCGATGAGAGTGGCAGCAACATAGGTTGCCTCGTTCACCTCCCCGTTAAGCTTTGCAGAGAGTAAAACAAGAAGGGGCCGCATCTGCTTGCCCTTTCGCCTGAATATGTAGTTAAGTATTATTTTCAGCAGGGGGACATCGCTCTTAAAGGACCTGTTGAAGTATTCCTCAAAAAGAATCATTTCCTTTTCAACGGGTTTCTTTATTTCCGAGAGGGATGACATCAGGCTGTAAGTTCAGAGCCAAACTTACAAAAAAAACAGCAGTGTTAAACAGAGTAACATCTATTTTAACCGCAAGTGGAAACAAATATGCAATCAATATAGATATTTAAATATTTTTGTACAGGAAAATTTTATTATGGAACAAGTACATCTTACACCTGAGAATCTGGAAAAGGCGGCAGGTATGATGAAGGCGATTGCTCATCCTGTGAGGATCGGGATAATTGAGAAACTCGAAGAGGGGGGAAGGCTTACCGTAACAGAGATACAGAAACAGCTCGGTATTGAACAGGCCACGGCATCACATCACCTTGGTATTATGAAAGATAAAGGAGTTCTGACGGCAAGGAGGGAGGGAAAAAACATTTATTATTCCCTGAAGCACGAGACTCTCAGCGCACTGCTCGATTGTGTAAGAAATTGCTGCAGGATATAATTTTCAGGAAAGGTTACGGAACATTTTCTTCTGAAAAAGAAGGATCGAAAATACTCCGCAGGTAATGGCTGCATCCGAAATATTAAATACCGGCCTGAAAAAAATAAACTGTTGTCCCGGCTTAATCGGTGACCAGTCGGGCCAGGTTGTATTAATTATGGGGAAATAAAACATGTCAACTACCTTTCCGTGAAGGAATGATGAATATCCTCCTTCCGGAGGAAATAATACCGCCACTTTTGTAAAGGTGCTTTCGCTGAAAATCATTCCATAAAAAGCACTGTCAATCAGATTCCCGGCCGCACCGGCCAGAATAGCACTGATAGCAAGGATAAGGGCGGTAGATGCATTTTTCCTGATGAGAGTGACCAGGTACCATGAAATGGCTGCAATTGCAATCATCCTGAAAAGGCTCAGCAGCACCTTACCGGTTCTTCCTCCTATTTCCATTCCGAAAGCCATCCCGTTGTTTTCGATAAAATGCAGCATACCGTATTGTCCCAGCAACGGAATTTCCTGCCCGATTACCATTGTGGTTTTTATCCATATTTTCAGAGCCTGATCAGCAATCAGTATCAGAAGAATGAACAGAATTGCGCTTTTCCCCGGTGAAATTCTCATGTCTGGTTTTTTCCGGCCCAAAAGTAAAAAAGAAATCGGAATAAGTTCCTCATCGCGGAAGTTTGAAGTTATGTCATAAACCATTTCTTCCCGCGGAGACATTCACGGTGATTTTCAGAAAGCCGCCGGGTGAAGCGGCATTCTGAGCTTCAGAGGCTGAATGAAATTAAGCAGGTCTCTGTATTGATCAGGGGCAGGTAATATCATTGCCGTTGCCATCCCAGCAATGCCAGGCAGTGTCGCCGAAATAATCCTGCGCCTTTACTCTGCCGTTATGACCTGAGGTGCTCCATTCGATGTTTACATCCACAAACCGCATATAAGAGGTTGATTCGTAGAAATGGACTTCATAAAAGGCATTGTAAGCTCCCGTGGTCAGGCCATATTGAATATAGCTGTCCTTAAACGGACTTCCGGTTTTGATATAAGTATATTTTACCGAGCCCACGTCTGTTCCGGTTATCTGCCAGTCGATCTGCAGCATGGGGACCTGGGCCTCCCTGCTTTCGTTCAGTATCCACTGTCCGCTCTTCCCATCGAGGGCGGATGTTCCTTCGAACCAAAGAAACTCCGGGAAGCCGCCGACCCCTTCGCGCGAGATATACATTTCCCATTTGACGTTAGCTGAGGTAATCTGGCCGGTAAGCCGTGCCGTATATGTGGCAGACAGTACGTTTACGGTATATTTCCACTGCCATTTTTTATTATCGAGGTACGAAGGTTTGTTTTCAATGGCTTTCCGGAAAGCTGCCACCGGAATGGCGAGGTTAACAAAAAGAAGAGAGTTCCAGACCCCTGCAACAGTTTTTGCAACTGAATAATTGACATCATTTGCACCCTTTAACCCGGGCAGGGAGTATGCCGATTTTGACCCATCTGTGAAATTGGAGAAATCAATTATCATGGTTCCCTCAGGCGGTACAACAGGAGGGTTCCCTTTCTTTTCGCAACCCTGGAAGAAGGGAATAAGCAATGCAACAAGCAGTACCGGAATAGAATACTTTTTCATGGCAAAACGATTTATTTTTCGGATATTTAACAAACGAGTCAGAAGATTGATTATTGTGTAATTACAAAATTAATGTTTTTCCTTTTTGAACAATTTTGATCTGCTGCTGTTTATTTTGAAACTTGATTAAAATGGACAGAAGGAATTTTGTTAAATCAGCCGGAGCCGGAACAGCAGCCCTGATATTTACCGGGGGAGCGTTTGGCAGCGGCATAAAAAACTATAACATTATGGAACAGAACACCAAAGGATTTTTATTCCCTGATCTTCCTTATGCTTATGATGCGCTTGAGCCTTACATCGATGCAAGGACTATGGAGCTGCATTACGACAAGCATCACAGGGCTTACTTCAACAATTTTGTTGCAGCGGTTAAAGACACTCCAGCTGCAAACATGACAATCGAACAGATTTTCAGTGGTATGTCCGGTTATCCGGATGCGGTCAGAAACAACGGCGGTGGTTATTATAACCATCTTCTTTTCTGGAACAACATGGCCAAAGGTCTGGCCACTCCGTCATCCGAAATGGTAAAAGCACTTGAAGCCGCGTTCGGATCGTTCGATAAGTTTAAGGAACTGTTTGGCAATGCCGCCAAGACCCGTTTTGGGAGTGGCTGGGCCTGGCTTTATCTTACGCCTGATAAAAAGCTGGCGATAGGCAGCAGTCCCAACCAGGATAACCCGCTGATGGATCTTTCACCGATCAAGGGCAAACCGGTTCTGGCGCTTGATGTCTGGGAGCATGCCTATTATCTGAAATACCAGAACAGGAGAGCCGAATATGTCGACTCGTTCTGGAATGTGGTAAACTGGCAGGATGTTGAAAAACGTTACAGGGAGGCTCTCTCCAGGTAATATTATCCTGTCTTTTTATTGTGAGTTTATTGTCGGGAAGCCCAATTTTGGGGCTTCTTTTTCTTTGTAAAGAAATCTTTTTATTTTCTGTGTTGCAGTTTTCTGGAAGGGGGTTTCGTGGTGATCAACCCTGCTTATCTGGCTGAACCTGTTTACTTTTGAATTTACATAGTTTTTAAGATCCGATTTTAATTCCTCGATTTTTGCTTCAAGGTCATTTTTTAGGTGCTGGTATTTCTTTTCCAGTTCCTCCATGTTCAGATGTACCAGTGCCACCAGACGTCCTTTCTGCTCAACCACAATCGATTCGTTGACGAATTCAAAATTGTTGATGATAGATTCTATTTCTTCGGGGTATATGTTTTCCCCGCTCGAACCTACTATCATATTTTTAAGCCTGCCTTTGATGAACAGGTTTCCTGATTCATCAAAACGGCCCAGGTCTCCGGTTCTGAACCATCCGTCTTCGGTCAGAACTTCAGCGGTGAGTTCGGGCTCCCTGTAATAACCTTTCATTACATTCGGACCTCTTGCCCAGATTTCCCCTTCACCGGTTTCGGGGTCGGGATTGTGAATAATAAGTTCAATGCCTTCTATGGCGGGCCCGGTCGATTCAAGCAATGTATTCGAAGGTCCGCAACCGGCAAGAAGAGGGGAAGTCTCGGTAAGTCCGTAACCTATCGCATATGGGAAGTGCGCTTCCCTGAGAAACTCTTCAACATTTCTTTTCAGCTTCGCTCCTCCGATACCATAGAACCTGAGGCAGCCTCCGAATGTCTTACGGAGTTTTTTGCCTGCAATTGCATTAAGTCTCTTCCTGAAAAACGGTTTGCTGTATAGTTTCCTTAAAAGGGCATTTTTGCCGAATGATGGCAGAATCTTGTTGAAGTAGATTTTTTCAATGATAAGAGGAACGGTAAGCATCGCGGTCGGCTTTATCTGGGCCAGTGCAGGAAGAAGAATTGCCGGGGACGGCGGTTTGCGGAGATAATAAATACATGAACCGCACAACATCGGCAGAATAAGCCCCAGCGTGTTTTCGTAGGTGTGCGAAAGGGGGAGAACAGACAAAAACCTGTCATTCTCATCAAGATAATGAATCTTTCTGCCCTTAAGAGCGTTGAATGTAATGTTCTCGTGTGTGAGCATTACCCCCTTTGACTTACCGGTGGTGCCGGATGTATATATTATTGCGGCAAGGTCATCCGGTAAAACGTTATACTCTCTTGCTGGCTTTGCCGCCGGATCAAGTGACAATCCTTCACGTTTTGATCTTACCACCGAAAAATCGTCAGTCATAATGATTGTTGCGGGAAGTTTCTCCCTGTTTTCTTCCACTTTTGGATAGAGAGATGATGAAACAAAAAGCGCAGAAGCACCTGAATGATCAATCACATTCAATATTTCACCCGTTGTAAAATCCGGAAGAACCGGAACCACCACCGCTCCCGAAGATACTATTGCAAAATAAGCTATTCCCCAATTGGGCATATTTGTACTCAGCAAAACCACCCTGTCGCCCGGTTGTATCCCTGCTTTTTCAAGCAGTGCCATAAGGGCTTGTACGTGTGTATCTGCCTGGCTCCATGTAATGGGTATCTCCCCTGCGTAAGCCATTGCATTTTTATTACCGGCTCTTCTTACAGTTTCCCTGAAAAGTGACGGTATGGTGTGATTCCTGTCGCCGTTATCCATTTTAATGATATTGTTCGTCAAAGGTATTCATATTTTATGTCTGAAATTGCTAAATATGATTATTATGCCTGAATTTCTGTAAAATGCAGATATGACCAATCTCAAACATTATAGCTATTTTTGTTGTTCATTTATTGCTGATAATGACACAACTAATAAGATTAACAAGGGAATTTACATTCGAAATGGCCCATGTGCTTGAGGGCTACGACGGACCATGCCGTAATGTTCACGGGCATTCGTACAGACTGTATGTTACAGTTAAGGGATTTCCTGTGTCTGACAGCCTTAATCCCAAATTAGGTATGGTGATTGATTTCGGCGATCTGAAAAAAGTAGTGATGGAAAAAATCATCAATGTTTTTGACCACTCTGTTGCGGTAAGCAGGAATTATGCCGGGAAAAACATGGAATTGCTCAGCAGGGCGTTTGGAAATATGGTTGTTGTTGATTACCAGCCCACATGTGAAAATCTTGTTGCCGACTTTGCGGCAAGAATTGCAGGCAGTCTGCCGGAAGGCGTGATTCTCCACAGCCTCAGGCTTTACGAAACAGCCAAATCATACGCCGAATGGTTTGCCGAAGATAACTCCTGAATGAAACATCGGGTAAATGCTGAACATTATGACAAGCTCTTCTGAAAAAAAACTGTTCCTGCTTGATGCGTATGCACTTATTTTCAGATCGTATTATGCATTTATCAGGAACCCCAGGATTACTTCCGGGGGGATGAACACCTCAGCCATATTCGGATTTCTTCTCACCCTTGAAGAGGTTCTTCAGAAACAAAAACCCACACACATTGCGGTGGTTTTCGATACTCCTGAACCCACCTTCAGACATAAAATGTTTCCTGAATATAAGGCCACACGCGACGAAACTCCCGAGGATATCAGGAAATCGGTCCCCTATATAAAAAGGATGCTCGAAGCTTTCAGAATACCTGTAATTGAATGCCCCGGGTTTGAGGCTGATGATGTAATCGGAACACTTGCAAAAAGGGCCTCAGAAAAAGGTTTTATGACTTATATGATGACACCCGACAAAGACTTTGCCCAGCTGGTAGAAGAAAATATTTTCATGTATAAACCATCACGGGCAGGCAATGAATCTGTTATCTGGGGGGTTGATGAGGTTACAAAGGAGTTTGGCATAAAACATCCCGAACAGGTTATTGATATTCTGGGGCTGATGGGAGATGCATCCGACAATATACCGGGAGCCCCGGGAATTGGACCAAAAACGGCCATGAAGCTGATAGCAGAGTTCGGAACCATTGAAAATCTTTTGCAGAATACCGGGAAACTTCAGGGTAGGACCAGGGAAATCATTGAATCCAATGCAGAAAAGGTACTCCTGTCAAAAAAACTTGCAACGATTGAAAAAAACGCACCTGTTCAACTGGATGAGGCTGTTCTTGAATCAAAAAAAACCGATGCGGAAAAACTGAAGGCTCTTTTTACAGAACTTGAATTCAGAACTGCTGCAGGCAGGTACCTGCAGGATAACCAGGAGGCGAATAAAACGGCAACCAATGAAACAATCCGGGCCGGGGCATCCGGCCCCGAACAGGGGTTGCTTTTCGGAGAAAAGGAAACAAACATATACGGGAACAGGCTAAATATCAATTCTGTTCCGCACAACTATATTCTCGTTGAAAAAGAATCTGTCGGAGACCTTGTTAAGAAACTTCTTGTCCTGGAAGAGTTCTGTTTTGACACAGAGACAACAAGTCTTAACCCTCTCGAGTCGGAACTGGTTGCTATCTCCTTCTCGTGGGAGCCCGGCACAGGATACATGGTCTGGTTCCCTGAATCACAGGAGGAGACACGCGAAATAGTTCAGAAACTGAAGCCTGTCTTTGAAAATGAAGCCATAAGAAAAGTAGGGCAGAATCTGAAGTTCGACATTCAGGTTCTTGCAGGTTACGGCATTGAAGTAAAAGGAGAGCTTTTCGACACAATGATTGCCCATTACCTGCTTGAACCCGACATGCGTCACAATATGGACTTCCTGGCCGAGACATACCTTTCGTACACTCCGGTCAGCATAGAAAGTCTTATCGGGGAAAAAGGCCGCAACCAGAAGACCATGAGATCGGTTCCACAGGACAAGCTTCTCGAATATGCGGTAGAAGATGCGGATGTTACCTACCGGCTTAAGATGATTTTTGAACCAAGACTGGTCAGGGAAGACATGATCAATCTTGCCTCATCAATCGAGATGCCGCTGATACGTGTGCTTGCCTCGATGGAGAGAAACGGGGTGAGACTGAACCTGGAAAGCCTTAAGGCAATAGCCGGAGACCTGAGAGAAGATATTATCAGACTTGAAAAAGAGATATACAGCCTGGCGGGTACCGAATTTAACATCTCCTCTCCAAAACAGCTCGGAGACATTTTGTTCTTAAGATTGAAGATCGACCCGAATGCCAGACTTACTAAAACAAGACAGTTTGTTACAAACGAAGAAATCCTGCAAAGGCTGGTGAACAGGCATCCCGTAGTTGAGAAGGTGTTGGAATACAGGGGTTTGAAAAAACTGCTTTCAACCTATGTGGAGGCATTGCCTGAACTTATAAACCCCGAAACCGGCAGGATACACACATCATTCAACCAGGCCGTGGCCTCAACCGGCCGGCTCAGCTCAAACAATCCCAATCTCCAGAATATTCCGGTGCGCGATGAGAGAGGCAGGGAGATAAGAAAAGCTTTTATTCCGGCCGACGGGCATATTTTTCTGTCGGCCGACTATTCACAGAT
>JARKQN010000068.1 GCA_029974835.1 Bacteroidales bacterium
TCGAATCAAAAATCTGGACGTAATATTTTGCGACATCATTACGGACCCATTCATCAAAAATTGTAATCAGGAAATTTCCGTAATCTTTTCCGTTTACCGACCAGCCGGCTAATGGGGCAGATCCATTGTAATCGTACGATACAAGTTTTAACATGTCTTCGGGCAGATCCTCTGCAATGCGCTCCACCACAGGCAGAAATTGCATGAATACGCTGCCGATGCTCTTAAGAAACCTGTAGGTCTCGGATGCGAAGTGCACATTGTAACTGTTTACCACACTGAGGGTATTAAATTCCACCCTGTTCTTCTGAAGCAATTCAATGCCTTTTATTACCTTCCGAAAGGTGGGTGCGCCGGATGAAGTTTTACGGAAATGATCGTGATTATGCTCTGCACCGTCGATTGAGATGCCTACAAGTATATTATTGTCCTTAAAGAATTTACACCATTCATCATTTAGCATGGTACCGTTTGTCTGGAAGGCATTTTCAATTCTTTTTCCACCTGCGTATTTTTTCTGGTAACCAACGGCCTTTCTGAAAAAATCGAGACCCATCAGGGTGGGTTCCCCGCCCTGCCACGTAAAAGTGACAACAGGCACCTCATTTGCCTCAATATACTGTTTTGTGTATTCTTCCAGGATATTATCCGGCATTCTGAAGCTTTCAATTCCTGTATACAATTTCTTCTTTTCGAGGTAATAGCAATAGGTGCAGTTAAGGTTGCATACCGACCCTATTGGCTTAACCATTACATTGAATGCGGCCGGACGCTTCAATTTAAGGGCATCGGTAAAAAGAAGCGAGGGTTTGCGTTTACTTAAAGGCATATGCAAAAATAGCATTATGAGCCAAAATAAACCGGCACTTCTATCAATTATTGCAAACTTGATATATATTTATACAATTATAAAACCCATCGCCATGAAAAGAAGAAAGTTCATTGGAATTACAGCCATGGGGACAGCTGCCATGGCTTCACCCTTTTATCTGCCGGGGCTCAGGGAAGAGAGGAAGATAAGGGTTGGTCTGATAGGTGCCGGATGGTACGGAATGGTGGTAACAAATGCTGCACTGAAGACAGGCAGCGTTGAAATGGCAGGCATATGCGACGTTGACACTGATCATCTGAAACAGAGCGCTGATGAGATAGAGAAGGTGCAGGGTTCCAGGCCAAAGACCTTCAAATACTACCGGGAACTGCTGGAAATGAAAGACCTGGATGCTGTGATTATCGGCACTATGCCTCACTGGCATGCGCTCCAGTTTATCGCGGCCTGCAAAAAAGGATTAAGCATCTATTGTGAAAAACCTTTGTCATACGATATAATGGAGGGTATTGCAATGGTTAATGCCTGGAAGCAGGCCGGGAACATTGTTCAGGTCGGTTTTCAGCGCAGGCAGAGCAAGGCTTATCCGAAGGCAAAGGAACTTATTGAGGGAGGTACTATCGGAGAGGTGAGGCAGATTGTTGCCCAGATAAACTATGATCCGGGTCCCCAGGATACAACCATCCAGCCGCCGCCAGCTTCACTCGACTGGGAAGAGTGGTGCGGACCTGCTCCAAAGCTTGATTACAGGCCGAATATCGGGCATAAGGCATGGAGACTTGAAAAGGAATATGGTAACGGCCACCTGGTTGACTGGGGGATACACCATATTGATGCAATCAGGAAAATAATGGGAGAGGAGATGCCGGATGAATTCTATGCCACGGGCGGAATATACGCCCTTAAGGGCAAAATAACCACCCCCGATACCCTTACTGCCCATATGAAGTTCGGAAAAGCTCCCGTGGTCTGGCAGCACCGTCTGTACGGTACAGGGGATGTTTCGAGGGAGTTCAATAACGGTATTTTCTTCCACGGCGAGAAAGGCACTCTGTTTGCCGACGACAACAGGGTTGTGATCTTTCCTGCAGGACGTGATGCCAAACGTGAAGATATACCGCTGCGCTCGCCCGATATGCAGGATATTCATGTAAGGGGTTTCGTCGATGCCGTTAAGACGGGAAACAGGGATCTGATAACCTGCACCCCCGATGATGCATTCATGTCGACCGCTTCTGTACAACTGGCCATGATTTCATATTACACCGGGACAGTCGTGAAATGGGACAGGCAGAAAAAAACTATCCTTAATAACCCCGAAGCATCAAAACTCCTTAAGAGAGAGTACAGGGGAAAATATGTACATCCCTGAATATTAAATAGAATATAAGAAATTATTTAACAAGATCTTAGATAGTCTTATTTTAATTTTTGGTTCTACTGAAAATAAGCCAGGTATTCCTGCATATCGTAACTGGTGCATAATTCCCTGAATTCCCTTAGCAGGTCAGGACTAAAAGGCACGCCTTTGTCTTTTCTTTCAAGCCAGTGGTAATATTCCTTTTCGCCGGCAGTGTAGATTCTTTCCGCTCCGGGCATCTTTTTCGAATTCCTTAATTCCCTCAGGATATTGCCTGTGGTTTTTTTAAAGTCCTCCGGATCGGCAAATGCCGCGATATCTATTGCAATAAAGAAATGTCCGAGTGAGTACGGGACTTTCTTTCCGTCACGGAATCCAAGCAGCATTTTAAGGTATGAGCCCTGCTGGAGGGCGGAAGAGAGTATTTCGACTACCGTGGAATAACCATAACCCTTGTAGCCGGCTGTCTCTTCGCCTATTCCGCCCAGTGGTGTAAGGGCGGCTCTTCCGGCAATCAGATCTGATACTGCCGCCTTTGGATCAGTTTTTGTTCCGCCTGTTTCATCAATAACCCAGCCCTCAGGCATCTTCTTGTCTTCGCGCGCATACAGCTCGATCTTTCCTCTCTGTGTCACCGAGGTTGCACAATCGAGCAGGAACGGAAATTCCTCATCGGAAGGGATCCCGAAAGTGAGGGGATTTGTCCCGAGCATATTCTCAACCCCGAATGTGGGTGCTGTTGATGGTCTGGCATTGGTACCCGTAATACCGATCATATTCTGCTTTACGGCCATAAGCGAATAGTAGCCCGCTATTCCGTAATGTGTTGAATTTCTGACTGCAACCATACCCATGCCATATTGTTTCGCCTTGTCAATTGCAAGCTGCATCGACCTGTATCCGATTACCTGGCCCATTCCATGATGGCCGTCAACCACTGCAGTGGTCGGCCCCTCTCTTACAATCTCAAAATTGGTGACCGGGAGCTGGATGCCCTCCTTCAGTCTGTCGAGGTAAATCAGCTTCAGCCTGTTGACTCCGTGCGAGTCAATACCGAGTTTATCGGCCTGCAGCAAAACATCAGTTGCAATTGCAGCATCATCTTCCGGAACACCGGATCTGATAAAAATTTCCCTGACAAAACGTTCAAGGATGTCGAAACTAATATGCCTGGTATTCATGGTGTTTGATTGTTTATTTCCTGCTATTATCTTATTACTTACCTATACAGAAGTTTTTAAATATGTAACCGAGAATCTCATCAGAAGTTATCTCTCCGGTTATTTCACCGAGATAGTGTATGGCATGTCTTACGTCGACGGCCAGAAGATCACCGGGAATGCCCTCCTTTAAACCGCTTTCCACCCTGCGGAGAGTCTCGCCTACATTTGACAGTGCATCATAATGCCTTATATTTGTGATTATTACATCACCGGAACTCAACCTTTTCTTTTCAACGGTTTTTCCCAGTTCATCCTTCAGTAATTCAAGTCCGGTCTTCTCCTTTGCTGAAAGAAAAATGAGGGATTCGTTATCATTTAGTTTTATTTTTTCTCTTAGTTCTTCCCTGTTAAGTTCGGGAAACAGGTCTGTTTTATTGAGCGCAATGATCAGTTTTTTGCTTTTGTTTCCGGTTAATTCCCTCAGCCCTGATATCCTTTGGTTAATTTCATCCGGATCACATGTCGCTTCATCGACCAATATCACTACCTCTGAGAGATTTATTTTTTCATGAGTTTTTTTTATTCCGAGCATCTCAACTCTGTCTTCGGTGTGTCTCAGTCCCGCCGTATCAATAAACCTGTATCTTATTCCGTCGATGATAATCGTATCTTCTATTGCATCCCTGGTAGTGCCGGGAATATCTGATACTATGGCCTTTTCTTCCATCAGGAGGGCGTTGAGCAGGGTTGATTTGCCGGCGTTTGGTTTGCCTGTAATAACCACAGGGATGCCGTTTTTTATTGCGTTACCGGTAATAAATGAGGATGCAAGGGAATCTGCCATTGTTCTTATTTTACTCACCAGCGCCAGAAGCTCTTTTCTGTCGGCAAACTCAACATCTTCCTCCCCGAAATCGAGTTCCAGTTCAATCAGGGAGGCAAACTGAAGAAGTTCGTTTCTCAACTGCCTGATGCTATCTGAGAATCCTCCTTTAAGCTGGTTTATCGCTATGCGGTGAGCAGCTTCGGAGGAGCAGGCAACCAGGTCGGCAACTGCCTCTGCCTGCGAAAGATCCATTTTTCCGTTCATAAAAGCCCGCATGGTGAACTCACCCGGTCTTGCAGGAAGGGCTCCGTTACGAACCAGCAGCTCGAGTATTTTACTTATTATGTAATCGGACCCGTGACATGAAATCTCCACAGAGTCTTCTCCGGTGTAGGAGTGAGGCGCCCTGAAGAGTGTCAGGAGAACCTCGTCAACGACATTTCCTGATTCCTTTATTTCACCGAAAACAACGCTGTTCCCGGGTAATCCGGATAGCTTTATTTTCCCCGAGGCCGGGGTGAAGATTTTGCTGCAGATATCTATGCTTCCACTGCCGCTCACGCGTACCACAGCCAGAGCACCGCCTCCCGGTGCGGCCTGGGCACAAATCGTTTCATCTTTTCTGATCACCTCAGGGATTTATGAAACAAAAATAATAACTTCCCTGCTACTTTAACCCCGGGGTGAAATTAAACATGATTCCTATTGTTCAAGTGCCTGCAGAGTAAATGATGAATCTTCCACAGGCGCATTCATCGAGAGATTTGTGAATTTAATAACAGAACTCCTGCCGTTCGACAGGTTGACTGATTTCATTTCGCTGATAATATATTTCCCGTTCTCTCCCTGTGCAACAGCCAGAACTTCAATTGTTTTAAAAAGGTTGCCGTCGCGGTCGAAGAATTCCATTTTCTTAAGCCTGTTGCCATCCATTGTAAAATAACTTATTTTCCTGTTAAAGCCGTATTCCGATACTTTGTCGCTGGCGGCAGGAATGCTTTCAATTATCCACTGATTGTTGCGCCCCGATCCTTCAAGATGCCTGTTTTTAAAATCAGCAAGGGTAGGGGAGCTCATATCAGAATTTGAGAATTCCGAATTCATAAAGCTTCTGCCTTTTTCGGTTGTTGCAATTCTCCTTGTTTTCTTGAGTGCCGGGAGGTAGATCCACATTTCATCGGCTGATGTTTTATTGTCGGTAATCAACATTCCCGTGCCCCTCACATCGGCAGGTTCAAGAAACTTGATAAGTCTTTTTTCAGTCCCGTCGGGGTAACTTTTTGAGATCATCGTGATGACCCTGTTCCTGACAGAACCGTTTTTTTCCGTAATAGTGAGATTCAGAGTTGCCTTAAGCGACCCGAGAAGTGTAAGATCGCGGCTTTTCTCAAGAATCTGGTCGGCCTCAGGCAGCTGGCCCAACGCTTTTACCGCCTGAATGAACAATAACGGAAGTATCAGCTTCATCTTCATTTTTATCTGTTTTTAGATTGTCAATATTTTTCCGGACGAATGCAGGGTTGTATTTCACAATGAATGCAGGTATGGTGAGAAGTGCCCCGGCAAGGCATGATGCGATTGAAATGACAACAAGATATCCGAAGAATCTTATTGAAGTGAACCCGGAAACGATCAGAGCCGAGAATCCTGCCATTACCGTAAGGGCATTGGTCATTATACTGTGACCGATCGAACTCATTGCCCTGCCGGTGGCTGTTTTCATGTCGTTGCCTGCAGCCAGTTCCAGCTTTAATCTCCAGATGTATTGTATTGTAAAATCAACTCCCACGCCGATCATCACCGAAGAGAGCAGGGCAGTTGCCGGGTCAATCGCTATGCCTGTATAACCCATGAATCCAAAAAGTATAATTATGGAAGCTGCGAGAGGTATAGAACCTGTAAGCCCGCCCCTGACCGATCTGAATACGATCGACAACAGAATAAAAACAGTAACAAGGGCAAATGCCAGGGAAAAAACCTGTCCTTGTACAAGCGATCCTGTAAAGTCTGCCATTATGAGGGCATAACCTCCCGTTGTGACCCTGGCAGGTATTTCCCCGGATGTCTCACTGATTACGCCTTTTATTCTTCTGATAACTTCCCTGTCAGGATCAGACAACCTTATCAGGATGTGTGCCTTGTCACTCTCCGGATTCAGAAGTTGTTTAAAATCCTCGCTGTCCCCGCTCATGTAATAAAGTTCAAACAGTTGTGCAATAGCTTCCCTTGAACCGGGGATTGAGTTGTATCCTTCCTCATCCTTCCCGTATAACGCTTTTGTCATTTCTCTCACTGCCGAGGCTATCGAGAATACCTTTCCGGCGCCCTTTTCTGCCTCAAGCCTCGTCGTCAGCCTGTCAATACCTTTCATTACCTGAGGATCTTTTATATCCCCGGAAATCATAACCGAAATGGTCTGCGATCCTCCGAAATTGCGGTTAATAATCTCAGACGCCTTTCTTAACGGGTGGCTTTCGGAGAAGAAATGCTCCTGGTTCGTGTCGGTACGGATTTTAAAAATACCTGCTGAAAACACCAGTATTACGGCACATGTAATAATCAGTATTTTGCCGGGATGTTTTATGATTATGCCAGACAGTCTGGTCCAGAACCGTTCAGATAATCTTTCCGGCCCCGGAATTTTCTTTCCGGTATTGGATTTTTTTTGATTGTTAACAGACAGGATGGCAGGAACCAGGAAAAGGCTCAGAATAAGAGCAAGCGCCACACCTGCCGAGGCAAGTATTCCAACCTGCCTCGCGGGGATTATCGAGTGTGTCACCAGCCCGAGAAGACCGGCAATGGTGGTGAGTCCGCTGTACAATATCGGCGTTTTCAGGGTTTTCAGAAGTTCTGAAATTGTTGCATGTGCCGATCCGTTATGTTTTTCATTTATCTTTCTGTAGAGGCTGGCAAGATAAATGCCGTAGTTATTTGCCACGGCAATCAGTATAACCGGAACAAGAAGGCTTATTATCGAAATCTTCCATCCGAGTAAAGGGATCAGCCCTATACTTATTCCTGTAGCCAGAACCACTACCGTGAATGGCGTAAAGACATTCTTCCACGATCCGAGCGAAATCCTCAGAACCAGGAGCATAATGAGAAGAGCCGCAGGGACGATTTTAACTGCGTCTTTCCGGACATCTTTCACGATATAGCTTCTTACTGCAGGAAGGCCGGCTTCTGAAAACTTATTTCCTTGCCCCGTAGCTGCCAGAACAGAGTCTATTCCCGACAGGATTTTGGTCTCAGTGGTTTTTTCCGACAGGGTTAGGGTCATTACGCTTGTTTTCAGATCGGGTGAAAACACAACATCCCCTGCATAGCGGTTCAGCTGTATCTTATTTTTCAGCTCAGCAGTTTCTTCATCATTTGCAGGAACACGGTCCACAAGCCTTTCGGCCACCATCATTCCGTCCTCACTTCTAATAGTTCTGATGCTGAATGGCGATATTATCGAAGAGATTCCCCTTATCTCAGAAAGGCCCTTTTCTGTCTCCTTAAGTATCCGGAGACCTTCCCTGGTCAATCCCGCCGAATCGGAGTACAATACAAGCAGCATGTCCTGGAAGCCGAATATCTCCTCAATCGAATCGGTCGACATTACCGAGGGCATATCGCGTGGTATGTAATTTCTCATATCGGGGTCTGTCCGTGCTGAGGGTATGAGAATTATGAAGAATAAGCCACCTGCAATGCACATGGAAATAATCAGCCACCTGTATTTTATTATTAGTCCGCTCATATCAGAAATTAATTCTGATTCCCATGTAGATGCTCTCCATAAAGTCATTTATAAGCCTGTAGAGCGACCCTTCCTTACCGGAATATATTTCCGCCCCTGCCGTTACTGTGAGTCCGTCAAAAGGCCTGAATTTAATTTCCGGGATCATAAGGAGATCGCGTGAGGTGAGGTTGTACATGGCGAATAGTGACGGAATCACTCTGCCCCAGGCAAGTTCGTGTTCAATTCTGATGCCTGTTGAATGATATATCCTGTGCATCTGGTAATTATAAAGCCTGTTGAAGGCTGAGGTCTGCTGTTTAAGGTACCCCGGAAAATCAAAACCCGGTTGTTGAAGAAGTAATGCAAGCTGTTCATAATCAGGCTCAGTACCAATGAGAGGAAGGGCCGACAATGGGATGAAGTCCGGCAAGTATTTGCCCGAATATTCAACAATTATTCTCCAGTTTCCGGGATTATAGTCAGACCCCGCAACCCATCTCACCTCCTCAAGCGGTATATACTCATTTTCAGGGGAAATATTATATGGTCTGCTCCATGCGGCTTCCCCTCTGATGCCGAATGCTCCTGCAGTGGTCTCAAAGTCTATGGCGGCGCACCTTGTTTTGTACGGGGTTACTTTAAGTTTTACGCTTACAGCCGGTAAAGGTCCCGACAAATCCAATGCCGCCGAACTGAGTTTTATTCCCGGCATGGGGTCGTATCCGTCGAACCACGACAGCCCGATGTCAATACCTTTTGGGTGAAAGCCTGCCCTGAAACCGTAACCTGTAAGCTTCTGATCAGTAATAACCGGTTTCAGCTGTTCAATTTCCACGCCCTGAGGAATTGGTACCGGATCTATTAAAAGTGTTGACGGCCTGTAGAATGGAACCAGTACGGCTTCCAGATCAAAAAAGGAACCTGCAAACCATGATGCAGATGCAACAATATTACCGAGATCGGCATCTTCCCTGTCGGGAGACCGGGCTATATAGTTGACCGGATTTATTTTTGAATTCAGGCTGGTGAAATCGGCAGTGCCCCATTTGATAATTTTCTGTCCTGCCGATAAAATTACAGACGGGGTTAGGTTGAAGTCGGTAAATACCTCACGCACCACGACAGGGCTTAAAGCTTCATTGAACTGCGCGCCGTAGCTGTATCTTACTTCCGCAAACCCCCTGAATTTACCCTTGATGCTCTTATCAAGGCTTATACCGGCAACCGCGTTTAATGCAGAAAACAGAGTCTTGCCGCTGTTCCTCTCCAGGTCAAAAAATGTATTGTTCTTTATAAACCCGCTCAGAATGATTTTACTGCTGTCAGGATCATTCATCTCTGAAACAGGCGATTCCAGACTGTATCCCGTAAAGGCTGTGCAACTCAATACTGTTAATGCCTTAATTAAAATAACTCCTGCCATCTTACCCGATGAATTTTCATATGGGTCAAAATAAGGCAGAAGCCGGATGGATTTCGTACTAACCGCGCATTTTAAACCTGAATAAAAGGACTGACTTGTCCGGGCCTGCCGGATTGAACTTCCGGGATTATCCTGACTTCCCGGTTAATTTATTTCTGTATTCGCTTGGAGTGCAGCCTGTTGTTGCTTTAAAGAAGGAGTTAAAGGTGCCTTTTGAGTTAAATCCGGCCTCAAAGGCGATTGCCAGGAGAGTGTAATTGTAATATTTCGGGTCGGAGAGCATTTTAATTACCTCTTTAACACGATACTCGTTAATGAATGTGAAGAAATTTTTCCCGTATTTTTCATTCAGAACCTGGGTAATATGGTGCCTTGGAATGCCGGTCATCACTGACAGGTCGTGTATCCCGAGGTTGTTGTTAAGATAAGGTTTTTCCTTTTCCATGCATTCAATAAGAATGGACAGATATTCTTCGGCCTGTTCTTCTTTAAGTCCGCTTCGCTGGTATTTAGCCTGATCCCTTTCACCGTTCGGTCTTTCGTTAATCTCCTGTCCGAATATTACAGGCTGTTTGATTCCGTAAAAGCTGTATGCGAAGGAGAAGATTGTTATGAAAAAGAAAATTACAAAATAGGGATCGAAAGGGATATAGTTACCGATCATGTTCAGGCCGCCCAGGATGAACAGAATAACATAGGCAAGATAAAAACTGACAGATACAATCTTCAGCCAGTTAAGTGTTATCAGGCCTGAAGTAAATGAAACCATGTTTTTAAGGTTCTTCTGATGTTTCCGTATTTCATGGAAAGAGAGGGCGCTGTAAACCGTGATAGAAAGGAAAAAGCTGGCCCCGTAAACTATCCTTAACGGCAGGAATCTGTCCGTATCAAAGAAGTTGCGCAGATCGCGCACAAGGGGCACGGAACGGAAAATAACCGAAACCACGAAAAAGGTTAAAAAGGGGATGAAGTGCAGCAGGTTAAGCCAGTTGAATCTCTTTTCAGGGTCAGTCATGAACCTGACATAAAGGAAAAGCAGAGGACCGTATGTAAATGTGATAAACTGGAATGAATACATTTCCAGTACCCTGCTGTTAAGCAGTGCGAATATCAATTCGGTACATATCAGAAAGAGCCATGCTGCCAGAAGCCTGTTGGCAATGGTAGCCGGCTTTTTTGTAGCAATCAGAAGCCCTGAAAGAAATGATTGGCTTATCCCGATATATAAAAGAGGTTCAATGTATTCAATCATTTTTCTCCATTTACCGGTAAATATAACCAAATGCATGCAATTTTTATTGTATTTTTGATACCTTATTGGAAATAAAGATTAGCTTTGCTGTCATGTAATTTATTGTATATTAATATTATATGAGCATATTATTAAATAAGGATTCCAGAGTGATTGTACAGGGATTCACAGGAGGGGAGGGCACGTTTCATGCCGGCCAGATGATAGAATATGGCACCAGGGTAGTGGGTGGTGTAACACCCGGCAAAGGCGGACAAACGCATCTCGGGCTGCCTGTCTTCAACACCGTTAAAGAAGCTGTTAATTCCACCGGCGCAGATGTGTCTGTTATTTTTGTCCCGCAAAACTATGCAGCCGATGCAATTATGGAGGCAGCCGATGCAGGCATAGGACTGATAATCACAATTACCGAGGGAATACCTGTAGGCGATATGGTGAGGGCGAAAGACTTCATAAGCAAGTACCCATGCAGGCTTATCGGACCGAATTGCCCCGGCGTGATTTCGCCGGGTGAAGCCAAGGCAGGCATTATGCCGGGCTTTATTCATCGCAAGGGAAGCGTAGGGATTGTCTCAAGGTCTGGCACCCTGACCTATGAAGCTGTTGACCAGATCACAAAGCTCGGACTGGGGCAGTCAACTTGTGTAGGGATAGGAGGGGACCCTGTGGTGGGAACCTCAATACTTGAGATTGTCAGGCTGTTGATGGATGATAATGAAACCGAGGCTGTTGTAATAATCGGAGAAATAGGCGGAAACATGGAAACCGAAGCTGCGGAATGGATAAAGGCCAACGGCACAAAACCAGTTATAGGTTTTATCGCCGGACGTACAGCCCCGAAGGGCAGAAGAATGGGACATGCAGGTGCAATTATCGGGGGAAAGGCCGACACCGCCGCCGCCAAGATGGAAATAATGAAAGCGTGCGGGATTCATGTTGTGGAATCCCCAGCCGAGATAGGCCTTACGGTTCTTAAAGCCATACAAAAATCATAAAACTGCGGGAGCAATTCATTATATTTTATATTTGCGCTCATTAAAATTCTGATATATGAAATTACTGCAAGGAAAAACTGCTGTTGTTACAGGAGCTTCAAGAGGAATAGGCAAGGAGATAGCTCTTCTTTTTGCAAAGGAAGGAGCTGATATTGCCGTGACAAACATCGCCGACGATGATGAATTCAGATCTGCAATTGATGAAATTAAAGCCACAGGCGTCAAGGTGAAAGGCTATGCCTTTAATGTGGCAAACTTTGCCGATGCGCAGAAATACACTGAAGAAATTGTAAAGGACTTCGGCAGGATCGATATCCTTGTAAACAATGCAGGCATCACCCGCGACACTCTTCTTATGAGGATGACAGAGGAACAGTGGGACATTGTGCTTCAGGTAAACCTGAAATCGGTTTTCAACCTCACCAAGGCTGTCCTGATGCCGATGATAAAACAAAAGGGTGGTTCGATCATTAACATGAGCTCGGTGGTGGGCGTTTCGGGAAATGCCGGTCAAAGCAACTATTCTGCATCGAAGGCCGGGATAATCGGTTTCACCAAAAGCGTTGCAAAAGAGGTGGGCTCGCGCAATATACGTTGCAATGCACTGGCTCCTGGATTCATAATCACCGAGATGACAGACAAGCTGCCGGAGGATGTCAAAAAGGAATGGATTGAGAAAATACCGCTGAGAAGAGGAGGTACTCCGGCCGATGTGGCTTCAGCAGCACTCTTCCTGGCATCAGACCTCTCTTCATATATCTCGGGTCAGGTAATAAATATTTGCGGCGGAATGCTTACATAATAAAAAAAATTATTATATTTGCTACATCGCAGGGCGCCTATCCTTTTAGCACGAGGAAATGCAGCGAGACATATTTATTCCACACTTTCATTTTAAAATGGCGCCCTGCTTTTTTTATTTCCCCTTACTGATCATTTCCTATGAATGACCTGGTTTATATTCTGATCATTGTAATCCCCGTTGCAGGATACCTCACTGAGCGGTATCTCAGTTACCTGAACATGAAAATGTGGTCGCCCGAAGTGCCTGAAAAGCTTAAAGGTATTATCGACAACCTCAAATACCGCGACAGTCAGCTTTATCATAAAGATAACGACCGTCTTTCCCTTTATTCATCAACCTTTAACCTTGCCTTGTTAATCATTATGATTGTGGCAGGCGGCTTTGCTTTTATCGACAACTCACTTAAAAACATCAGCAATCATCCGGTGGTTTTATCACTGATTTTCTTCGGCATTATCGGTCTTGCATCAGATATCCTTAACATACCGTTCTCCTGGTACGATAATTTTGTTATAGAAAAAAAATACGGTTTTAACCGGATGACGTTAAGAACATTCATCACTGATCATATAAAGTCGTGGATGCTTGCAGTACTTATCGGCGCACCCGTCCTTGCTCTGATCACATGGTTCTATTACCGCACAGGCAGGTCATTCTGGTTATATGCATGGGGACTGATCACCCTCTTTACGGTTTTTATAAACTTCTTCTATTCCTCACTGATTGTACCGCTATTCAACAAGCAGACACCCTTGGAGGAAGGTACTCTGAGAAAAAAAATTGAGGATTTTGCCATGAAAACAGGTTTCCGCCTTAAGGATATTTATGTGATGGACGGCTCGAAGAGAAGTACAAAGGCCAATGCCTATTTTTCGGGTTTCGGTTCAAAAAAGAGGATAGTGCTTTTCGACACTCTCCTTAAGGAACTTGACGAAGATGAAATTGTTGCGGTGCTGGCACACGAAACAGGCCATTACAAAAAAAGGCATATCCTTCAGAGCATGGCCGCATCGGTTATTATTACTGGTTTCATGCTGTTCCTTTTCTCCCTTGTGGTTGACAATCCTCATCTTTCTCAGGCGCTCGGGGCTGAAACCCCCAGCTTTCATATGGGATTAATTGTTTTCGGGATACTCTACAGCCCTGTATCCCTGGTAATAGGGCTTTTGGGAAATCTTATATCACGCAGGAATGAATTTTCAGCCGACAGGTTTGCCAGGGAGCATGAGTGCGGAAGCCATCTGGCATCTGCACTTAAGAAGCTATCTGTAAGTAACTTGTCAAATCTTGTTCCCCATCCGGCCTATGTTTATTTTCATTATTCACACCCACCCCTGCTTGAGCGTCTGAAGTACCTGGAGTAGTTAATTATCAATTTGCGGAAAAGAATCAATTTATATATTTGCAGGGATTTTGCCTCCTTAGCTCAGTGGTAGAGCAGCTCACTCGTAATGAGCAGGTCGCGGGTTCAACTCCCGTGGGAGGCTCAAAGTAACAGGAGATTGAAGATTGCGGATTTGTTATTTATTTTATAATTTTGCTTTGAAATTAAGTGGTCCCAAGTTGAGGGAACGCAGGAAAAAAATGAAATAAATGCGGGAGTAGCTCAGTGGTAGTCCCGATTACTCGGGATCCCAGGCTGAGGGAACGCAGAAAAAAAAAGAAATAAATGCGGGAGTAGCTCAGTGGTAGAGCATCAGCTTCCCAAGCTGAGGGTCGCGGGTTCGACCCCCGTTTCCCGCTCAGACTGAAACGCCGGGAGAATCATCTCCCGGTGTTTCTTTTAACCGGATTGCTGCCATTCATCCATGAACCGGTTCAGAAACTCAACCACGAAAGCGTGTCTCTCTTCAGCCATCTTCTTTCCGGCAGACGTATTCATCAGCTCTTTTAGCTTAAGAAGTTTATCATGGAAGTGCGCTATTGTCGACCTGCCGCCGGGGGCAGGATCATATAAAGGATTCCCCGCATATCCGCCATAATTAAAAGCACGGGCTATACCTATTGCTCCGAGGGCATCAAGCCTGTCGGCATCCTGCACGGCGGCAAATTCGGGCGTTATACCTTCTCCCGAATAGCCTTTGCTGAATGAGATATTCTGTATTATAAACTGAATCGAATCAATATCATTTCTGCTCAGACCGGTTTCGGGAAGCATCCTGTTTACTTTCTTCAACAACGCCTTCTGCCCGGCATCTGAGAATTTTTTATCATATATTTCATGAAGCAGTGACGATATTTCAGTAATCGCCGGATCTCCGCTGCCCTCCTCCCTGACAATTCTGAGGGCCATCCTCCTTACCCTGTCGATATGCCACCAGTCGTGACCTGTATCATGCCCACGGAGATTATTCCTGATGAGATTTTCAATTCCGGAGATTATGTTAACGTAATCCATATTTTGTAAGGGTTAAATTGGTTGTTGAACTTACAAAATATATTTTTGTAATCATATTTTTAAACAATGAAAGCAGAGATCATCACAATTGGAGATGAGTTGCTGATAGGGCAGACTGTCAATACCAACGCTGCATGGATGGGGGCTGAGCTGAGCAGGATAGGCTTTAATATCACAAGAACGACGACAATCCCCGACAAACGTGAGGATATTCTCAGACTTCTCACAGATGTAACCGGAAAAGTTGAGGTTGTGCTAATCACCGGCGGACTCGGTCCGACAAGCGACGACATAACCAAGCAGACCCTTTGCGAATTTTTTGAAACCACTCTGATTACGAACCAGGAAGTGCTGGGAATGATAGAACTGATGGTTCAGAGGCGCAACCAGCATCTTAACGAGAACAACAGGCGGCAGGCCGATGTGCCCGCATCATGCAGGGTACTGTATAATGCAACCGGTACAGCCCCCGGCATGTGGTTTGAAAAGGAAGGAACCATTTTCATATCCATGCCGGGTGTGCCTCTCGAAATGAAATACATAATGACCGAGCATGTCCTTCCTGAACTGAAGAAACGATTCAGTTCAAATATCATTATTCACAAAAACCTGATGACCTACGGAACCTTCGAAGCCAAACTTGCCGAGATGCTTACCGGTTTCGAAGCCCAGCTGCCTTCACATATAAAACTTGCTTACCTGCCTTCGCTCGGGGTTATCAAGCTTCGCCTTACCGGTACCGGGAGAAACCGTGCCCAGTTGTCACGCGACATGGAAAACCAGGTCAGAAAACTGTATAAGGAGATACCCCAGTATATTTACGGTGAAGATGAAGTATCGATTGAGGAAGCCGTTGGCAGACTGCTCAGGGACAGAGGATTAAAAGTTTGTACGGCTGAGAGCTGTACCGGAGGGAGAATATCGCAGATGATCACCAGCGTTCCGGGTAGTTCAGCATATTACCGGGGATCGGTTATTGCCTATGACAACAGTATTAAAGTAAAACTGCTTGGTGTTAAGGAATCAACATTAATTGCAAACGGAGCAGTCAGCCGGGAAACAGCTGAGGAGATGGCCTCGGGGGCATTGAAACTTTTTGGATGCGATTTTGCGGTTGCCGTAACCGGTATAGCAGGCCCGGATGGAGGGAGTAGCGGGAAACCTGTCGGAACTGTCTGGATATCTGTTGCTTCGGCAGATAAAATAACTTCCGAGAATCATCAGTTTATTAACGACAGAAATACGAACATCAGACGTTTTGCAATTGCAGCTCTTAATATGCTGCGGCTTAGAATACCCGGTCAGTAATGATATTTTTACCGGAATTTGGCAAAAAAATTGAAAAAGACTTGTACAATAAAATAAAAATCACGTAATTTGCGCTTCGATTTTCAGAAGAGATTTTTAAGTAAACAGAGATTAATAAAATGGCACGTATTTGTCAGGTTACCGGTAAGAAAGCATTAAGGGGGAATAATGTGTCGCACTCCAAAAGGAGAACAAAACGCAAATTCTACCCGAACCTGTTTGACAAAAAATATTTTCTGCCCGCGGAAAACAGGTGGATTAAACTGAGGGTATCGGCTGCGGGAATGAGACTTATTGACAAAAAGGGCATTACAGAAGTCCTTAAAGAAGCCCGTGGAAATGTTCTTAAAGGTTAATAAAAACTGAAGAAAGATGGGAAAGAAAGCAAAGGAAAACAGGCAGCAGGTAATCCTTGAATGCATAGAGCATAAAGAAAGCGGATTACCCGGAACATCGCGGTATATTACAACGAAAAACCGTAAGAATACTCCTGACCGTCTCGAAAGAAGGAAATATAATCCTATTCTTAAAAAGTATACGATTCACAGGGAAATAAAATAAGTTTCAAATATGGCAGAGAAAGTTGTTGCAACACTGAAGACCGGAGTAGGTAAGAGCTTTACCAAATGCATTAAAATGGTCAGATCCGAAAAAACAGGATCATATATCTTTAAGGAAGGAGTAGTTCATAACGATCACGTGAAGGATTTCTTCAGCAAGAAATAACCTTTGTAAGTTATTGAAATAAAAAAGCTTTCTTCCCCTGAAGAGGGCTTTTTTTATTCCTGTTCAAATATCTTTTACAGATGACGAAACCGGAACTGAACGGGTCGGCTGCCAGCGAAGAGCTTAAAAAAGGCCTTGAAAAAACAAGGGTTAGCTTTCTTTCCAGGATTGCAAGGCTGGTTGCCGGCAAATCTTCCATTGATGACGATATCCTTGATGAGCTCGAGGAAGTGCTGGTTTCATCTGACGTTGGAGTGGAGACTACCGTGAGAATTATCCGAAGGCTGCAGGAGCGTGTCTCAAGGGAAAAGTACATGAATACGACTGAGCTGCACAGGCTGCTCAGGGAAGAGACAGCCTCCCTTCTTGCAGAAAATAAATTCCTGCCTGTCCCTGATTTCTCATCACCTCTTCCTGTCAAACCCTGGGTCGTACTGATTGTCGGAGTGAACGGCACGGGCAAAACCACAACTATTGGAAAACTGGCATGGCATTATAAACAGGCCGGCAAAAAAGTTTTGCTTGGCGCAGCCGATACATTCAGGGCGGCGGCTATCGATCAGCTTAAGATATGGTCGGAGAGGGCAGGGGTACCTGTCATCCGCCAGCAGATGGGATCAGATCCCGCTTCTGTTGCCTATGATACATTAAAATCTGCAATAGCCACCGGCACCGATGTGGTGCTGATAGATACTGCAGGCAGACTTCATAACAAAGTCAACCTGATGAACGAGCTGGCCAAAATAAGAAGGGTTCTGGAAAAACTCATGCCCGATGCACCCAACGAGGTTCTGCTGGTTCTCGACGGCTCAACAGGCCAGAATGCCTATGAACAGGCCAGACAATTCACCGCCTCAACAGGTATAACAGCCCTGGCCATCACAAAGCTTGACGGAACAGCCAAAGGGGGCGTTGTTATCGGTATCTCCGACCAGCTCAATATTCCGGTTAAATATATCGGAACAGGCGAGAAAATTGAAGATCTGAGAATTTTCGACCGTTTTGAATTCGTCAATTCTCTCTTCGACTGATCAAATCCTTATTAAACCCACACAGAACCTGATGCACAGAAAAAGGGTAAATGTTATAACCCTGGGTTGTTCCAAAAACACTGTCGATTCGGAAAAACTCCTGCGTCAGCTCCAGGCCGGAGGTTATGAAGTCTTTCATGATGCCGGCGAAACGGAAGCCGACACCGTTATTATCAATACCTGCGGATTTATCAACGATGCACGTGAAGAGAGTATTGATATGATTCTCAGGTTCGCTAAAGCTAAAAGAAACGGACTGGTAAAAAACCTGATAGTTACAGGCTGTCTGTCTGAGATTTACAGGGAGGCCCTTAAATCTGAGATCCCCGAGGCTGATGCCTGGTTTGGCGTGGAGAGTCTTGCCGGCGTTCTGAAACATGCAGGATGCCATCCCAGAAAAAATCTTATCCCCGAAAGAGTTATCACAGGTCCCGGTCACTACGCCTACCTTAAAATATCAGAGGGCTGCGACCGCAAATGCACTTTCTGCAGTATCCCCCTGATCAGGGGAAAACATCTGTCGGTAAAGATGGAAGATCTTCTTGCCGAATCACTATCACTTGAAAAGCAGGGTGTTAAGGAACTTATCCTTGTTGCACAGGACCTCAATTATTACGGTGTCGACCTGTACGGAAAGAGAATGCTTGCCAATCTGCTTAATAAAATATCGGCATCGACCGGTTTTGAATGGATAAGGCTGCAGTACCTTTATCCGTCGGGCCTGTCGGACAGCCTCCTTAAGACTATCCGCGACAGCAGGAATATATGTAAATATATTGATATACCCCTGCAGCATATATCCGACAGGATGCTGAAAAAGATGAAGAGAGGGTATTCAGAACTGACGGCCAGGAAACTCCTTGAACATATTAAGCAATTAGTGCCCGGTGCAGCCATCAGAACCACATTCATCACCGGTTTCCCCGGCGAGAGCGACCGGGATCACCGGGATCTTGTTGAATTTATCCGCGAAACTGAATTCGACAGGCTCGGAGTATTCCGGTATTCACATGAGGAGAAAACATTTGCGGGCATCAGTTATTCGGATAACGTTCCGGAAAAAGTTAAGGAGCTTCGCGCTGCAGAGATAATGGAGATACAGCAAGGCATTGCTATGAAAAAGAATCTTCAGAGGAGAGGACAGATAATGAGGGTTCTGATTGACGCCAGGGAAGGTGAATACTTCACGGGAAGGACAGAGGCTGACAGTCCTGAAGTGGACCAGGAGGTTCTTGTAAACGTAAAATATAAACTTGCTCCGGGTAACTTTTACAATATAAAAATCACCGGTTCAACGGAATTTGATCTCATTGGTGAACCTCTTCCTGAAAAGGAGAGATTAGCCCGGAATATTGATTAGTCCGTATCGGTTGAGGCGGCGGATACTTTTTTATTCCTTATTACAATCCTGATCTCATTTTTGGCCTTATTGAGGCCGACGCTTACATAGTCGCCCTCCTCGGGTTTGGCTTTAATCATAACCTCGGCCATCGGATCTTCAAGATATTTCTGGATAGCCCTCTTCAGAGGCCTTGCGCCGAAGTTGGCATCAAATCCTTTTTCGGCGATAAAGTCTTTCGCTGCTTCCGATATTTTAAGCTCATAGCCAAGAGCCTTAACCCGTTCATAGAGGCCCTTGAGCTCTATGTCGATGATCTTATCTATATCTTTCTTCTCCAGCGGGTTGAACATTACAATGTCATCAATCCTGTTCAGAAATTCCGGGGCAAAGGTTTTCTGAAGCGCTTTTTGCAGGATACTTTTTGTCTGTTCATCCCTTGAAGCTCTTTTTGCTGAAGTGTCAAAGCCTATTCCGTGGCCGAATTCTGATATCTGTCTGGTGCCTATGTTTGAAGTAAGAATTACGATAGTGTTGCGGAAGTCGACCCGCCGTCCGAGGCTGTCGGTAAGCTGACCCTCATCAAGAACCTGCAGAAGGATATGGAAGACATCGGGATGGGCCTTTTCAATCTCGTCGAGCAGAACCACGGAGTAGGGTCTGCGACGAACCTTCTCAGTAAGTTGGCCTCCCTCTTCGTATCCGACATATCCCGGAGGAGCTCCGACAAGTCTCGACACTGAGAACTTCTCCATATACTCGCTCATGTCAATTCTGACGAGGTTTTCGGTGGAATCGAAAAGAAACTTTGCCAGCACTTTTGCAAGCTGTGTCTTTCCGACACCGGTAGGACCAAGGAAGATAAAGGTGCCGATTGGTTTATTCGGGTCTTTCAGTCCGGCCCTGTTTCTCTGTATCGCCTTTACCACCTTCGATATGGCCTCATCCTGTCCGATAATACTGCCGCGAAGCTCATCAGCCATTTTCAGCAGCCTTGTGCCTTCAGTCTGGGCGATTCTCTGGACAGGTACTCCGGTCATCATGGCAACCACTTCGGCCACTTTGTCAGCATCGACAATTTCCCGGTTAAGAGAGAGTTCCTTTTCCCATTTTTTCTTTTCCTGTTCAATCTGTTCAAGAAGATCTTTCTCCTTGTCGCGGAAGCTGGCGGCTTTCTCAAAATTCTGATTTTTTACTGCAGCCGTTTTTTCCCTTTTTGTCTCTTCCAGCTGATTTTCAAGTTCGAGTATTCTTTCCGGGACAACAATATTTGAGATATGCACTCTTGATCCGGCTTCATCAAGGGCATCGATGGCTTTGTCGGGGAGATGGCGGTCAGAAATATACCTGTTTGTCAGTTTTACGCAGGCTTCGATGGCCTCGTCGGTATACGTCACGTTATGATGCTCCTCGTACCTCTCCTTAATATTATGGAGGATATTGATCGTTTCCTCAATTGAGGTTGGTTCAACGAGCACTTTCTGGAATCTTCTTTCGAGCGCACCGTCCTTTTCTATATGCTGGCGGTATTCGTCGAGAGTTGTGGCTCCTATACATTGTATTTCGCCCCTTGCCAGAGCAGGCTTAAGCATATTTGCGGCATCGAGCGAGCCTGTTGCACCGCCGGCGCCTACAATTGTATGGATTTCGTCGATAAAGAGAATAATATTATCATTCTTGGCAAGTTCATTCAGAATGGCTTTCATTCTCTCCTCAAACTGTCCGCGGTATTTTGTTCCGGCGACTATCGATGCCAGGTCGAGAGTGACAACCCTTTTGTTAAAGAGCACCCTGGAGACATTCTTTTTGACAATTCTGAGTGCCAGACCTTCGGCTATGGCAGATTTGCCGACGCCCGGTTCCCCGATAAGAACGGGGTTGTTTTTCTTTCTGCGCGAGAGTATCTGGGCAAGTCTTTCAATTTCTTTTTCCCTGCCCACAATGGGGTCAAGACGTCCTTCCTCAGCCGCCTTGGTGAGATCTATTCCGAAATTGTCCAGAACCGGTGTTTCCGAAGAAGGTTTGGAGGAAGAGGAACCCGGCTGTCCTTTTCCGGAAGGCCCGTAACCGATTCCTTCATCATCCTCATCCCTCGGAAAGTCGGCCCGTGCGGATGGTACATCATTCTCAATTGAACGTTTCACGGAAAAGTAATCGACATCCATTTCCGCCAGGAAACGAGTTACAAGGGAGGCTTCATCCTTAAGAATCGCCAGGAGAAGGTGTTCGGTTTCTATAGTGGTGCTCTTCAGCGCTTTTGCTTCAAGGTAAACAAGTCGCAGTACCCGTTCCGTGCTTTTGAGAAGAGGCATTACAGCGCCTTCCTGAACCGGTCCGGGATTTTCGACCTTTATGCTTTTCTCGATGGAACCCTTAAGCATAAGAAGGTCAACACCCGAGTTTATCAGGATATCAACCGCCAGCCCTTCACCATCCCTCAATATTCCAAGAAACAGGTGCTCGGGACTGATGTGGGTGTTTCCAAGTCTTATTGCCTCCTCCTTGCTGTAGGTGAGTATATCCTTTACCTTCTGTGAGAATTGTGAATCCATATTGACGATTTCAAATAATTATTGTTAACAATGACATTATGTCAGAAAAAGCTCCCTCAAAACAACCACTTCCTGCGTTTCAAAATTACTTCAACTGTGAGATATGTATGTCAAACATCGTGCCCAATTATGAACAGCCATTGTTAAAAAATCAACATATACAAGGCACAAAAATACTTAAATATTCACTATTTTCGTACTTTGATTAAACCGGCGGTACGGATTATCGTAATTAATTCATTAACAAGATTTTATTGTGGAAAGGGAAAGGGTATTAAAGGTAAATATTGAGGAGGAGATGAAATCGGCCTACATCGATTATTCGATGTCGGTCATTGTTTCAAGGGCGCTTCCTGACGTGAGAGACGGTCTTAAGCCTGTTCACCGGAGGGTACTTTTTGGCATGTGGGAACTCGGGGTGCTTTCAAACAGACCGTTCAAGAAATCTGCAAGGATAGTGGGGGAGGTGCTTGGCAAGTATCATCCTCACGGAGACTCTTCCGTTTACGAGGCAATGGTAAGAATGGCCCAGGAATGGTCGCTCAGGTATCCTTTAATAGACGGGCAGGGTAATTTCGGATCAATCGACGGCGACAGTCCGGCAGCAATGAGGTACACTGAAGCCAGACTCAGAAAGATTGCCGAGGAGACCCTGGCCGATATTGAGAAAAACACTGTCGATTTCCAGTTTAACTTTGATGACTCACTTCAGGAACCTGTCGTTCTTCCTTCAAGAATCCCTAACCTTCTGATAAATGGCGCCTCAGGCATTGCCGTAGGTATGGCTACAAATATGCCGCCCCACAACCTGTCGGAAATAGTGGACGCTATTATTGCATTTATAAATAACCGGAATATTACTACGGCCGAATTTCTTAAGTACGTCAAAGGACCAGATTTTCCAACCGGCGGCATTATTTACGGAGAACAGGGAATTAAAGACGCCTACGAAACAGGCAGGGGCAGGATTGTGGTAAGGGCACGGACGGAAATTGAGCACACCCATTCCGGAAGGGAATGCATCGTTGTTACCGAAATTCCCTACATGGTCAATAAGGCCGAAATGATCAGAAAAATTGCAGACCTGATCAATGATCATAAATTAGAAGGTATATCCTATATAAATGATGAATCGGACCGCAACGGAATGAGAGTGGTGATAATCCTGAAAAAGGATGCCACAGCCAATGTCGTTCTGAATAACCTTTATAAATACAGTCAGTTACAAACCACCTACAACGTAAACAATATCGCTCTTGTGAAGGGCAGGCCAAAAATGCTGAACCTCAGGGAGCTGATCGATAATTATGTTAAACACAGGCACGACATTATATTAAGGCGTACCCGCTACGAACTTGACCAGGCCGAGAAAAGGGCACACATTCTGGAGGGACTGATTATTGCCAGCGATAATATCGATGAGGTAATCGCAATAATAAAAGGTTCGGCCAGCCCCGACGAGGCAAGGGATAAACTGATGGAACGTTTCAGCCTGTCGGAAATACAATCCAGGGCTATCGTCGATATGAGACTGCGTCAGCTCACCGGACTTGAGCAGGATAAACTGAGAGAGGAGTACCAGGAATTACTGAAGCAAATTGAATATCTCAGGTCAGTGCTCGACAGCGTTGAACTTCAGATGAAAATTATCAAGGATGAACTGCTCGAAATAAAACAAAAATACGGCGACAGCAGGCGGACTGAGATTATACCAAATGCGGAGGAATTCAATCCTGAGGATTTCTATGCCGATGAGGAAATGGTAATAACCATTTCGCACATGGGATATATTAAAAGGACTCCGCTCACTGAATTCAGGCGCCAGAACAGGGGAGGCACAGGCTCAAGGGGAGGATCAACAAGGGATGAAGACTTTATTGAACACCTCTACGTCGCCACAATGCATAATACAATGCTGTTCTTTACTGCAAAGGGACGATGCTTCTGGCTTAAAGTTTATAATATCCCGGAAGGCACCAGAACTTCAAAGGGCAGAGCTATACAGAACCTCATTAGCCTCGAACCCGACGACAGCGTGAAAGCTTTTATTAACGTAAAAAACCTTGACGACCAGGACTATATAACAAATAATTTCATAATACTCTGCACCGCAAAGGGGGTCATTAAAAAAACTTCACTTGAAGCATATTCACGGCCCAGAACAAGCGGTGTCAATGCCATTACCATAAGGGAAGGCGACGAACTTATCGAAGCAAGGATGACCAACGGAATGCATGAAATAATGCTTGCAGTAAAATCCGGCAGGGCAATCCGGTTCCCTGAAAAAGCCGTAAGACCTATGGGAAGAACAGCATCCGGAGTTATCGGTATAAAACTTGCCTCGGAAAATGACGAGGTTATCGGTATGATAACCATTGAGGAAAAACAGAGTGATGTACTGGTTGTATCGGAAAAAGGTAACGGTAAACGAACCGGAATCGACAATTACAGAATCACCAACAGGGGCGGAAAGGGAGTTAAAACCATTAACATCACTGAAAAAACCGGACAACTTGTTGCCCTGAAGGCGGTTACAGACAATCACGACCTGATGATTATAACCCAGGCAGGAAATATTCTCAGAATTCCGGTATCAGGCATCCGGCTTATGGGAAGGGCCACACAGGGTGTCAGACTGATAAATCTTAAGGAAAATGATTCAATCGCTTCAGTCGCCTGCGTTGAGGTAAATGACGAGGAAGAAGAGGCCGGAGAAAAATATGCTGAAGAAAATAATGAAAAGCCCGATGAAATTGGCAAAGAATTTGAAGATTAAACTGTAATGTTATAAATTTGGCAAAAATTTCACGTTAAAAATCTTATCATGAAAAAATTACTTTCAATAATTGTTGCAATATCAATTACATGTGGTTCTTTTGCCCAGATGGGTAAAGTAACAAGCGCTCTGAGCTTCATAGACCAGGGACTGCTCGACAAAGCCAAGGAAGCTCTGGACCAGGCACTGGTTAATGAAAAATCGAAAGACAATCCAAAGACCTGGGTTGCAAAGGGAAAACTGGCACAGGAATGCTTTAAGTCGGAAAATCCTAAATTCAAGGCTTTTTACAAGGATCCTCTCAGGGAGGCTATGGAAGCTTACGAGAAGGCCCTTGAACTTGACAAGAAGGGATCGATCGAAAAGCAGCTCAAACTCAGCAATACATATGTTCTTCTTGGAAATGATTTTATTACACAGGGAGTTCAGAGATTTGAAGCACAGGATTTTGCCGGCGCTCTGCAGTCGTTTGAGAGCAATATTAAACTTGCATCCAGCGATCTGTATATAGGGGTGGCCGATACAGGAATATTCTTTAATGCAGGCCTTGCAGCATATAACGGCAAAATGTATGACAAGGCAATTCAGTATTTTCAGAAATGCGCCGATCTCAAATATGAGGGACCTATGCCTTATTTCCTTATTTACAATTCATACAAGGAATTGAAAGACATGGCAAAGGCGGAAGCAACACTGATTAAGACATTTGAGCAATATCCCGATAATCAGGATGTTATATTAAACCTGATCGACTTTTACATGAGTAACGACAAACTCAACGAAGCTTTCTCGTACCTGAACATGGCCAAAAGCAAAGACCCCAATAACTACACATTATTCTGGGCTGAGGGTGTGCTTTACATGAAACAGGAAAAATATGATGAGGCAATTGCCAGTCTTAAAAAATCAATTGAATTAAAGGCAGATGAGTACAATACACAGTTCAATCTCGGCGTATGTTTCTACAATAAGGCTGTTGCCATGTTCCAGAAGGCAAACGAAATAATGGATGTGCCGAAATACAATGCAGCCATCAATGAAGCGAACAGCGTCTTTATCCAGGCAATACCATACTTCGAAACAGCTGCAACCATAAAGAAAGACGATCCGGATTCACTGCGCAACCTTAAAGAACTGTACTTCAGGCTTAGGACAGTTAAACCCGAGTTCCAGGCCAAGTACGACGAAGTGGTGAAGAAGCTTGAAAATATGTAAGAATAAATCACACAAAATACAACGCGGTTCATCAGGACCGCGTTTTTTTTTACCCGGGAAAAGGAGAGAAGCTTAATTTAACCGGAGCTTCCGGATACAATAATTTATTTATGCTACTTAACATAATATTAATTATAGGAAAATGAAATAATACACATCAATCCGGAATCCCGGAGATCCGGCATCATTCAATGCCCTTATCTGACGGTGTGTTTGTATACTATTAAGTCTGTAAACCAGTCCAGCCCCATTTAAAAAACTAATACGCATTATTCATGAATAAAATGTTACAGCAAATTTGCTTTATTTTGTTAAACCGAAATAATCCCGAAGATGGTAAAGATTGAACAGTATACTTTAAAATTCCTGAAAGACCTCTCTGTAAACAACAACAGAGAATGGTTTTATGCAAACAAAGAATCTTACATGAATGCCAGACGCAATTTTGAATCTTTTGTTCAGGAACTGATTGTCAGGCTTTCGGATGAGGATAAAACCTTACGCGGCATAGAAGCCGGATCGTGTATTTTCAGAATAAACAGGGATATAAGGTTCTCAGCCGACAAATCACCTTATAAAACAAATATGGGAGCCCTGATGATAAGAGGCGGCAGAAAGAATATTCATCGCTTTGCAGGGTACTATATTCATATTGAGCCCGGTGAATCACTTACCGCAGGCGGTGCATACATGCCTCCGAATGAATGGCTTAACGCAATCAGGGAAAAAATAATTGAAAATCCGGCCGAATTCCTGAAAATTACCGGAAACAGGGATTTTATAAACAGATTTGGCACCATTGACGGTGAGAAGCTTAAAAAAGTGCCAAGGGGATTTGACCCTCACCATCCACAGGCAGAACTGATAAAATACAAGAGTTATCTCGCATCCAGAGCCTATTCCGACAAAGATGTTGTTTCGCAGGGTTTCTTTGAGTCTGTTCTTAATGATTTTCTGGCAATGAAACCCCTGAATGATTTCCTTAATGGTTGTAATTAGCCGGTTTGTTCAAAAACAGAAAGTTATTGCGGAGTGAAGCCCCGGCGATTCCGGAATATTCCTTCGACTAAAGAATTATATAGAAGAACACTGCAACAAAGTGCGAGACGCTCCCGCCCAACACCATCAGGTGCCAGAAGAGATGGTGATACCTGAATTTGAGAACCCTGAAAAAAACAAGTCCTCCGGTATAGAAAAGTCCCCCGATTACTATCCACATATAACCCATAAAGGGTATCGCTTCCAATACAGGACCGGTTATCAGAACTACCAGCCACCCCATAAGAGTGTAAATTATTATATCGGTAAGAGGAACACCTTCCTCAAACCGTGAGCTTCTTATTAAAAGCCTGACAATTCCGGTTAAGGCCAGCCCCCACTCTATTCCGAAAACCACCCAGCCCAGGGCGCCTCTTAACGCTACAAGGGCCAGCGGAGTATAAGTGCCTGCAATAAGAATAAAAATCGCGGCCTGGTCAAATACAAAGAAACGGTCTTTAAACCGCCCCGCAGGAAGCCAGTGAGCTATTGTGGATGAGAGATAAAGGAGAATTAGCGAAGCACCAAATAGAGAACTGCTGACAATCTTCCAGGCATCATTCCTCAGAGATGAAAATATTACCATCAATGTCAGACCCGCCACCGATAAAACCACACCGGCCAGGTGCGACAAGGCATTGGCCATATCCTCATTGTCACTGAATCTCTTTGTCCCTGCAGTCGTTACCATGTTAATTTGCTTCCTTATTTTTTAGAATATTTATAATAATTGTTCGACAAATATAAGAATATTCAGGAAAATCAAAGAGAAAGTATCGGGTTAAATAAAAATTAATATATTTCGCATATAAACCAAATCGTTGATTATGAAAAGGAATTTAATTGCCGTATTGATAATTCTGCTTACCGGGGCTTCCCTGATGTCGCAGGGTGTTAAGCTTGAGGTTGGTATGAAAGCTCCCGACTGGGTATTTACCGATGCCGACAAAAAAGAATTTACCATGGATTCATGGGCAGGCAAAGTGCTTCAGGTTAACTATGTTGATCCGGATGAACAGGATCTGAACGAGCCCTTTAATGAGGCTATAAACAAAGCTGTCGATAAAGATAAAAGGATAAGCAGGGATCATTTCAAGGGATTCGGAATAGTTGACTGCAAATCGACCTGGAAGCCAAACAGCCTTATCCGCATGATTGCAGGGAACAAGGCAAAGAAGTATGATACTACAATACTGTTCGATTATGACGGTAAGCTGCAGAATCTGTGGGGACTTCCGAAGGACAGCTACAGTGTGATAATTCTCGATAAGAACAGGGTTTGCAGGGCAATATACAAGGGTAAGATTCCTGACAGCGAAATAGAAAAAACCATTCAGCTGATAATCGACCTGACCAAAGAATAACCAGCGGTTACCGGCTGCGTTTATTATTTTTCTTCCTGAACGTCAATTATCTCAGTGCCCAGACGTGCCTTAAGGCGCTGGAGGTCATGTTTCATTCCTGCCACCGTCTGCAGCAGCTGCTTTTCCGGTATCAGAGGATCGGGAAGTTCGCTGCTGATGTAATTTACAAACTTCCATATTTCCTTTACATTGTTAATATGAACCTCATACGGTTCGTAAAGCGGATTCAGAGAATATAGCACAAGCTTTCCGTCATCTTTAATGTGGTTTTCAACAACCTTAAACACGATGCCGTCGTCGAGGGTAAAGACAATATATGCCTTACCGCTGACAATAGTGCTCCAGTCCTGCAGGAATTCTCCTGTAACCCATGAGCCGTCAGGAATCGGCAGCATTGAGTCGCCTTTCAGCTGAAAGGTTCTGTATTTCCTGTTTTCCGAAAGGAAAGGAAGCCAGAAAACAGGCAGTTCGCTGATGTATTCAGGATCGGCATAGCCGGTTGCGTAACCGGCCTTGGCCTTTTCATTTACGAGTTCAATATTCTCCCTGTTGCTGCTGTTCACGGTGGTTGCCAGCACTCGCAGGTTGCTTCCCCTGATATAGGCATCATAACCGCGTTCAAGTTCGCCAATCTGGCTTTCAGACAGCTTTGAAATATCGACTCTGAGAAGCGTATCGATCGACACGTTGAAATAGCCCGAAAAAGAGATCAGCGTCTCTATTCCCGGCTGTGCTATACCGTTTTCGTAGCCGCTCAGCGTTGAGCGCTTGAGATTGAGGGCAAAAGCCACATCATCCTGCGTCCGCCCCCTCCTCTTTCTTAAAATTTTTATGTTCTCTGCGAAATACATATTAAAAATATGATTATATTATAGTCAGAAATTTGATTAAAAACTAATCAAAGATAAAACAGATTTTTTATATAAGCAAATATTTCAGGAAAAATGATCTGGGAATCAGGAGTTGACAGGTCCGTTCTTCATCTCGATCTTGACACTTTCTTTGTGTCTGTTGAACGGCTCAGGAACAGCAGGCTCTGCGGTAAGCCTGTTATTGTAGGCAGCCTGTCGGATCGCGGTGTGGTGGCAAGCTGCAGCTATGAGGCAAGGAGGTATGGAGTCAGTTCGGCGATGCCCATGAAGCTGGCACGTAACCTGTGTCCGGATGCAATAGTTATACGTGGCGACATGGAATTATACAGTAATTATTCCAGGATGGTGACCGACATAATTGCCGAAAAGGCACCGCTGTACGAAAAGGCCTCTATTGATGAACATTATATTGATCTGACTGGCATGGACAGGTTTTTCGGGTGCAGCCGGTGGGCTCATGAACTGAGAAATTATATAATCAGGGAAACGGGACTCCCTGTTTCAATGGGGCTCTCCGTAAATAAGACGGTGTCGAAGATTGCCGCCGGGGAAGCAAAACCCAACGGAGAGATAGAGGTCGGAAAGTCTGTGGTTCACCCCTTTCTCGATCCCCTGTCAATAAAAAAGATTCCCATGATAGGCCAGAAAACATACCACCTGCTGAGGTCAATGGGGATATCAACCATCCTCACGTTAAGAAGCATTCCTCCGGGCATGCTTGAATCGCTGATGGGCAAAAACGGCATCGAAATATGGAAAAAGGCCAACGGCATCGACAATACCCCTGTAATAAGTTATTCCGAGAGCAAATCGATAAGCACAGAACACACTTTTGAAAAAGACACCACGGATCTTCACCGTCTTAACCAGATACTTGCCGGAATGGTTGAGAAAATTGCCTACGAGATGAGAAAACAGGAAAAACTGGCATCATGCATAACCGTCAAGATACGATACTCAAATTATGATACTCATACCCTGCAGAAACATATTCCCTATACCTCATTCGACCATGTACTGACAGGCGCCGCAAAGGAGCTTTTCGCCAGGCTGTACCAGCGCAGGATGCTTATAAGACTCATAGGTGTGCGACTCAGCGGCCTTGTCAACGGCGTTCAGCAGCTTGACATGTTTGACGACACCCCCGAGAAAGTAAATCTCTACATGGCCATAGACAGGATGAGAAAACGTTTCGGGCGCCATGCAGTGCAGAGAGCCTCCGGGGTTATGACAATACAGGAGAGGGAGGAAAAAGCCCTTAAAAGACTCGAAAATGCCGAAAATGAGCATAAAATGCTTGAAGAAAGGCTTAAAAGATACTGGTACTGACATGTTTCTCAACTGCCATTCATACTACAGCCTGCGCTACGGCACAATGAGCGTTGAACAACTCGTGGAAAAAGCCTCACAATACGGAGCAGATGCACTGGCACTTACCGATATAAACAATTCCACGGGAATGTTCGGATTTGCCGGAGAATGCATGAAAAAAAACATAAAACCCATCGCCGGAATCGAATTCAGAAAAGGCAACGAACTGCTTTATATCGGCATTGCTCGTAATAATGAAGGGTTCAGGGAACTGAACCAGTTTCTTTCAGACCATAACGCAAAAGGCACGGAACCTGACTTTCCTGCCCCACCCTTCCAGCATTCCCTGGTAATATACCCTCTCGACAGATACCCTGAACGCCAGCTGGCTGAAAACGAATTCATAGGCGTTAAACCATCCCAGGCAGGAAGACTGATCAGCCTCCCTCCTGCCCTGGTCCGTGAAAAAATGGTTGTTCTCAATACCGTAACATTCGCAGGAGACGGCGATTACTTTATTCACCGTAACCTCAGGGCAATAGACAACAATATCCTGCTGAGTCATCTCCGGCCATGGCAATGCGCATCGGAAGATGAGCACTTCAGAACAGCAGACGAAATTAACGGCATATTCGGACTATACCCCTCAGTAACAGCCAATACAAGGAGGCTGATCGATGACTCCGTATTTTCTGTTGATACCGACAGCTGCAAAAACAGGAAGATATTCTCTGCCAGCAGGTATGACGACAAACTGCTGCTGGAAAAACTGGCATGGGACGGCATGCTGTACAGATACGGCAAAAATAATGATGAGGCAAAAAGAAGGATCAGGCATGAGCTTGAAATAATCGACAATCTCGGATTCTCCGCCTACTTCCTTATTACCTGGGACATTATCAGGTACTCAATGTCGAGAGGTTTTTATCATGTGGGACGCGGCAGCGGAGCAAATTCTATTGTTGCATATTGCCTTAAAATAACGAACGTTGACCCCATCGACCTGAACCTTTACTTTGAGAGATTCATAAATCCTAAAAGAAGCAGTCCGCCCGATTTCGACATTGACTATTCGTGGAAAGAACGGGATGAAGTACTGGACTACATATTCAAAAGATACGGCTCGGGACATACGGCACTGCTCGGTACCATGAGCACTTTCAGGGGCAAGTCGGTTGTGAGGGAACTGGGAAAGGTGCACGGATTGCCAAAAGATGAAATTGATGCCCTTATTGAGAACCCTTCTGCTTCGGTTAACAGGAACAGCGTTACAGAGACAATCTTTTCTGTCGGACAGAAAATAGTTGATTTTCCAAACCTGCGAAGTATACATGCCGGCGGGGTTCTGATATCGGACGAACCCATAACATGCTACACCGCACTCGATATGCCCCCCAAGGGCTTCCCCACAACACAATGGGATATGTACACCGCCGAGGAAATAGGTTTTGAGAAACTCGACATTCTGAGCCAGAGAGGCATCGGGCATATACGCGACTGTGTTGAACTGATACAGCATAACAGGGGACAAAAGATTGATATTCATGATGTAGGTCGTTTCAAGGAAGATCCCGACGTAAAGAAATACCTTCGAAACGGTGAAACGAAAGGATGTTTTTACATTGAGAGCCCTTCAATGCGCGGACTGCTTAAAAAACTCAGATGCAGCGATTACAGGACTCTTGTTGCGGCCAGCTCGGTGATAAGGCCCGGAGTGGCACGTTCGGGCATGATGAAAGAGTATATTTACCGTTTCCATAACCCCGGAAAATTTGCTTACCTGCACCCAGTTATGAAGGAACAGCTCGAAGAGACCTTCGGAGTGATGGTTTACCAGGAGGATGTGATAAAGGTGTGTCATCATTTCGCAGGCCTCGATCTCGCTGATGCCGACACGCTGAGAAGAGCCATGAGCGGGAAATACAGATCAAAGCAGGAGATGCAGCGCATCACCGACAGGTTCTTCTCCAACTGCCGCGAGAGAGGTTACAGCGAGAATCTGATAAGGGAAGTGTGGCGACAGATAGAATCTTTTGCAGGGTACTCGTTCTCAAAGGCTCATTCAGCTTCTTACGCAGTAGAGAGCCTTCAGAGCCTGTTTCTTAAAGCACACTATCCTCTTGAATTCATGGTTGCGGTAATCAATAATTTCGGCGGGTTCTATCGTACATGGGTTTATGTACACGAGGCCGTAAGATACGGGGCCTCAGTAAAGCTGCCGTGCGTGAATAAAAGCACTTATCTTACCACCATTTATGACAAGGATATTTACCTCGGCTTTGTTCATATCATGAACCTGGAAGAGAAGCTGGCCCGCCGTATCGAGGAAGAGAGAATTGCAGCAGGGCCTTACTCCGACCTGAACGACTTTGTTAACCGGGTGAACCCCGGGCTCGAGCAGGTTATTATCCTTATAAGAACCGGAGCCTTCAGATTTACAGGTAAGCAAAAGCCCCTGCTTCTTTGGGAGGCCCACCTTCTGATAAACAAAAGTAAGCCGGAGCCCTCAAAGCCTCTTTTTTTCTCAACCACAGGAGAAATAAAAATGCCCGAACTCGATCACAACAATCTCATTGATGCCTATGATGAGGCAGAATTGCTTGGGTTTCCGGTGACTTTGTCCTGGTTCGACATGCTGGAGACATCCTTCAGGGGCCAGGTTATGGCTTCCGAACTGTTTCGTTGTATCGGAAGCAGGGTAAGAATGGTTGGTCACCTGGTGACAATCAAATACATCATGACAATAAAAAAGGAAATGATGAATTTCGGGTGCTTCATTGATGCCCAAGGCGGGTTCTTCGATACAACCCATTTTCCCCAGTCACTTAAGTCATATCCTTTCAGAGGAAGCGGTACATACCTTATCCTCGGGAAAGTTGTTGAGGAATTTGGTTACCCGTCTGTTGAGGTGGAAAAAATGGCAAAACTTCCCGTAAAGAAAGACCCCAGATATTGATTTATTATCCTGGCTAACCGGCTTTTTCGGAGTCCTGCCTTACCGCCCTCAGAACCCCTTTTATGGATGTTATCTTCTTTATAATAACTTGCAGAACATCATTGTTAGGTACCATTATCTGAAGCAGCCCTTCAAACATCCCGTCATTCATATTATAGTTAAAACTTCTGAGCGTAATCTTGTATTCGGCAAGGATGTCGGCGATTCTGTTTACAATTCCTATTTCCTCAATGCCTGTTATTTTTACAGAAGCCCTGAAAGATGGAATATTTTTAGCCTGTGTCCATTTTGCCGCGACCATTCTGTATGGATACCGTGCGGTAAGGAACTGCGCATTCGGACAGGAAGTTCTGTGAACCTTTATGCCTTCGGATATTGTAACAAATCCGAAAATCCTGTCTCCGAACACAGGATTGCAGCATTTTGCCAGCCGGTAATCGAGCCCCTCAACTTTTTCATCTATCACGAGGTAGTCTGTATATTCAGGTTCAAAATGCTTTAACGGCAGTTGAACCTCGTGTGCCGGCTCAGCCTCTTCTCCCTTGCCGGTGTTTGTCAGGATACTCTTTATTTCGAGCAGGTCTGTCTTGCCGGTGGAAATATTAAAATAAAGGTCCTGGGCCGTTCTGAACTGGTAATGTTCCAGAAGTTTTTTTATAACTGTATCCGAGAAGGGTATTTTCCAGTTTTTGAGCCTTCTTGAAAGAATCTCTCTGCCCTCCGCTGCTGCCTTTGATCTTTCCTCGTTAAGGGCCTGTTTGATTTTTGCTTTTGCCTTCGAGGTTACAACAAATGAGAGCCAGTCGTGACTTGGTTTCTGGTTTCTTGAGGTAAGTACTGAGACCTGGTCGCCGTTCTGCAAAATGTGCCTGATGGTTACATTTCTGCCGTTGACTTTAGCGCCCACGCAGGTACATCCGATGTCGGAGTGAATATCAAACGCGAAATCAAGAACGGTAGACCCTGCGGGCAATTGACGGAGATCCCCCTTTGGGGTAAATACGAACACTTCGTCGGAGTAGAGACCGGATTTTACCTGATCGATAAATGACTCATCTTTTTC
This sequence comes from Bacteroidales bacterium, assembly GCA_029974835.1. GTDB lineage: Bacteria > Bacteroidota > Bacteroidia > Bacteroidales > VadinHA17 > LD21. Next base: position 34,333 of record JARKQN010000068.1, read on the forward strand.
GGATGACTCAAGAATATCCCTCATTTTTGTCAGCCACTGATCCAATGCCGAGTCGCTTTTTTCCCCCTTGTATTTAAAGTGAGCCGCCAGACCCTTCTCGGCTATCTCATCCATCCTTTTTGTGCGTATCTGCACCTCCACCCATTTACCGCCGGGGCCCACTACAGTTGTATGCAGGGATTCATACCCGTTCGACCGCGGTACAGAGATCCAGTCGCGCAGTCTGCTCGGATTGGGCTGATAAATGTCGGTTATTATTGAATAGACTTTCCAGCAGTCAGATTTTTCGTTCTCAGGTTCACTGTCAATGATTATTCGTACGGCAAAAATATCATACACCTCTTCGAATTCCACACCCTGCTTTTTCATTTTTGACAGGATTGAATGTATTGATTTAGTGCGGCTTTTTATAGTGAATCTGAAGCCATACTTTACCAATTGTTCTTTTAACGGCGCTGAGAATTCCCTAATGAGTCTGTTACGGGAGGAGGCTGTATTTTTTAATTTCTGGCTTATAAATTCATACTGATCCGGTTCCAGATATTTGAGCGATAGGTCTTCGAGTTCTGACTTGATGTTATAGAGTCCAAGCCGGTGAGCAAGGGGAGCATACAGAAAATATGTTTCCGAGGAAAGCGATAGTTTCTCTCTCTCACCGGCGTTGTCAAGGTTTCTCATCAGATCAAGCCGTTCCGACAGTTTGATAAGAATGACCCTGACATCATCGGCCAGGCTTAGAATAAGCTTGCGGAATCCTTCTGCCTGGTATGGTGAAGTGCCTGGTTCAATCACATTAATTTTTGCCAGGCCCTCTACAATCTTTACCGTGCTTTTGCCAAGTTTTTCTTCAATAATGGTTTTCTGGTTTTTCGCCGCATCCCACACCTGAAATATCAGTGCGGCTGTAATTGAGGATGTTCCGAGGCCCATTTCGCGGGCGGTGATCCGTGCCACATTAAAGGCATGGTTCACCACCGGCAAACCTCCGGAGGTCTTTACCCCGCGGCAGTTCCCGGTAAGGATTTCGGTAGCAAACCTTATTTTCGGAATGTCTTCACGAGGAATAACACCGCGGCAGGCCTGGAGAAGGGCTCTGTAACTGACATATATATCCCTGGAAATCACGTGATATAATATTGATTTAATGCATGAATAAAGATATGTAAAAAAAGGAGGTGTTAAATCACACCTCCAATTCCTTTTCCCGTGCTAAGCACAGGTTATGTCAAAATCTCATAATCATCCGCAACAGACGAAGGCGAATGGTAAAAAAACGTTTATGCTATTCGACTACCGGAATGAAATACCGATGCCGGCCGATAATACATTGTACTGAGATCTTGTGTAATCTGCATGAATCGTAAGGACGGCAAGTTTTACCCTGAGTCCCAGGTTCATTCTGACCCCGGAGAAATTCTTAATTTCGATTGCAGGGATGTCGGTACCTCCTTTCAGCACTCCCGAATCGTTGTACTCAGCATATGGCATTGCACTGGTAACGAGTACGGGGGTCGGAAAGTTTCCTTCGAGGTTGACTTCCGTTTTTGTCTTGCTGTAGCCGATTCCTCCGTAGACTGTCAGGACAGGGATGCTGACAGACCCGATAACGCCCACATTCAGGGCCTGTACCGCGGCTGCCATATTCTGATCATTGAATGCAGTCATCGGATCATAAGTTGAATAATTGCTGGCGACAGATTGATCCGGTTGCAGACTGACAGGAACATTTCCCTGCAGTTTTGTATACCCTCCGAACAGTGATACATCAACGGGAAGAAGCTTGTTTCCCGGGATATATTGCATAATGCTGTGCATCAATCCAATACCCCATAATCCCACGTCACCGTCCTTAATATTCATTTTAGGCATATATCTTACCTTGAGTTCTGTTCCGAAAGGCAATCCAATGCCTACCTGGGCAGTGGGAACCGGAATATATCTCCAGCCAGTTCCCGGGGGCAGGTTAAAGGAGGCCAGCTGGACACCGCTTACTGTTTTTGTCAGATTCGGACCACCGGCATCGGGGCCGGAGATTGTGGATGCTGTTCCGGAACCTGAAAGGGTTGTCAGCCCCAGGGAACCGACATCATATGTTCCTGCAGATTCAGGAACAATGCCAATGTTAAATGCGGCTGTAATATCGAATCCGCCAAGTTTATGGGGTTTGGCCGTATTATACCAGCTTCCGTTCAGGCCTGCGCCGAAGGCATTAGCCCAGGGAGAGATATAAGCCTGAATGATTTTAATTCCGTCGGCCGCACCGGCTCTAAGGAAATCCACATTATCAATCTGCCCGGAAGCAAAAGGTCCTGTAAGCATTAAAAATGCTGCTATACGAATAAATTTACCTGAATAAGATTTGTTCATAATAGTTCTCTTTAGGTTCAATAGATATAACAAATATAAAGTTAAAAGAGTTGCTTATACTCTGCTTCTTTTTATTAAAGATTATTTAAGGATGCTGTTTGGTTCTTTGGCAAATTCCCTGTAATAACCCCAGTCGACTAGACCGGGCATAAGCCTTTTCAGCAGGACAGTGAGTTTACCTTCAACAGATAAAATCTGGTTTCTTCTTCTGTTTCTGATGCCTTTTATGATCTGTGTTGCCACATATTCAGGGGAATCCAATTTCTCTTCCCTGCGAGGGGATTCACCCTGTTCCTTTCCGTCAGCAAGCAGTGCATGTTTGCGGATTTCAGAGGCAGTAAAAGCGGGTGCAAAGATCATCACATGAAGTTTCTTCTTTCTGTTTTCGATTCTTATGCTCTCCAGGAGACCATGCATGGCAAACTTTGAAGCCGAATATCCGGATCGTCCGGGCAGGCCCTGATACCCTGCAACTGAAGATACTCCGACCAGTGAACCTTTTCTTTCTATAAGGTAGGGTAGTGCGTATTTTGAACAATATACTGTTCCCCAGAAATTTACATCCATAAGTCTTTTAAGCACGGTTAAATCAACTTCACTGAAAAGAGCCTTCATTGATATTCCTGCATTGTTAATCAGAATGTCGATTCCGCCGAAAGTCTGAACCGTTGTTTCCACAAGTCTGCGGCACTCCTCCTCTTTGCTTACGTCGGCGGTTATTGCCAGAACTTTTCTGCCTGCAGATTTAAGATCCTCGGCGACAATCTTAAGTTTTTCGGCCGACCTTGACGCAATTACCGCTATTGCACCCAATTCTGACAACCTGTATGCCAGTGCCTTACCAATGCCCGAAGATGCACCGGTTATTATCACAATTTTACCATTGAAGAAATCAGACATAACAGAAATTTTACAAAGTATGCATAAAAAAAAGTATGCATAAAAATAAGAAAAGGGGGAATAAAAGAGGCAGTATTTTAATTTGTTTTAAATAAAACCCGGGTCATTTTTGATTATGAATAAATTTATTCTACATTTGCACTCGCAAAAAAAAGGCGATCCAGTAGCTCAGCAGGTAGAGCACATCCCTTTTAAGGATGG
>JARKQN010000074.1 GCA_029974835.1 Bacteroidales bacterium
TATTCATGCGCGTTTCATATTTAAACACACGACAAAACAAAATATTTTTCCCATACGAAATAATTTTTACGGGAATCAAATTTAATAATTACCCTAGTGAAATTCAACCGGTTTGCACTAAGAATTCAGGGAAGCCGGTTAATGCTTCCTCACGGCATATAACAGGTTTATGGCCCTTGTCCGCCAGTTATAGCCTAGGGTAAATGGAACCGGTTTTATTGACGTATCCCTGTAGGCCTCCGCAAGGTCGGTTTCATTAATCCACGAAAATTCCTTACCGGGCCTGATATACTTTCCGTACAGTTTAATATCCCAAAGGTTTTTGTCAAAAAATTTGTAGGCAATACCCGAATCATCCTGGAGGATTGTCAGGCTTTTGTCAATGATGATATTTCTTATACCGGAAAAATCTTTCCCGTGCATAAGATAAGAAGCTGCTTTCAGGTATGTGCGGCATTCGGGCAATGAGCTGAGGTATTTTTTAAGGGGCGGATTATTTTTCAGACCCTCGTCGGATATATCAGCCTTAAGGTAAACAACCGATTGGAGATACCTTCCTGTATCGCGTGCAAAACTGATCTTTACGCCGCGTGAAAAGATCTTGCCGTTTTTCATGCTGTCGGCATTCTGCAGCACGCCGGAGCTGTCGATGGCCACGTCATTAACCGCCACAATCCTGTAGCCCCTTCTTTTTATAAACATTGCCATTACAGGCAGGGTTCCGTTAACTTCGTTTTTTTTGAGGGCCTCAATCATGTGGCCTGTAATGAAATAACTTCTGAGGAAAAGGTCCGAAAGGGAATTCCATATATCGGCCGTATATTCCTCAACATCTTTCGGCTGCATGGTGCATACGGGAGGAAGCTTGCCTGGAGGTTCAAGTCCGATAAGCAGGTATTCTGACGCATCAGGGTAAAAAATATTTGCATTCAGAAAGTCAGGGCCTCCGAAAGGATAAAAAAGAAGTGCCGAATCATGCCTGCCCTGTATTTCACCATCGGCCCATTTGTTCATTTTGATAAAGCGGGAGGTATCAAGGTATGTAAATCCGCTGTCCATTCTTTCGGCAAATTTCTGCCATGCCGGCAATGTATCAATGCCCGCGGTACATTTCGTCCTGCCGGGCACAATTCCGGATATCACCGAGGCAATGTCGTCATTTAATGTATCGTAAGGAATCCTGAAAACTTCCTTTTCGGGAGGAGTAACTGTAATGTTTGGCTGTTTAGGGCGGCATGAGAAAATTGTGCCGGAGATGACTAACAAAAGAATAAGCGACGACTTATGAAATTGCATTTTGTTTTGATTTTACAAGTAAAAAATAGACTATCAAACCGCAAAGTGTGATTCCAAGTCCGGCAAGCGACTGTACCGGCCTGTTTGCAAAAACATATACCATCATGCAGCCTTCAACTATTATGAAGAACAAGGGGATAAACGGATATCCGAAAGTATGGTAAAAGCTTTCATTGTTCTTTTTCATTCTGTGCCTTAATACAAAAAGGCCTGTTACAGAGGCTATTGTAAATATGCTCAACGTGAACCCGATGAGAGTCATTATCTGTTCGAAGGTTGAGGTCCAGATAAGTGCCAGGGATATGACTGTTAAAAGAATTGTCGCATAAAAGGGAGAACCGTTGCGGTTCTCTTTTCCAAGGAAACCCAGCGGGCCATAGTCGTCCGCCAATGCCTGGGTTACGCGCGGGCCCAGAATCAGGAGGGAATTTATTGAGGCAACAAGTCCGATCGAGATCAGCACAGCCACAAATTTGCCTCCCATCTCTCCGAAGATATTCCTTGCCGCGAGGAAAGCCACATCAACTTTTCCTTTCAGCTCATCAATCGGAACTGTATAGAGAAAAACAAAGTTTAGCAGGGTATAAAGGGTCATTACAATAAGCGTTCCTGTTATAAAAATAACAGGCAGATTTTTCACCGGGTCCTTCACCTGGTGGGTGATATAAGCTGCCGAATTCCATCCCGAATAGGCAAATGAAACATATACGAGGGATACTGCGAAAGCAGGATTTATGACCTGTTTGAAATCGGCCCGGGTGAATGTAAAGGCAAAATCGCTGTGTCCGCCTTTAATAATTCCTGCCGTGCAAAGCGTAAGAATAAGGATTATGTTAAGCGTTGTGGTGACAAAGTTGAAGTTTGCGCCTGTCCGGAAGCTGCTTGAGTTAAGGACCGTCAGCAGGATTATTACCACAATCGCGGTTATCATAGGCGGGACGGGTATCAGATTCCCGGCATAGGTGCCGAGAGCGATGGCGGCAATCGCGAGAGGAGCGGCAAAGCCGATTGTCATCGAAATGAAACCTGAAAGGAATCCGAAGGCAGGGTGGAAGATTCTCGAAAGAAATATGTATTCTCCGCCCGATTTTGGTATCCGGGCCGCAAGTTCGCCGTATGTCAGCGCGCCGCAGAGAGCCACAAGTCCGCCGGTTATCCAGATAAGTATCAGAGCCAGGATTGAATTGACGCCTGCAGCCTGCAGACCAAGGCTGGTGTATACCCCTGTACCTATCATGTTTGACACAACAATAGCTGTCGCACGCGACGGGGTGATAAGTTTTCCCTTTTCCAATTTCAATTGTTTTGAAGCTGGTAAAAGTAGTAAACAAAATCAAATTTCACTATGGAAGTTTTTGGCTTTGTCAGCTCCTTTTCACCGTTCCTTTTAAAAGGAAGAGAATTTTAAGAGCTTCATCGGCATGCTTTTCCGGTCGCAGCTGGGAGCTGAAGACATGAACAATTTTTCCTTCACTATCAATAATATAGGTTACCCTTCCGGGAAGAGTTCCGAATAAAAACGAAGGCACACCGAACAACTTTCTGATCCTGTTTCCCTCATCACTCAGAATCCTGTAAGGCAACAGGTTCTTTCCTGCAAAAGCGTTGTGGCTGTCGACCGATTGTCCGCTTATACCTATTACTTCGGCATTTGCCTCGATGAAAGCATCGTACAGATCGCGGAAATAGCATACTTCCCTTGTACAGGCAGGGCTCTCATCCTGGGGATAGAAAAAAATCACCAGGTTCCTTCGACCTAAGAGTGACCCTATGTCAAACAATTTACCATCCTGGTCGGGCAGGGAAAAAAGAGGAACCTTATCCCCGGTTTTTAATCCAGCCATAAAATGAATGCTGTTTTACTTATTAAACAACAGCCGGTATGTTTTTGTTTGGATTATTCCGACATAATTGCAACAGCCGAGCCTCCCGAGCCGGTGTGAAGGCCTATAACCGGAGAAATGTTCATTACCGAGAGGGGCTCCCTTCCTGTTAACTCCTTCATCTTCTCAGTGTACCATGCTGCATCATCCGGGTTGTTGGCGTGAAGCACAACATAATTCCAGGTTTTCCTGCCGGAGAGATGGCTCCGGATATGTTTCATAATTTTCTCAAGCCCGGAAGTGCGGTTGAATGCCTTATCGAGGACCGTAACTTTTCCCTCCCCGTCAAGGGTAAGGAGAGGGTTGATGTTTAAAAGCCTGGCTATCATTCCCTTCACAAACGACAATCTCCCCCCTTTTATGAGGTATTTAATAGTATCAACCCTGATAAACAGACGGGAGTTCTCAATCCACTTTTCGGCCATTTCCACTATCTCCCGGTGAGAAAGGCCTTTTTCAACCGATTCTGCAATTCGTGCAAGCAGCAGCCCCGACATGCCCGAGATACCCTTCGAATTTAAAACGGTTATACGTTTCCCCGATTCTCTGCTGACTTTCCTGGCAGCCTTTGCTGCACTCTGCCATGTACCGCTCAGTTTTTCAGAAAGAGTGACTGCGATTACCGAGTCGTAATGCGAGGCCAAATGAGAAAAGGTATTAACGAAAGCCGCCTCGTTGGCCTGCGACGACCTGGGATAATCCTTTGCATCCTCCAGCATCCGGTAAAACTGTTCCGGCCTTATTGTCACCTTGTCGAGGTACTGGCTGTCGCCGAAATGTATATTCACAGGAATCACATTGACCTGGTATTTCTCAATGAGGCTCTCTTCAATGTCGCATGTTGAATCAACAACAAGTGCAACCGGAAACTTCCTTCTGAATACCGATTCACTCTGGCGGACCATGTCCTCAGCTTTCTGAAAGGTTATTGTGCCGTAATCCCTGAGTCTGAAAATAAGGTCTGCAGGAGTATCCGTGTGGACATGTAATCGCATCATTTTTTTACTTCCTGCAAGCACAGCGGAGTCGCCGAATTCTTCAAGCATCCTCCTCAGTTCTTCCTTTTCCGCAGATACATTCCTCAACACTGCCTCGGTGCAATATCTGTATCTGACCTCTTCGGCTATTATCTCTTCAAATGCAGGAAGTTGAAGGTTTACAGGTGCGGAGCGAAGCAATTCTTTAAGGTTTCTGTTATTGATGAATTCAATAATCCCTTCTATGAACAGTACAAATCCTTTTGCACCGGCATCCACAACCCTATTGTTTGCCAGCACCTTCAGCTTTGAACTGGTCTCTTCAAGCGACCTGCATAACACCTCGTAAGAGTTAAGAAGCATCTGGTTGAAATCAGAAAAAGTCTGGCGGCCGGCATAAATATAATCTGCCCATTCCCTGATGACTGTAAGTATGGTACCTTCGACGGGATTGGAAACAGCTTCGTAAATATATCGCACCGCTCTTTTTACCGATTCGGCAAAATCGCTCAGAGTGATGCTTTTAATATCGGCCGTTTCGATGCTGAGACCGTAAAAAAACTGTGCAAATATTATTCCTGAGTTGCCCCGTGCGTTAAGCAGGACAGTCTCGGCAATTCTTTCCGCCGTAACTTTATATGACCTGTGAGGCAGAAGCGATTCAATTACCGCTCTGGTGGTTGCGGCAAGGTTTGTACCGGTATCGCCGTCGTTAACCGGGAATACGTTAATCCTGTTCAGATCCGCCTGACTGGCAATAAGCTTTCTTGCCCCTGCCATAAAGGAATAGTAAAGCCTGCGTCCGTCAAGCTCCCTAAGCATCTCCTGATTACCGGTTATCATCTGATTACTGCTTTCCCCGGGGCGGCAAAGATAAACATTTAATTTTTCCGGCCATACAGGATAAACAAGGGGAACTCTTTTCTTAATCCGCCGGCAGTTTTCTCAATGGTATGGAATGTGCGGTATGAGAGGTTCCTGAATCCTTCCGACTCAAGTTTCCGTGCCAGATATTCAGGGTCAAAGCCCCTGTGTCCGTCAAAGTCAGGGTCACTCTCATGGAATGAACCGTCTTCCGTGTAAAGGTCACCCAGAATGAGCCAGCCACCCGGTTTTATAATCTCCCTGAAATCTGAAAACAGGGATGTTAAATCCCTGACATGGTGCAGGGTGAGCAAGGTATACACCAGATCAAATTTTTCAAGTGATCTGAGAGAATTTGATTCATTAAGATGATAAGGGATCATATTGGTGATATTATTCTGCAGAATCTTATCGTTCAATACTTTAAGCATACCTTCTGAGGTATCTGCCAGAATGATCTCACCTGTCCTCTCCTTAAGGTTAAAACTAACCAGTCCGGTTCCGCAGCCGAACTCAAGCGCCCTTTCAGGGAAACAATTCTCCGTAATCCTTAAAATTTCTTCAGCAAACAGCGCGGCTCTTATGTGTTTGCCGGGGTCTTTGTCCCAATCCCCTGCCTTTGTATCAAAATTCATTGTCCGGATTATTAACTGATATTCTAACAGAGAATGCCGGAAAATGTTTTGTCTGAAAGCAGAACAGTCATATTTCAGTTCATTATTATGTAGCGGGCACCTCCCCCGCTACTTCCGAAACGCGGATTCACGACATTATTATAAATTGAACCGAAGGTGTAAGAAAAGCCGAACATTGCATAAAATGAATACTGTGTTTCAAGTTGCTTCCGGCGTAAAAGGACCTCTTCGGTTGTGGCTCCGCCCTTTACAAGGCTGAGCTGGTCGTGAATCAGTGTCACTCCTCCTCCAAGTTCGAGATTCAGGCCTTTTGCTATTCTGAGACTCAGGTCACCGTCGAGTGAGAGGTTGTTCTTTGACCAGTCGTGAAGGTAATTGCTGTAACCAAGGCTTACATCGACCGAACCCCATTTCTGAACAACTGCATAGGCGGCGGTGAGAGAATGCTTCCACAGGTTTTCCCTTGTTTTATTATAAATGGTGGTATCGTTGTAGAATACAGGGTTAAAACCCGCGCGGTAAAGCAGTCTCAGTTGTTTTCTTGTTGATTGTGAATACGGATAAATGTCGTACTCAATACCCGGCATAAGGCTTAAGGAGAGCTTAAGATTGCTGTAGCTTGAGGCTCCTGCGGATAACGACCCTCCGTATGACCAGTGGTCGGAAATACTTCTGACAACAAGCGTGTTGAAAGAGGTGGAATTATTCCTGCTTGTATAGGTTGCCCCGTTAATATTGAATTTGTCAACCCCGTAACTGTAATTGGCCGATATATTCACTTTCCAGTCTTCAGTAATCTTACTGGCCGACATATTCCCGTAAAGGTTGGTATAGTTATAGGATTTCTCCCCGTTAAGAAACCCCGAAACTGATGTCCGGAAAACCCAGTTGTTCCATTTATCGTTAGTAACGGTTTCCCTGAGAGGAAGAGTAAAACTAACGTTGATGTATTTTGCCAGAGGTGTTCTGGCCACATATCTCATAAGACCCATTTTGAGTACCTTCACCTGCTGCTCCCTGATAAAATCCTGAGTATCGTCGGGCGATGAAGTAAAAGAAACTGTATCGGCCATTCCGGCAAAACGATTCTGTCCTGAAATAAAATAGGTATACTGCATACCGCCGGATCCGGCCGACTGATATGTGGATATAATGTAAACGTCTGCTTCCTTAAGGTCTCTCACGTAATTTATATAAGGGATTTCCTTTCGGATATAATCAGAAGCATCCATATATACATTGAGGGCATCTTTTCTGATATTATCGGTGTTTACACCAGGTTCCTGGGCGGAAGCCCATAAAATAGAAAAAGAAAATAGGGTTATCAGCGAAAAAATTTTAGTTGGCATGGCTGGTTAGATAAATTTTATTACGAAGGTAAGAGAATACGGCAAGTTATAACTAAAATTTTAAAAGTTTAACAGTACATTAACCTGCCGTTAACAATAATATTGCCTGTCTCAGTGATTTTTTTCCCTGAGAATCTCTTTTATTTCTCCCAGATCTTTCTTAACGTCACGATAGTTCAGATTATTCCTGTATATCATCATTATGATTTTTACCGAAACCATGAAAACGCCGGCCTCGAGCAGCAGGTCGTGTGTAAAACCCTTAAAGAACAGGGCGCCGATAAACAGCAATGCTGTAATAATCAGTACCGCAAGCGACCAGTAATCGATGTAATCAGTTATTTTCATATTTACTTCCTGTCATGTTTTTCAATCCTTTCAAATGCCAGTTGTGAACTTATGAGTACCATAGGCAATCCCGTGCCGGGAATTGTTGAAGCACCTGTATAAAACAGATTATCGAACTCTTCATCATAGTTTTTCGGCCTGAATGCACCTATCTGGAGCATGTCATGAGCCAGACCCAGGCCGCTTCCGCGGTGCAGGTTAAACTGACGTCCCCAGTCCTCAGGCGTATAAACAGTGAGCGATGCAATATGCGGCCTCAGATCCATGCCTGTTCTGCCGGAAAAATCGTCAATGATACTGTGCACTATCTCATCCCTGTCGCTCCAGTCAGCTTTAAACCGAAGGTCGGGGACGGGGCAGACCACGAAGATACTTTCTCCCCCTTCCGGTGCGCATTCGGGATTATGCCGCGACAGAACATTAACATAGTAATATGGCTTCTGAAGGGTATCAGGGTTCTTAAACACCTTGTCGGCGTATTCCCTGAAATTGTCCCCCAGGTAATAGTTATGATGATGCACGTGCGGGATCTTGCAGTCGAGCCCGATATAGATTGTCAGAGGACCCATGGTCCAGTTCATTTTGTCGAGTTTCTGTGTTGAAAATGCAGGCCTTTTCAGTACGCTTCCCCTGAAAACAGCCGCATCGGCATTAACAGCAAATATATCAGCCTCATGCCGTTTACCGCTGCTGTCGATAAGGCTTTTAAGCCGTTTACCAGATCCCTCCACACCGGTTATCTCGGTGTTGTAAGTAATTCTGACTCCCTTTTTTTCCAGTTCCTTAACGAATCCCTCAACTATCCTGTACATTCCGCCTTCAACATTAAAGTAACCGTCGTGCACAAATTCGGTATATGAGAGAAGCGTGTATACCCCTGAAGTATCAAAAGGGGTACGGCCCAGAAAGAATGCGACAAGGGAAAGAATCTGCCTTGCCTCTTCGGAGGAGAAATATTTTGACACCTGGCTCCAGTATGTTCTGAAAAGGACTAACCCGTGTTCCGGATTAACTTTCATTAGGGTGAGAAGGTAATCGATCACAGAATTATAGTTGCTTTTGATTACGATGTCGAAAGTGTCGTGAAATAATTTTCCGCTGTAACCGAGGAACCTCTTCATTTTTCTTTCGAAATCAGGCTCCACCTCCCCGAACTGCTGAGCGAGTCTGGCAATATCCCTGTAAAGGAACCATGTTTTCGGACTGTTTCTGAAGCTGACCGTGTACAGAGGATCGAGGCTGTAATAGGTGAACGGCAGTTCGATTCCGCAATCCCTGGCGAAATCTTTAAAGATATACGACATGCTGAAAAAGCTGGGCCCTATGTCGAAGGTAAAACCGTCTTTCTTAAGCTGCCCGAGACGACCGCCTGCCTGATTGTTTTTCTCCACTATTTCAACATTGTATCCTGCCGATGCCAGACGGAGTGCGAGTGAAATTCCGCCGAGCCCTGCTCCTGCTATCAATACTTTTTTCCCCATATCAGTTTTGCATTTTTTTCATTATTTCGGGATATAATTCGTCTTTAACCCATTTAAATTCAGGTTCAATTGCCAGAATCCTGTCAACGAATTTCAATGAGGATGTATAATCTCCCACGTAGGTATAAGCCCGCGCCACAAGGGTCAGGAGATGCATGTAATTCCAGTCTCCGGTATTATTTCCGTTGTTTCTCTCCATTAAATTCAGGGCTTTGAGATAGTATTCCAGAGCTTCCTGCTTTGATCCGCCGAAAATCTGGGGTGTATAGAACCTTATATTTCCGTACTGCACCCATGCCATCGGGTTTTTGTCGTCGAGTCCGATTGCTTCCTTTGCAGCATCAATGCTTTTAAGGCCCAGCACGGGTGCAAGCATTTTATTCATTCCTATCCTGTAACCGTAAAAGGCCGATTCATATGACCTTACCAGGGAGAGGTACGCTTTGTTCTTTTCCAGGGTTTTAAGGTTTTTTTCAGCCAGTTCGAGGTACTTTTTTGCCTCTTCATTCCGTCCCGTTCCGATACACCATCCTATGTAACCGTACTGGTAATTGACCAGCCGGGCCAGACCTGTACCATCAGTAGGCTTAGCGGTCTGAAAACGGTCTGTGATTTCTTTCCATCGCTGCATATTACCCGAGATATAGGCTTTATAGATTTCTGCATTGAAATCCTCACCGTAAACAATTGCAGTCAGGAAAAGAAACAAAGTTATTATCGTACGCTTCGGCCTTTCCATTCGTAGCCTCCCTTTAAACTGTTTATTATTGCCTTTATGATGAAAAAACCTGCGGCCATCTGCTGAGGGATGGCATAAAAGAGGTTTTGTGCAATGTTCTGCCCGCTTGCAGCGGAAACAAAAACCCTTATGAGAAACCCGAAGCCGATGTATGCCAGGGCCTGCCATAACTGCAGGTAAATAAAAACGGGAATAAACCCGAATGTCGTTACAAACCAGAAAAGAATTGCCGCAAAAAACGAGTTCCCGAAATATGCAATTATGTTCTTCGAAAATCCTTCTGCAGCTTCCCTGAAATCCCTGTACATTCTGCATTTTATTGAGTCATCGCCGGTCAGGCAGGCGATTCTGTGCCTCATCCTCTTAAGCATTCTTGCGCCCGCTATATCCTCAACCCTTTTGTTTCTGAGTTTTTCGTGCGGCTGAACCCGCCGGTATATCTCAGTGTCATAGAACATGAACTGTCCGTTTGCTGCCGACAGTGAGGGAAAGCGCATCACCTCTCTCACAAAAACCAGCGGCAGTAGCGAGAGAAGTATGTAATTCATAACCGGGACACTGATTTTTTCCCCGGTGCTTATCATGATCTGTTTCGGGAAGATTGAGATGAGTGCAAGCCTGTGCCTCTTTGCAAATGAAATCATATCGGGGATGATGCTTCCTGAAATCCTGACATCAGCATCGAGGAAAAGCAGCCATCGACCCCCTGCTTCCTTTGCCAGGCAATGACAGGCGTAATTTTTCCCTGTCCATCCCTCCGGCAATCCTTCCGACCTTATCAGCCTTATCCTTTTATCGCGTTCACTGTGACTCAACACAACCTTTGCAGTTTCATCTTCCGACATATCGTCGAACACCAGAATTTCAACATTTTCATATAGCTGTTCATCCAGGTCACCCAGAAGTGTACCGATATTTGATTCCTCATTTCTTGCCGGGATCAGTACCGATACAAGGGGCTTGTCGTACAGAGTGCCCCGGCGGGGTTTTTCACGGAATGCTAGATTTATGAAAGATACCATAAGCCTGAGCGCTCCGAATGAAAAGATAATATATGCAACCACTATCATGCGAACCTGGCCCTTTCAATGTTTTTAGTCCGGCACTCGTCATAAAATATTTTATATCTGTCACGCAGTGCCCCGGTGGTCATAGCACAGTTTTTTACCTCCGTGAAATATATAAAGAGCGAAGGTTTCTGCTCATTGTAATAATCTACCAGGCTGGCAACGAACACCAGGTGAATCCTGTCCTCTTTCCCTGAAAGTATTTTTTCAATCCCCTTCTCAAAATAAATTTCGGTCTGATAAAGAGATTCGAGCCTGCCCTGGGGAAAAACCAGCAGCAGGTTTTCACTTTTCTCAATAATTTCCCTGGCATGGTTTATTGTTTCGATGATGCTCTTTGATCCCCGGTGTACCGAGAAACCGCCGGAATACATGAAAAACCAGAATTTACGGAGCTGCTCCTCGAGCATCATGAAATGAAACCTGCGTCTGAAAACCCTGAGATTAAGAAACATCACCCAGAAGCCGTCCCACCAGCCCACATGGTTTGCAATCACCACCACGGCTTTCCCGTTATCGTCGAATTCTCCCTCTGTAACAACCCTTCTGAAGGAACGCCTGATTTTATACAGTGAGTATAATTTGAAAAAATTGTAAATGAATAAATTATGCTTTGCTTTAATTATCATTCTGCAAAGGTAAACCAAACCGAGAGTAAAATAAAATAAGCAACCTGTGATGCGATTACAGGTATGTCCGATCTGAAAGTTATCCTTACACCGGCAATCTTTAAGAGAGCGTGCATGATTAAGGCAATTGCAAACCAGGCAACATAATTTCTTACCGGAACCCCATTACCCTCCCAATACCACATATCGAGCTTATCCGCGGTTATCTCAAGGAAAATATCATATATCACCATTATTGCTGCTGCCGCTGATATTTTGAATAATACATTTATTTTCATTCTCTCTGTAACAGAGGCTGTTGCAAAAACAAGCAGGGTCCAGTTGATGCCGATCATCAGCGGTGTTTCGAACAGCTTCGGCCCCAGGGTGGGACCATAGGTGTAACTTCCGAAAATCTTTCCCGTAGCCACACCGGCAACCTCAACGAAAAAGCCTGATGCCGCAATTACGGCAGTCATAACCCATGCCTTCATGCTGAGGGATTTATCAGGGAACAGCATCAGCACAGCCAGGCTCAGCAGAATGGCAAAAGGAAAAATCAGCAGGAAAAGCGGTCTAGTAAAAGGAATTATGGTACCGGCAAGGCCGATCAGGTAAAAGTTAACCAAAAAGAGAGTTATCTCTCTTGTTGGTTTGTTACGGATTTTTTCGGTCAGTTGTGGTATCAAGCCGCAGGTTTTTAGGGGAAAGGTAAAATATCAGATCAGATTTAATTTATTCATTATGAAAGCCCGTGCCAGGAGAAGTAGTTTAACGGCATCAGGAACCCTGATGCGTCGTTCGGCAAGTTCGCCGGCCGGTGTTGATTTAATTCTCTTCAGCAGTTTCAGATAATAAAGATAAGCAGTCAGCACGCCAAGTCTTGCACGCGACGGAAGCTTCCTTATTCCGGGAAGGGCAGCCGCAAAGTCATTTCTTATATCTGCGATGATATCAGCCTTTACGTCTTCATCTAATCCTTTATGTATGATATCGGGAAAATATCTTCTACCCAGTTCCGTCATGTCGGCCCGGAGGTCTCTCAGGAAATTAACTTTCTGGAATGCTGCGCCAAGTCTTCTTGCCGGTTCGGAAAGAGTCTGAAAAGCCTCTTCATCACCCCTGAGAAAAATTCTGAGACACATAAGTCCGACCACCTCGGCCGATCCGTAAATATATTCATCCATCTGTATCTCCGATACATACTCTTTCCTGCCGAGGTCGTATTTCATGCTTTTGAGAAAGGCCTGAACGAGGTGATCGGGTATATTGTATTTTCTGACTGTGTTCTGAAAAGAATTAAGTATAGGATTAAGGCTTATTCCCTGATTTACAGCCTCATAATAGTCTTCCTCAAATTTTTTCAGTAGCCGGGCTTTGTCAAATTTATGAAATGAGTCAACAATCTCATCAGCAAATCTTACAAAGCCGTAAACAGAATATATCGCATCCCTGGTTTCCCTTTCGAGGAGGCTTACGGCAATGGAAAATGATGTACTGTATTTTCTGGTAACAAGCCTGCTGACAGAAACTGTAAGATCGTTATATAAATTGTTCATTGGGTCCGGGACTAAAAATACTTCCGGCTAAATTTAACAAATTCTGAGAGTATTTGTTTGCCATTTCAGTAATTGAACATCATAAAAGGCAGAATCCGTCTGTTACCTGAACAGCCGGATTCTGAAATGAAAAATATAGAAATGAAAACGGGGCGGGTTGGTTACCGGCCTGAACCTGCTTCCACAAGCTCCCCATCCTCTAGCCTCCAGAGGTTATTGCCGGGGTGCCGGGGGCGGGAATCATTGAAAATCATATTTCCTGTAATCTTCTCAACCTCCCTGTCAATCCGGATGATTTTACCTTCAGGTATCCTGATATTAACATCAATGAACGATCCTGACCATTTGGTTCCCGCAGGGATCTCATAATACTGGTCGATAAATATCGTGTCTCCGAGAATGCTGTAATTGAATATAAGTGCACCTGCCTTTTCATAAGCCTCCCTGGCCGTTCTTCCGTGCATTATCTTTTCAACCTCCAGTTCATAGAAATTGCCTTCCGACTCTTCAAATGATATTTCCGGTTTTGAGAATATCCTTCTCTGATCTGAAGTGAAATAGAGTGAATATTCTTCTCCCGGGACGCTGATTTCCCTGTCATATTCAAGGTCAGCCACTTTCCTGCCGCACCTGATGTACAGGGTATCAGAATCAGCTGATACTTTTAGCTGGTCGACAACCCTTCCCTGCTCAGCAAAGCTTATGCCCTGGGTGAAAAGCAGCATAACAAGGCCTGACAGGGCAGCCACCCAGAGAACAAGAGCGGTAACACTTAGGGCCAATGTCCTGGCACGGAAATAAAAAATCATTTTCAAACCCCAGTAAATCAAAGCCAGCAACGGAAGTATCACCACCACCGAAGCAAGAACCATTACCCATGGGGTCAGGGCGGGAGAAATTACCAGGTTAAGAAAATCGGGCATATAGAAAAGGCTGTCGGTTATAGTTCCGGCAAAAAAGTAACCCGGATACCTGAGGTAAAAGATCATAATGAAGGTTACCAGCATTGAAAAGGCTGTAAGAACAAATATTATCCCGGCAATGATCATAACAATCCTAACCATGATACGCAGAAGCCTTCCGAGAGCAATGAAAATTTCGTTCAGGACCCTTGCGGCCGGACTGGTTCCCTTAGAGGAATTTCTGATATTACGGCCTGGTGCCGTATCGGCTTTTCTTCCTGAGGAGGCATAATAGCCCGGGCCGTAGAGATCTCTTTTCATCCTTTCATCAACGGCAGCGGGAAGGGCAATCCACAAGCCCAGATAGATAAAGAAGCCTATTCCGAAAAAGAGCGAGAATAGTATGAATCCGAGCCTTATCCAGACCGGGTCAGTATTAAGGTATGCCCCGATGCCGCCGCAAACCCCGCTTATTACCGAATTATCGGGATCCCTGTAAAGACGCCTTCCCGTCCTGGCTTCTCCTGAAAATTCTCCGGCGGTGTCTGACTGGTCAAAATCTTCCGGACGGCCTATGATATCTATTACAGTTCTGACATTTTCAGATGAGATAACGCCTGATAATCCCTTCCGGGAATTGAATAATTCGGCTATTCGTCCTTCTATATCCTCAATTGCTTCATAACCTCCCGGAGTGTTTTTTAACCTGTTGCTTATTGCATTAAGGTAGTCGCGCAGTAAATAATATGCTTCCGTTTCTATCTGGAAGAGTGTTCCTGCAAGGTTTATTTTTATGGTTTTGTCCATTGCATCAGTTATTATAAAATTATTTCCTGTTTTTTCTTATAAGGCCCACCGATTCAACGAGTTCTGCCCAGGCCTGGTCGAGCTCCGCGAGATATTTCCTCCCCTGTCCGGTAAGCTCATAGTATTTTCGGGGAGGTCCCTGGGGTGATTCTTCCCACCTGTAACTAAGCAACCCGGCGTTTTTGAGCCTGGTCAGGAGCGGGTACAGAGTACCTTCAACAACAATGACTTTTACTTCCTTAAGTTCTCTTATTATATCGCTCGCATAGCATGAGTTGCCTGACAGCACAAGAAGAATACAGTATTCAAGTATTCCCTTGCGCATTTGTGCTGTTGTATTCTCAATATCCATAGTATTTTTTATAAATTGTAATCAGAATATTCTCCTTTTAAAGCTTTTTACAGGTTCATCTTTTTGCGCACCTGTTCAAATTCCCTCTTAACCGATTCCTTAATGTTATGAATATCCACCGGTTCGCCTCTCATTTCAATTTTCTGAGCCGTTGTCCTGGCTTCAGGAAGCACTATCCAGAGGATAAGATATATCAGTAAGCCCAACCCGCCGGCAAACACGAGGGCCAGGAAGATTATCCTGATCACCAGGGGTTCGATATGCCAGTATGCTGCGATACCGGCGCATACGCCTCCTATCATCCTGTTGTCCGGATCGCGGTACATCCTGTGTGTTCCGGCTGCACCTGTTCTCCCTCTATTGCCCTCTCCGTTTTTACCTGCAATGTCTTCAGGTGTACCAAGAACAGAAATCACCGCCTTGACATCTTCAATGGTGATAACCTGTTTGTAGTCTGACAGCTTCGCCCTGAAGAGCTCGGCTATCCTTGATTCTATATCATTCAGTATTTCACCGGAGCTCTCTTCCTGGGCAAACCATATCCCGAGGTTTTCCAGGTAAGCTCTCAGCTCGTCATACGCATCCTCATCTATGTTAAATGAGTACCCTCCGAGATTAACGCTTAACGTGATTTTCATGATCTTAATTATTAAGTACCTTTCTAAACATACAATATTTCTTTGCAAAGATATATTTATTTTTTTATACTATGTATTACATAGTAGTAAAATTTTTAAAATATTTTTCATTTCACCTGGCTTGCCCAAGGTAACTCGATGATATTTAGTTCGTTATTCTCAGCAAGAATAAACCCGGTTTACAAGGATTGTTTTTCCCGCAGGTGTTAAAAATGACTCCGGGTGGAACTGGAGACCACAGATATCAGGATTTTTATGACTAACAGCCATTATTTTATTACCGGAACTGACAGCTGTTATTTCGAGGCATGTAAGGATGGTAAAGATTCCAGTTAAAGGAGTCGTTAATGTCTGCAATCAGAAGGTTCATACAAACATCTATATTTGCAAAAATAACTCCTTTGTTCTTATGCCGGCATACCCTGCTTCCTGCTTTGCCCTTATGGACAGATACGGAACTGAAAAAATACCGTTTCTGTTTGTTATTTCGTTCGACGGCACAATGACTCATGTCTGGCGCGAGGATGAGATCCCCGGATGGGTTGAATTTTCAGTGCCGGGTATTGGAGAATTGAAGGCTTATAAACATTGTCCTTTTGATTTTCATTTTACAGCGGAGCCTGTTAAATATAATGATTATCTCATTACCTTTAATGAAGTAATGCAGCATATACTGAGGGGTGACACATTTCTTATAAACCTTACTTTCCCCACAAAAATTGACATGTCCCTCTCACTGAATGATGTCTATGAATACAGTCATGCTCCATATAAAATAAAGTTTGGAGATTATTTTGTCTGTTTTTCTCCTGAAACCTTTGTCAGGGTATCAGGAGATGTTATTAAAACCTGCCCGATGAAGGGGACTATTGATGCTGAGATTCCCGATGCAGAAAAGCTAATACTTTCCGATGTCAAGGAAACGGCGGAACACAACACTATAGTTGATCTCCTCCGGAACGATCTGGGCATCGTGGCAGATGATATCAGGGTAAATAGATTCAGGTACGTTGAAACGGTTAAGGGGACCAGCGGGCCGCTTTTGCAGGTGAGTTCAGAAATTGAAGGAAGGATAAGGGCCGGATACCGGGGGAAAATCGGTTCAATCTTTTCACTCATCCTGCCGGCAGGATCGGTTACCGGAGCCCCCAAAAAAAAGACTGTGGAAATTATCAAAAAGGTTGAAACCTACGATCGTGGTTACTATACCGGGGTATTCGGATGGTTCGACGGATATAACCTTGACAGTGCAGTATTGATCAGGTTTATTGAGAAAACAGAGAAAGGCCTTTTCTTTAAAAGCGGGGGTGGCATTACCAGCCTCAGTAAACCAAGGGATGAGTATAATGAATTAATAAAAAAAGTTTATGTCCCTTTTCCTCGAAACGATCAGAATTGAGAATGGCAGGCTGCATAATCTTGCTTACCATATCAGGAGAATGCTGAAGACTGCGGATTATGCAGGCTTAAAATTTCCCGGACAGTTTCCCGCTTCATTTCTTGAAAGCCTTGATTTACCACGTGAAGGGCTATTCAGATTGAGATTAATTTATTCCTCATGCATTGAGAAATACGAAATTATTCCGTACCCGCGCAAAGAAATCAGGTCGCTGAAAATAATCAGCGTACCCAGGCCTGATTATTCATTTAAGTATGCCGACAGAACGGCAATTGATAACCTGTACGGAATGCGTGAAGAATGTGATGATGTTCTGATAGTCAGCGATAATATTATTACTGATACTTCTTACTGCAATGTTGCCCTGGAACAGAACGGATCATGGTTTACCCCTGCCAACCCCTTGCTTAAAGGTACCATGAGGGATTCCCTTCTTGATTCCGGAATTCTGAGGGAAGAGGAAATATATCTTTCGCAACTTGGTAATTACAGATCATTAAGGCTTTTTAATGCAATGATCCCCTGGGACAGAGCAGTAACATTACCCTTATCGGCCGTCAGGGGTTTGTAGAGACTGTTGTATCTCAATCTGAGCCTTATTTATATATTTACTGTACCAAAGCGACCAAAGGAACGATATGAAAAAATACAATTGGGGAATCCTTGCGCCCGGTAAAATGTCGGCAAAATTTGCTCAGGGACTTAAACTGCTTAATAATGCAGTTCTATATTCGGTCGGTTCGCGCGACACCGGCCGTGCGGAAAAATTTGCATCAGAATTCGGTTTTTTAAAAGCTTACGGAAGCTATGAAGAACTTGCGGCTGACGATAAAACCGATATTGTTTACATAGCCTCCCCGCATTCCCATCATCATCAGCATACCCTGATGTGCCTAAGGAACGGCAAAAACGTGATTTGTGAAAAGGCATTCGCGCTGAATACCCGTCAGGTACAGGAGATGATCGAAGAGGCCCGAAAGCAGAACCTCTTTTTGATGGAGGCTCTCTGGCCCCCTTTTCAGCCATTCTATAAAAAGGCTCATGAAATACTGAAATCGGGTATACTCGGGGAAATACTCCATCTTCACGGTTGGTTTTCCTTTCAACCTCCTTTCGACCCGGCCGACAGGAAGTTCAACTTGCTGCTGGGAGGAGGATCGCTCCTTGATATAGGCATTTACCCGGTTATTGATGCACTGACCTTTATCGGAGTGCCCGACGAAATTAATGCATTTGCAATATTTTCCCCTTCCGGTTCGGAAGAATCCATTACCGTCTCCTTCAGATACAAAAGCGGCAAAATGGCGGATCTGTACAGCTCATTCAAAACCAATGAAGGGATTGGCTGCAAGCTGCTCTGCGAAAAAGGCAATATGATTGTTTCGCGGGGAAGGGATATGAACCAGAGAGTTATACTTGAAGTTCATGGTAAACCAGTGGAAGAATTTGTCTTTCGTCCGGAGGCCATGGGCTACCATTGGGAAGCTGAAGAAGTTATGAGATGCCTTGACAATAACCTGAGGGAGAGTCCCGTGGTTCCTTTGTCATTCAGCCTTGATCTGATCAGGACACTCGACAGAATCAGGGAAAAAGCCGGTATAGTTTTCCCCGGAGAATAAAAGTAAAGCAACCTAAACCACAATGGGCAGGGATGATGAAGAAATAGCTGTTCTGAGAAAGAAACTGCTGCTCAGTTTTCTCATTCCGGCTCTCCTGGTATTTCTTATGTGGTTCGTTAAGATAACCGAACTTGCTTTTGAAGCCGATTTTACAAGGCTCGGCGTTTATCCGCTACGGGTGAACGGGTTGCCCGGCATAATCTTCTCTCCTCTTATTCACAGCGATTTCAGCCATCTGATCAGCAACTCCCTTCCTTTTCTGCTGCTGGGAACCGCCCTTTTCTATTTCTATTCCGAACCCGCTTTGAAAATATTCACATGGAACTATTTTATTACTGGACTGCTGGTATGGCTCACGGGCCGGCCCGCCTGGCATATCGGAGCCAGCGGCGTCGTTTACGGATTAATGTCTTTTCTTTTCTTCAGCGGAATCATCCGCAGGTACTACAGGCTTACTGCACTCTCGCTCCTGGTTGTTTTTCTTTACGGATCAATGGTGTGGGGGATGTTCCCCGATGTTTATAAAGATGTGTCGTGGGAAGCTCATTCAATGGGGTTTATAACCGGCATATTCCTTGCAATAGCCTACAGGAACGAAGGACCAAGGAGGCCTGTTTATGAATGGATGGAAGAGGAAGAAATGTCTGATGAATATACTGATCCGGAAATAGAAAAGGACAAACCTGAAACATGATATTTCTGTAACCATGAAAAGAAAAAAATTTATTGCCGCTGTCGGATTGCTTGCAGGAAGTTCACTTGCAATTACGGAACGCGCTCTTTCTTCCCCCGGCAATCGTTCTTTTTTCAGGCTGCCTGACGATGAAGAAGACCTCTGGAAAGTAGTAAGGGAAGAATTCAGCTTTCCCGAAGGTTATACCTATCTTAACACCGGCGGGATTGGCTCGGTACCGCGACACGTGAGAAGTCTTGTCAGCGATGAATGGTTCAGGCTCGAATCCAATCCTGCACCCGGACATGACCTCAACAGATGGAATGCCCTTAAAAAGGATGTTGCACTACTTCTCGGGCCAGGCGTGGAAGCTTCGGAAATCGCTCTTGTCAGTTCGGCCACAGAAGGTATAAACATAATTATAAACGGCCTGCAGCTTAATAAGGGAGATGAGGTCATAACTTCCCTTCATGAGCACCCCGCACTGAATATACCGCTGCTGAATGCTATGAAAACCCGGGGAATCGTATTAAAATATTTTGAACCGGATACACGGCACGGTACCAACAATGTAAAACTTATCAGTGAGCTTATTTCAAAAAAGACAAAACTGATTTTCATAAGCCACCGGACCACTACCACCGGGCAGATTCTTCCTGTTATGGAAATTGGAGCCCTTGCCCGAACGGCAGGAATCAGGTATGCCCTAGACGGCGCCCAGTGTCCGGGCAGCATGCCCCTTGATGTAAAAAGCTACAATGCTGATTTTTATACATTCAGCTGCCACAAATGGCTTCTTGCCCCCAGAAGAACCGGCGTTCTTTATGTCAGGAAAGAGATGCTGGACAGTCTTTATCCATATACTACAGGAGCTTACAGCGATAACGGGTACGATCTTAAAGAGGGCCGGCTAAACTTTCAGCCCACCGCACAGAAATATGAATACGGGACCCAGAATGAATTACTCTTCTTTGGATTCCATGCCTCACTGAAGTTTTTGAACGCAATCGGCATTGAGAAAATCCGTAACCATAACGAGGAACTCTCCGAAGAGTTTTACAGGGAGCTTGGGAATATCAGAGGCGTAGAGATACTCTCCCCGTCAGAACGCGATTACCGTTCTTCAATGATAACCTTCAGAATGACCTCCGCTCCGATGAATAGCGTTACTTCTGCCATGGCCTCAGAGAACATCAGGGTAAGGCCCGTAAGTGAAGCAGGTCTTAACGGAATCAGGATTTCGTTCCATCTTTACAATAACATTGATGATGTAAAGGCTGCCCTGAGATGCATCAGCAAAATATCATCCTGACCTCCGCTTCAGTTCCGATTTTAGTTAAAAACACAGTAGTGTCCGGATAAAATTCCATATGGCTCATAAGATGTTAATCAATAGTTAATTGTATAACTCTCATAGTAGCAAGGTGTGAAATCGAAATATTCGTCAGTCTGAATCTGAATGCCATTTTCTGGTTTTTCATGTACTCACCCCCTGCCTTCGCGAGGCTCAGGCTTCCCCCTCTCTACGGCGTAGAGAGGGGGAGTGAGGGGGTGAGTTCGTGTTGAACCGGAGTAATAAGGAACAGCTACTTATCGGATTGCGGGTTTTTATCCGGATTCTAATGTTAAAAATATTTAAATTCACCTTTTTCTAAAGGTATGTCTGCTGATGTAAAATTGTAATAACGCATCTTTGCATTCCCAAAAAAACCTTTAACAAAAAGCATTATGTACAGGCCTGCAAGCTCAATGATGATTTTTGCCGCACTCCTTTTTACGACCGCTCTATATTCACAGGAAAACCAGAATGGTTCCGATACCCTCAGGAAAGGTGCGCTTAAAATTTTCCTCGACTGCCGTACCTGCGATATGAATTATACAAGGGAAGAGATTCCTTATGTAAATTACGTACGCGATGTGAAGGAAGCTGAAGTGTATATCCTTGTAACTACCCAGAACTCAGGCAGCGGAGGAAACATGTATACCTATACATTTACCGGTCAGTTTCGTTTCAGGGGAATGAACGATACTCTGACCTTCAGCAGTAATCCCGACATGACCAGCACACAAATTCGTGAAAAAAGGACCGAACTTCTTAAGATGGGTCTTATGAGATATGTTGCAAAAACCCCCCTTGCCGGAGAGATCGAAATAAGACATAACCAGAAACTTCAGAGTGAAGAGGTGGTTGATAAATGGAATAACTGGGTATTTGAGATTCAGACAAGTCCACGGTTTAATGCCGAAGCTTCCAATTCGAGGATCTTCTTCCGCAACTCGCTGAATATAACAAGGATAACCTCGGATCTGAAGTTCGAGCTGGAACTTGAAGGTGATAACTCAAAACAAAAATTTGTTTATGACGACGGAGAGGAAATAATCTACAGAAGGAAAGATGAAAGTCTTGATATTTTACTGGTTAAAAGCATCGGGGAGCACTGGTCGGCCGGTTCAAGGATGATGATGAGCACCGCAACGAATCCCAACTATGACCTTAACTTTGAATTTATGCCTGCCGTTGAGTATGACATCTTTCCCTACTCAATAGCAACTCACAAACAGCTCAGGATAAACTACAGTGCCGGCTACCAGTACAGCAACTATATCGACACAACTCTTCTGAACAAACTTAATGACAATCTTCTGAAGCAAGAACTGAGAATCGCATATCAGGTTCAGGAAAAATGGGGATCAATTAATATTTCTCTCACCGGTTCCAACTATTTTCACGACTTATCAAAGAACCGAGTGGAACTTAACGGATTTGTCAGGCTAAGGATTGTAAAAGGCCTTTCACTATCTGTAAACGGAGAAGCGGCATATATTAACGACCAGCTCAATCTCAGAAAAGGAGAGCTTACCGAAGCTGAAAGACTTCTACGCCTTAAGGAACAGGCAACAAACTACTCAATCGGAGGAAGCATAAGTATTACCTATACTTTCGGCTCTATCTATAATAACGTGGTAAATCCGCGGTTTGGCTCTGGCGGAGGCGGAGGCGGAGGTATGTACGGTTTCTATTAAACCTGCATCGTTAATATTCAATCGGGTCATAAAAAACAGTAAGTTTTATCTTAAATTAGGCAGGTAATTTGCCTGCCTATGAAACCTGTTTTCATTATTTTAAACCTGATATTTCTTTTATCAGGGTTCCCTGGGATTTATAATTCTCTAAAGGCGCAGACGCCTGATCTTAAATTATGGTATACCAGGCCCGCGGCCGACTGGAATGAGGCACTCCCATTAGGTAACGGCTCAATTGGGGCCATGGTTTTCGGCGGACCGGTTACAGAACGACTTCAGTTAAATGAAGAATCAGTATGGACAGGGCAGCCCGGAAGACACGTCAATCCTGCTGCAAAAGAGACCCTCCCCGCCGTGAGAAAACTACTTTTCGAAGGTAAATACAGGGAAGCTGAAGAACTTGCCCGTAAAAACATAATGGGAACTATACGGAGGGACGCCCTGTCAAGCTACCAGACTCTCGGAGATCTTACGCTTTTCTTTCCCAACCTTAAAAGCATTTCCAGTTATCGCAGGGAGCTTGACATTGACAAAGCAGTGGCCTCCGTAAGCTTTGCTTCGGGAGGAGTTAATTACATCCGGGAAGTATTCATCAGCTACCCCGCCAGGTCTTTGGTTATGAAGATTTCGGGCGATAAACCGGGTTCAGTAACTTTCTCCGCAAAGCTTTCGAGACCCGGCAACAAGGCTGAAATAAAGGCTGATAAAGGAATTATTACCATGACCGAACATGTCGGCGATGGAAATGGGGTAAAAATGTTTACCATATTGAAGATATTGCCAAAAGGCGGGGAGTTGATTTCCACGGGGGACAGCCTCATCATCCGGAAGGCTGATGAAGCAGTTCTTTTCCTGACTGCGGCAACCGACTATTTCGGGGATGACCCCCGGGAAGTCTCCCTGACTCGCATTGAGAAAACTGCAAGTCGCGGTTATAATGAAATCCTTGAGGAGCATCTGGCCGACTACAGGGCGCTCTTCAGAAGAGTGGTAATCGACCTTGGCAGCAGCTCCGGCAGTTTCTTTACAACCGATGCCAGGCTTACGGCAATGCAAAACGGGTATACCGATACTGACCTGATTGAACTCTACTTTCAGTTCGGACGGTACCTCCTGATCAGCAGTTCAAGGCCGGGCGGACTGCCGGCCAATCTTCAGGGAATCTGGGCCGACGGTTTAAAGCCTCCATGGAGTGCCGATTATCATATCAATATAAATATCCAGATGAATTACTGGCCTGCCGGCCCAACCAACCTGATTGAACTCCAGGAGCCTTTTATTGATTTTATTGATGCTCTCCGCCCTAATGCACGGCAAACAGCAAGGGAGGTCTATGGCATGAACGGCATTGTGGCCCATTATACAACCGATGTGTGGCATTATACCGAACCTTTCGGGGCTATTGTATACGGAATGTGGCCAATGGGTATAGCATGGTCGTGCCAGAATTTATGGGACCATTTCCTGTTCGGGGGAGATGTGGAATACCTCAGAAGAAAATCGTACCCGATAATGAAAGAGGCCGCTGAGTTTTGCCTCGACTGGCTTGTCAGAGATCCTGCAACGGGGTACCTCGTTTCGGGCCCATCCGTTTCACCCGAGAACAGTTTCAAAATTCCGGGCGGATCAGGCAATGCAAGTATGGTAATGGGGCCAACTATGGACCATATGATTATCCGTGACCTTCTTCAGAATACAATAAGTGCAGCATCAATACTTAAAACCGATGAGGGTTTCCGCAGGAAAATGGAACAAGCACTTCAGAAACTTGCTCCGATACGTATCGCAAAAGACGGACGGCTGATGGAATGGCCGTCAGAATTTGAAGAGGCGGAACCCGGTCACAGGCATATCTCGCACCTTTACGGCCTCCATCCCGGCAACCAGATAACCCTTCAGAATACACCACTTCTGGCTGAAGCGGCTGCAAAAACAATTGAGTACCGACTCGCCCACGGAGGTGGTCATACAGGCTGGAGCAGGGCGTGGATAATCAACTTCTTCGCAAGGCTCAGAGAGAGCAAAAAAGCTTACCAGAACCTGGTAATGCTTATAACAAAATCTACTCTGATAAACCTTTTCGATAATCATCCGCCTTTCCAGATAGACGGAAATTTCGGAGGAACGGCCGCCATTGCCGAAATGCTGCTCCAGAGTCATGCCGGCGAGATCGACCTTCTGCCTGCATTACCCGAAGAATGGCATACGGGGCATGTGAAGGGACTTATGGCAAGAGGAGGTTTCGAAATTTCAATGGACTGGGAAAAAGGAAAACTTACATCCGCAACTGTAAAATCAAATTCCGGAAACCCGCTTTATCTTTCGTATAAGGGAAACAAAACTTCTTTTGAAAAAACCACACCGGGAAAAATTTATAAGTTTTCAGCGGATAATGCCGGTAAACTGGTAACTGAAAATCAGTAATATTGCCTCAGAAGTAACCAATAAAAAAAACTGTTTACCAGTTATCTTTACCAAAACCTGTCAACAATAAACAATGCACGAAAGATTCAAATTCAGGAATCCCGAAGACCTTCTTTCAAAGGCTGAGTCGCTTGGTTTACGGCTTCCCTTCAGCGATGACATCTCCCCTCTTCTGCAGCCCGCTGCTCTTGAAAATAAAATCATCCCCAACAGGTTTGTTGTACAGCCCATGGAGGGTTATGACTCGGAAGCCGACGGAACTCCGTCTGACCTTACCCGCAGGCGCTACATGAGGTACAGCAGCGGGGGAAGCGGGATAGTATGGTTTGAAGCCATCGCCGTTGATCCGGACGGTAGATCGAATCCCAGACAGTTAATGCTCACGGAAAAAAACCTCGGCATCTACAAAAAGCTTATTTCCGGTATGCGTGAAAATCATACCGGAAAGCATCCCCAGTTGCTTGCAGCCCAGATAACCCATTCGGGAAGATACTCAAGACCTGCCGGCGGGAACGCCCCCCTGGTGCCTTCAAAAAATGCACTGCTCGACAGGGGAAATGAAAGAATCCTTTCGGATGAGGAACTTTTCTCTGTTCAGAAAAAATTTATTAAAACCGCAAAGCTTGCCTTCGACGCCGGGTTTGATGCCGTCGACATCAAAGCGTGCCACGGATACCTGATTCATGAATTGCTTTTCTCATTCAACAGGGAAAAGAGCCTGTACGGCGGAAGGGACCCTGAAGGAAGATTCAGGTTCCTGCTGGAAACTATAGAACGAACCAGGGAGAATGTTCCCGGAATTATTGTCACTACCAGAATCAATTTATGCGACCTCTATGCCGGCGGGTTCGGAACAACCCCCGACGGAAAAGGCTGTGACCTTTCAGAAGCACTTCTTCTCACCGGAGAACTTGAAAAAAGAGGCGTTAAAATCATAAATACCACTATGGGAAGCCCTTACTTCAACCCGCATGTGGTAAGGCCCTATGATAACCCTCTGCCTGGTGCACCCGTACCACCCGAGCACCCCCTCGAGGGTGTTGTAAGGATGACGGAGGGTACAGGTACACTTCAGAAGAATTACCCGGGTATTATGATCATCGGCTCGGCCTATTCATGGCTCAGGCATTTCTCACTTAATGTTGGGGCAGGTGTTCTGAAAGAAGGACTGGCTTCCTTTATTGGTTTTGGAAGAAACTCCTTTGCTTATCCGGGCATGCCCCGGGATATTATAAGAAACGGCGCTCCCGATAAATCAAAATTCTGCATAACCTGCTCCGGCTGCACCCGGCTGATGAAGAACCTGCGACCGGCAGGATGCGTAATCCACGACAGGGAAATTTACGGAGCTGAACTTAAAAAACTTATTGCAGATGGCAGGTGAAAAATTTCATTTAAACGGTTTTGAGATGGCCTGCTACAGGGTAAACACCCTGGTGGCAGGCAGCGGGGCAGCCTCGCTGAATGCCGCCATATCGCTTCACCGGTCCGGACAGAAGGATATAATCATCGTCACTGAAAACCTGAGAGGCGGCACAAGCAGGAATGCCGGATCTGACAAGCAAACCTACTACAAGCTGTCACTGTCGGGTGATGCTGAAGATAGTCCTGTGCTGATGGCTGAGGATCTCTTCAACGGCCACTGCATGCACGGAGACATTGCTCTCTGTGAAGCGCTGGGCTCGGCGGGAGCTTTTCTAAACCTTGCCAACCTCGGGGTTCCCTTCCCGCAAAACAGGTACGGTGCATGGGTCGGGTACAAAACCGACCATGACCCGAAGGCCAGGGGCACATCGGCAGGACCGTATACATCACAAATAATGCATACTCTCCTTGCGGAAGAAGTAAAAAGAAGAAAAATCAGAATCCTCAACCATGTCCGTATAATAAGCCTGATCACTTCAGAAAACGGAAATGAAAAGTCTGTCACCGGCGCTCTCGGGATTGATCTTAAAGCCAGGGATATCAAAAAGGCTTTCCTGCTTTTTAACTGTACAAACATTATTCTCGGAACAGGAGGTCCGGCCGGTATTTACCGCGATTCGGTTTACCCGGCCCTGCAGTCAGGCTCAACCGGACTCGCCATAATGGCGGGAGCAACGGCACAGAATCTGACCGAATCCCAGTTCGGCATAGCTTCAGTCAGATTCAGGTGGAACCTGTCAGGCAGCTACCAGCAGGTGATACCGCAGTATTTCTCAACTGACAGGAACGGAAAGGAGCGAAAGGAATTTCTGAATGAATATTTCCCCGACATCAGAACCTTAACAAAGGCTGTTTTTCTCAAAGGTTACCAGTGGCCATTCGATCCTGCAAAGACGGCAGATTACGGGTCTTCCCTGATCGATCTCCTGGTATACCGCGAAAAGGTGATCAGGGGCAGAAGAGTATTTCTCGACTACAGGGTAAATCCGTCAGGCCCGGCAGGTGAAAAATTTTCCCTTACCGGCCTTGACAGTGAAGTTTACGATTATTTGAATAAATCCGATGCTCTGAAAAAAACCCCTGTTGAAAGGCTCAGGGCCATGAACAATCCGGCGGCAGACCTCTATCTCCGGCATAATATTGACCTTTCAAAAGAGCCTCTGGAGATTTCCGTTTCCGTACAACACAATAACGGCGGCCTCAAAGGTAATATTTGGTGGGAGTCCGATTTAAAACATCTCTTCCCGGTAGGTGAGGTAAATGGTTCGCACGGGGTATACCGTCCCGGCGGCTCTGCACTTAATTCCGGACAGGTCGGCGGCAGCAGGGCGGCTTACTATATATCAAAAAGATATTCTGACCCACCCCCGGAGAACAAAGATTTTACTCATGCTTCTGAATCATCATTAATTGAAATACTTTCTCTTGCAGCAGCATGGTTTGAAAACAAAAGGGAGGATTGTATTAAACCGGCCGCCATCCTGAGAATTATCAGAGAAAGAATGTCGGAATCAGGGGGGATTATAAGAAACAAAAATAAAGTGGAAGAGGCCGCCGGTGATGCATGGAAACTCTGGCATTCTGTTGACGGTCTCCTCTCTGCCTCCTCGGTTGGGGAACTGGCTGATGCATTCAGGGCCAGGGAGCATTGCCTGACCCACCTGGTTTACCTTGAGGCCATAAAAAAATATATCAGCGGCGGAGGCCGGAGCAGAGGCTCTTATATCGTTTCAGACAAGAAAGGGTCAAAACCACTGAAAGACCTTGAGGAAATGTTTTCATTCAGCCTTTGCAGATATGACAGAAAAATTGAAAACCATATTCTTGAGATAAAAATGGTGAAAGGAAATATCCTTTCAGAGCTCCGGCAGGTTCGTCCGATACCTCGTCAGGATCTCTGGTTCGAGAAGGTATGGAGGCAGAACATTGAGGATAAAATCGCAGGGGGTTGAATAATTCACCTAAATTGCTACCTTTACCCCCTGAACCTGAAAACCAACCAAATCTTCCCGCTTATGAACGGTAAACCAGTTGCTGTGATTACCGGTGCCAGCAGGGGTATAGGCAGGGCTATTACGCTTGCACTCGCCGCCGAAGGTTACGATATTGTGGCAATAGCCCGTTCGTTGGACAGCGAGGGGATGGAAACTCTCGGACCTGAGGTTGAAAAAAGAAACTCCGACTTCTTTCCTATCGGACTCGACATATCCTGCACCGCATGCCAGGTTGAGGTTGTTAAAGATATACTCGACAGGTACGGAAGAATCGACATCCTTGTTAACAATGCAGGCGTTGCCCCGCTGCAAAGAACAGACCTGCTCGAACTTTCCGAGGAAAGTTACGACAGGGTGATGAACATAAATCTGCGGGGGCCTCTTTTCTTTACCCAGAGAGTAGCCAAAGAGATGCTTTGGCTAAAAACCATGATTGAAACCTATTCCCCAAAAATCATTTTTATTTCTTCTGTTTCTGCTTACATGCCTTCAATCAGGCGGGCAGAATACTGCATTTCAAAGGCCGGACTCAGCATGACAACGGAAGTATTCGCCGAAAGACTTACCCGCGAAGGAATACTTGTATACGAAATCAGGCCGGGAATTATCGAAACAGATATGACGGCAAGGGTGAAAGACAAGTATGACAAAATGATTGAAGAGGGAAGAATACCCCAGAAAAGATGGGGACTCCCGGCCGATGTGGCAAAAGCCGTTGCTTCTATTGCAAGGGGTGACTGGGACTTCTCGTCGGGCGCTGTTTTTGAGGTAAGCGGCGGACTTAATATCAGAAGCCTCTGACATTAAGGTTTCCTAATTAAAGACCTCTTCAGGGAAGCGCAATTATTTCAGTGTCACCCTTTATCCTGCCGGGATTGAGAATTTCAAATTTGTAGCCGTTAACCTTAAGAAAATCTACCACATACATGTGGCATTCGTCGTTATGGGTGGCTATTAAAATTTTTGGCCTTACCGATTTGATAATGTCCCGCAATCCTTTCAGGACCTCAATCTCTCCTCCCTCAACATCGATTTTTACAAATGTCGGGGCAGGGATCTCTCCTCTTTCCACGAGCTTTGAAACAGATACCTGCTTCACCGCCAGATCACCTGTGGCCGAAACCATTCCGGTGGCAGATCCGTGGGCGGTGTCAAATAATACTTCTCCTTCGTACTCTCCCACAGCAGCTTCATAAAGGGTTACCCCCCTGATACCGTTAAGCTTCATATGCCTCCTGAAAAACCTCGCGTTCATCGGTCTCGGCTCAAAGGCTATCACAGCCCCTGTGCCTTCATTGAGAACAGAGGCTATTGCAGAAAAATACCCGATATGCGCTCCAATGTCGTAAAATATCTCACCTTTCGAAAAATTCTTTACCAGCGCATCGGTTTTGTAAGGTTCGTGCCTGCCGCTCAGAAATTTGCCTCCCGATGTGGCTATCAGTCTTTTACCCTTAAGAGGCCCTGATTTTACAGTCAGGGTTATAAAGCTGAAAAGCTCCTTGAGCAGATGTCTGATCTTCATATTGTCAGTTTACTGAGGCGAATTTACATTAAAATGAACAAATTCCCTTAAAGGTTTGTTTCTTAAGAAATTTTAGCATCATGAGAACGATATTTGTTTTATTACTTGCAATTATGACGGCAACTTTGACATACGGCCAGAATAAGCTTCAGGCCGACGTTCAGAAGACAAAACTGGAGTGGCTGGGCGAAAAAGTTCTTGGCAAGCACACCGGAACAATCCAGCTTCAGTCGGGATGGCTTACATGGAACAATAACAGGATAACTGCGGGAGAGTTCCTCATTGATATGAAGACGATCAGGGATGACGACGGCCTTACAAACCTCGAGAATCACCTGAGATCTGACGATTTCTTCTCGGTTGAGAAGTTCCCTGTATCAAAGCTTGTGATTACCGGAAGCGACTCTTTTGAAAAAGGGACCGCAACCGTGAAAGGCAATCTTACCATAAAGGGTATTACAAACCCTATAGAATTTACCGCTGCAGTTCAGAAGAAAGATGACGGCACATGGTTCTATTCAAACATCATTGTCGACAGAACCAAATACAATGTCAGGTACGGGTCAGGTAAGTTTTTTGATAATCTCGGAGACAAGATTATATACGATGAATTCAAACTGAAAGTTACACTTCTTGTAAAATAGGATTTATCCGAAAATGATTTTTTCAGGAACGGGACTCAGGTCCCGTTTTTGTTTTCCGCGACTTCGCAGAATAGTCTGTATATCTGTCCGAGGTAATCCAGGGGGTCGAGCATTTCCTTTACTTTCAGAAGCGATTTCTCTCCCATATCCGCAAGCCTGGTTTTTTCCGACCAGCATTGCAGAATTTTCGCTGCAATTGCACCGGGATCTCCCGGAGGCACAACATATCCGTTAACACCTTCCTCAACCAGTTCCTTTGCCCCACCTTTTGAGGTGACAATTACCGGCTTCTTCATGCACATTGCCTCGATAACCGAACGGCCAAGACCCTCCGATAATGAAGGCTGAACATATATGTCACACGCAGCGGTATACCTGAAAATGTCATCCACAAAACCGAAAACCCTGAAACGGTCGCTAAGCCGCGACTGCCTGATAAGCCTGGCCTGTTTTCCCTCATCCATGCCTTTTCCGGCAAGAAGAAAATATATCACGGCTTCTGCCGGAAGTAATTCAGCAGATTTTATCAGGTACGGTATTCCCTTTTCAGGCCTCACATTGGCAACGCATCCTGCAATCAAAGCTCCGGGCGGAATATTAAGTTTCTGCCTGGAGACAGGAGCTTCAGGCTTAATCCAATCAGGATCGTATCCCTTGTAAATCCTTACACATTTTTTCCTGAAACGCTCACCGGCCTGTTTCACAAAGTGCTCAAGGACGGCATCACTAAGGCAGACCATCCTGTCGATTGACGGGTTGAGGAAAGAGAGATAGGCTGTTGGGTCGTGCCAGTGAAAATTGAGAGATCCTATATACCCTACCTTTCTGATTCTGATGCCTCGTGCTGCAAAGATGGCGTTGGTGATTGCCTTCCCGAAAGTAAGGTACATAATTTCGAACCTTTCACGGATCAGAAGTTCCCTGATGCGGCGGATTGCCGTGAGATCAAACTTCCTGAAAAGAGGAATATAATGAAGTTTTATCCCCGCCTTCTCAAGCTCTTCCGATTCGGGAGTCCTGAAATGAGTTATCACCGTTACGTCAACACCCTTTTCGTGCAGGCCCCTGTAAAGAAATCTTTCGGGCAGGGTGACCGCAAATCCCCTGCAGATATCGGTGATGACCAGAAGCTTCATTTTGCCGTTTCGGTTTTCCTGCTGAAGAAAGCATACCAGGCAATGAAGATGAAACAAATAAGGGGGACCACATAGGAAATGTTTATACTCCCGCTCAGGTCAGAAACCTTCCCCTGGAAAAAGGTAATGACGGCCCCACCGAGAATTGCCATTATAAGTCCCGAACCACCGATTTTGGTATCCTGGCCAAGCCCTCTTACCGCCTGTCCGAAGATGGTCGGAAACATCAGCGACATAAAGCCGGATATTGAAACGAGAGCTATCACTCCTGCCATCCCGCTTCCGGCAATTACCAGCAGGGTTGAAACAATAGCCATTAATGATGCGAACATAAGAAGGGATGAAGGCCTGAAATATTTCATAAGACCGGTAAAAATAAACCTTGATATGCTGAAGAGTATCAGAGAGGCAATATAATATGTGGCTGCCGCCTGCTCAGGGGTCTTTCCCGGGGGCAGTATGGCGTGTTCGAGATTAAGAGCCGCCATGGAGTATCTGATTGTGAATGACCATACCCCGATCTGCGCCCCCACATAAAAAAACTGAGCAATTACTCCCATCACATAGTTGCGGTTTCTCAACAGTCTTTCCAGTGTTGCCTTCAGGTTAATTCTGGAATCTTCATCCGATGCCTTTGGCATCCTTACCAGAAAAATTGTTATCCACAATATCAGAAGCAGGAATCCGACTGTAACATACGTCATGGTTACAGCGTTTAGTTCTCCCGCCTGGATGTTTCTGAGTGTCTCCTCGGGCATGGCTGCCCGTTCGGCCGCATTTGCCCTGTTAAGACCCGACAGAATGAACAACTGGCTTATAATAACCCCGGATATAGATCCCAGCGGGTTGAACGACTGGGCCAGGTTAAGCCTCCGTGTACCGGTCTCTTCGGCCCCCATTGCTATTATGTAAGGGTTGGCCGCCGTCTCAAGCACCGACAGCCCTCCGAACAATATCCACAAGGCCCCAAGGAAATGAAAGTAATTCCCCGTAAGCTTTGCCGGGAAGAACAACAGACACCCTGTAATGTATAGTCCAAGTCCGAGAAGAACGCCCGATTTATAGGTGTATTTTTTAATGAATATGGCTGCCGGAAGAGCAAATATGAAATAACCAAGGCCATAGCATGAAATCTGTATAAGTGCGGTGCGGGCATCGGTCATGCTCATTATTCTCTTGAATGCTGCCAGCAGCGTGTCGGTCATGTTGTTTGCGAGGCCCCACAGAAAGAAGAGGGATGTTATCAGAACAAACGGCAGGAGGTTCCCGGGAGCAACCAGTTTCTCTTTTATTCTTGAAGAATTCATTTTATCATATTTAAGATCAGGGCATAAATTTGATAAAAAATATTCATTCAGGTCAGAAAGGGTGAAAAGAAAAATTTTTACGTTCTCCGTTTCCCCCGAAAACGTTTGAAATAAACGTGTATGATTCACCGGACAAAATCTGACTGATATTGCTGAAAATAAATAACATACAACCTTTCTGATGTTGATTTTTTAAATATATTTGGGAAGAAATGTTTACACTTCCGTTACACCAAAACGAACCAGATGAAAAAGAACAAACCTGAACTGAGTTTCTGGCAGATATGGAATATGAGTTTCGGATTTCTGGGAATACAATTCGGCTTTGCCCTTCAGAATGCCAACGTAAGCCGGATATTCGAAACACTCGGGGCGAAAGTTGAGAATATTCCAATATTATGGATAGCTGCACCTGTTACAGGCCTGATCGTCCAGCCGATAATCGGCCACATGAGCGACAATACATGGAACCGTCTTGGCCGCAGACGTCCCTATTTTCTCACCGGGGCAATTCTTGCTTCACTTGCCCTGCTGATTATGCCTAATTCGCCGTTTTTGTGGGTAGCCGCAGGTATGTTGTGGGTTATGGATGCCTCTATCAATATTTCAATGGAACCTTTCAGGGCCTTTGTGGGCGATATGCTTCCCTCTTCACAGCGTACAAGGGGTTTTGCCATGCAGAGCTTCTTTATCGGCACAGGTGCCGTGGTGGCTTCCCTGCTGCCTTACCTGATGACAAACGTATTCAACATTTCCAATACAGCTCCCGCAGGCCAGGTGCCGCTTTCGGTGAAGTTGTCTTTCTACATAGGAAGCGCCGCATTTTTCTCGGCAGTGCTGTGGACTGTCTTAAGAACCCGGGAATATCCTCCTGAGCTTCTCAGGGAATACTCGGGCGAGAGTGATGAAAAAACCGGCGCCGGGAATATCAGTGACAACATTCTGCCCCCCGGAATATTCATCAGAAGGGGATTATGGTGGATTGCAGGGGGAATAATTCTTACAGCGCTTATATGGTATTTCAGACTCGAACCCGAACTATACATACTCTCCGCCGGCGGCGCTGCGTTCGGGCTGATCCAGATCCTTTCGGGTACACTTGTTTCGGGAGGCAGATCTGAAAACGGGTTTGTTGTGGTAATCAACGACCTCTTCCTGATGCCCAAAACCATGAAGCAGCTGGCCATTGTGCAGTTTTTTTCGTGGTTCGCTCTCTTCTCCATGTGGATTTATACCACATCGGCTGTTACCAGTCATATTTACGGAACCAGCGATACAACCAGCGAACTCTACAACAGGGGCGCCAACTGGGTAGGAGTCCTGTTCGCCGTTTACAACGGTTTTGCGGCACTTGTGGCCTTCCTGCTTCCGGTGATTGCAAAACACACTAACCGAAAACTGACACATTCCATAAGCCTTGCGGCAGGAGGCCTGGGTCTTATTTCAATTATATTTTTCAAATCACCGGAACTTCTTATAATATCAATGCTCGGCGTGGGCCTTGCCTGGGCCAGTATACTCGCTATGCCTTACGCAATACTTACCGGCTCCCTTCCATCAGCCAAAATGGGAACCTATATGGGCATCTTTAACTTTTTCATTGTAATTCCGCAGATACTCGCCGCAAGTATTCTGGGGTTTATGGTCAGGCATCTTTTTTCGGGACACAGCATTTATGCTCTTGTAACCGGCGGTGTTTCAATGTTTATAGGTGCAGCCCTGGTGATGCTTGTTGAAGATAAAGACTAATCAGTGTCATCATGCGTTTCGAAGCCTGCATATTCGATCTTGACGGGGTAATTGTAGACACGGCCCGCTTTCATTTCATGGCATGGAAGCGGCTCGCAGATGAACTTGGAATACCTTTCACCGAACACGAAAATGAACGGCTTAAAGGTGTGAGCCGAATGGCATCTCTCGAAATTATCCTTGAATACGGAACCCGGAAATACACGGAAGCAGAGAAGCTTGCTTTTGCAGAAAGAAAAAACAACTGGTATGTGGAGTTCATTTCAAAAATGACACCCGCCGATATTCTGCCCGGGGCTCCCGATCTGCTGAAAAGCCTCCGGGAAAAAGGCATTAAAACCGCCCTGGGCTCAGCAAGCAAAAATACACCCCTTATTCTCGAAAAAACGGGTTTGCTCCCTCTTTTTGACGCTGTTGCAGATGGTAACAGTGTATCAAAAGCCAAACCCGACCCTGAAGTATTTCTCAGGGCAGCCTCAATGCTTCGAACCGACCCCGGTAAATGCATAGTCTTTGAAGATGCAGAGGCAGGGGTGAAGGCTGCACACAATGCCGGAATGTTCTGTATCGGAGTGGGCAGTAAAACTATTCTTAATGAAGCTGATGAGGTTATCGGCAGCCTCAGCGAAATAAATTTTGAAAAACTGAAATCAATCTTAGAAGAAGCAGGGTATGAAAAGCCTTTTTAAAACAGATGAATGGCAGATTATTGAAGAGGGATTTCACCCCGATATCAACAGGGAGGCCGAGAGTGTTTTTGCTATCGGCAACGGATATATGGGTCAGCGGGCCAATATGGAGGAGAAATATTCCGGCGACTCGCTCCAGGGAAGCTACCTGGCCGGAATATATTACCCCGATAAAACAAAAGTGGGATGGTGGAAGGTCGGGTATCCTGAATATTTCGCAAAGGTTCCCAATGCCCCCAACTGGACAGGAATTGGCGTTCAGATTGACAATACGGAAATTGACCTCGCAAAATTAAGGGTGGAAAACTTCCGGCGCGTCCTGAATATGAAAGAGGGATATCTTTCAAGGGAGTTTACCGTGCTGCCCGGCAAGGGTAAGAGAGTACATGTGCAGACTTTCCGCTTCCTCAGCATGGCAGAACCGGATTTAGGCATTATCAGATATAAAGTCAGTCCCCTTAATTTCAACGCAACAATCTCATTTACGCCTTTTATCAATTCGGATGTCAGGAATGAGGATACCAATTTTGGCGAGAAATTCTGGAAAGATGTACACAGCCATTCAGAGGATGGTTTTGCATTTATAACGGCAAGGACTCTGAGAACAAACTTCGTTGCGACCTTTGCTTTTACCTTTGAATTAAGGAAAAACGGGAAACGGATTTCTCCTGCCTCCGAACCTTTATCCCGGAAAAGCTATGTTGCCAACCGCATACAGGTATCCCTGAAGGAAGGCGACGAACTGGAGATCATTAAATACGTAAATGTCCTTTCGTCCCTGTATCTTCCTGCAGATCAACATGTAGCAGAGACCAGGAAGCGTCTCGGCCATGCGGCGGGAAGAGGATTCGGAAGGCTCTTCAGCAGCCACGTGAAGGAATGGACGCGCATATGGGGAACTTCAGATGTCGAAATTGAGGGAGATCCTGCCGCACAGCAGGGAATAAGGTTTAATATTTTCCACCTCAACCAGACCTACACAGGTAAGGATGAACGACTTAATATAGGGCCAAAAGGCTTTACGGGAGAAAAATACGGCGGAAGCACCTATTGGGATACCGAAGCATTTGTGCTTCCTTTCTTCCTTAAGACAGCTCCGATGAAGGTCTCGAGGAACCTTCTCCTCTACAGGTATAAACATCTGGGCAAGAGCATCGAAAATGCCAGGAAACTTGGTTTCCGAGGCGGGGCAGCCCTCTATCCCATGGTAACCATGAACGGCGAAGAGTGCCATAACGAATGGGAAATAACTTTCGAGGAAATTCACAGAAACGGCGCTATAGCCTTCGCCATTTTCAACTATATCCGTCATACCGGCGATTTTGGCTATATGAAAAGTTACGGCCTTGAAGTACTGATTGCCCTTTCAAGGTTCTGGAGCCAGAGGGTATCCTTCTCGGAAAATCTCGGAAAATTTGTAATCCTTGGCGTAACCGGCCCCAACGAATACGAGAATAACGTAAACAATAACTGGTATACAAATACAATAGCGGCCTGGACACTTTCATACACAATTGAAAATATCGGAATTCTCAGAAAAAAGGATCCTTCATCACTCAGCAGGATTTTCAGCAAAACCGGTTTCAGGGAAGGAAAGGAGATAAGAAGGTGGAAGGAGATAATAGAATTAATGCACTTCCCACGCGACGAAAAGAGGAAAATCTTCCTGCAGCAGGACGGGTTCCTCGACAAGGAACTTAAGCCGGCCTCATCTATCCCTGCGGGGCAAAGGCCGATTAACCAGCACTGGTCATGGGACAGGATACTCCGGTCGTGCTATATCAAACAGGCCGATGTGCTTCAGGGGATTTACTTCTTCGAAGACCGGTTCGATACCGACACAATAAAACGCAATTTCGATTTCTACGAACCGATTACAGTTCATGAATCTTCCCTCTCGGCCTGCATTCATTCAATACTGGCTGCCCGAACAGGCAACATCGGAAAAGCCTATGAACTTTACCTGCGGACGGCAAGGCTCGATCTTGATGACTACAACAGGGAAGTTGCCGACGGCCTCCATATTACAAGCATGGCCGGAACATGGCTCGCCATTGTGGAAGGTTTTGCAGGAATGAGAATAAGCGGAGAGAATATCATACTCAAACCGCTAATCCCCGTGAAATGGAAATCCTATACCTTTCGTGCACGGTTCAGGGACAACCTGTTTAAAGTGAAAGTCACCCGGAAATGGTTCGAAATTGGCAACCAGAGCTCCACCCTGCTGAAATTCCTGTATAACGGCAGCAGGTACGAAGTGCCGGGAAGGTCTGAAGTACGGGTAAACCTTCAGTAAGTAACCGAAAAAATGTTAAAACGATAAATCTCTCAGAAATGGAAAAGTACATCATCACCGCAGTCATTATCCTTTTAATTGCTTTGCTTTTGGGTGCCGGTTGCGGAAGGAAGACTGAAAAACAGGTGCCCGGACCATTTGTATCTGAGATGGTGCACCCTTCATGGACGGAAAATGCTGTTCTGTATGAGGTAAACATCCGCCAGTTCACACCCGAGGGCACCTTTAATGCATTTACCTCACACCTTCCAAGGCTTAAGGAACTCGGCGTCGACATCCTCTGGCTTATGCCAATCCATCCCATCGGCGTTAAAAACCGGAAAGAGGCGCTTGGCAGTTACTATTCGGTTAAAGATTACATGGCTGTAAATCCCGAATTCGGCACTCTCAGCGATTTTAAAGATCTCCTCGATAAAGCCCATGAAGCCGGTTTTCATGTTATCATCGACTGGGTTCCAAATCACTCCTCGTGGGATAACCATCTGACAACCGACCACCCCGGGTTTTATGTGAAGGATTCAACCGGAAGCTTTATTCCGCCCATTGGTACCGACTGGACCGATGTGATACAGTTCGACTGGTCGAATAAAGGACTCCACGACTATATGATTGAAGCACTCAGCTTCTGGGTAAAGCTCGGCGTTGACGGCTTCAGGGTCGACCACCCGCATAAAACACCCCCAGAATTCTGGGAAAGGGCAAGGACAGAACTTGAAAAAATAAGACCGGTTTTTATGCTTGCCGAAAATGAGGATCAGACAGCATTCCTGGAAAAGGGCTTCGATATGAACTATTCATGGGAACTCCATCACCTTATGAATCAGATAGCCCGTAAAAAGGACAGCGTAAATGCACTAACAAAATATTACAGAAAAGAACTTTCGGTATTCCCGCAGAATGCTTACAGAATGGTCTTTCTCGACAATCATGACGAGAACTCATGGAACGGAACAATAAATTCACGCATGGGAGAAGCCCAGTACCCGTTCGCCGTTTTCATGTTCACCACAAGGGGCGTGCCTCTTTTATATAACGGCCAGGAAGCATGCCTGAACAAGAGCCTCAGATTCTTTACCCGCGACACAATAGTATGGGATACCTGCAGAATGACTTCGTTTTACAGAAACCTTATCGCATTGAAAAAAGCAAACAAGGCTCTCTTTAACGGTGAGGCGGGAGGTGCCATGGACACAATCAAAACCAACCGGCCCTGCAAAGTATTCGCATACTTCAGGGAAAAGGACGAAAACAGGGTGGTGGTGTTCCTTAACCTGAGGGGAAAAGAGGTAAAAATCAAACCCGACACAAATACGCTGGCAGGCACATACACCGAATATTTTTCGGGGGAAAAATGTATGATGCCGTTTACCGATTCACTTAA
Source organism: Bacteroidales bacterium (assembly GCA_029974835.1). Lineage (GTDB taxonomy): Bacteria > Bacteroidota > Bacteroidia > Bacteroidales > VadinHA17 > LD21. Next base: position 38,791 of record JARKQN010000074.1, read on the forward strand.
ACTGGAACCCTGGGGATACAGGGTTTATATTAAAAATTAATTATGATGAGGGCCTTAAAAGTTATAGTAATCTTCTCCGTTCTTGCCCTGTCAGGATGCCGCAGTCATTCATCTCATGGAAAGGAGCAGGCGGGTGAGAAAACTTTTCCCGTACCGGAATGGTCAAAGCATGCCGTCTGGTACCAGATATTTGTTGAACGCTTCCGTAACGGCGACCCTTCAAACGATCCGACTGTCGCCGATATGCAGGGAGGCTACCCCGGTACCTACCCCGCAGGCTGGTCAGTCACTCCATGGGGTCACGACTGGTATTCTCCCGAGCCATGGCTCAGCGAAATGAAACAGGGCGGCTTCTACCAGAAGATTCAGGCCCGTCGGTATGGAGGCGACCTGAAAGGCGTTCTTGATAAAATCAGTTATCTTGCCGATCTCGGCATTACAGCCGTTTACTTCAATCCTCTCAACGATTCCCCTTCACTTCATAAATACGATGCACGCAATTATGCACACATCGACCGTAATTTCGGTCCCGACCCCGCAGGGGATGCTGCATTAATTGCCACCGAAATACATGACGACCCGGCAACATGGCACCGGACATCTGCCGACAGCCTCTTTCTTAAGGTGGTGGATGAATTGCATAAACACGGAATTAAAGTAATACTCGATTATTCATGGAATCATACCGGCCGGGATTTCTGGGCGCTGAATGATGTTCACGCTAAAGGTGCCTCATCAAAATATGCCGACTGGTACAACATTATAAGCTTTGACGACCCGGTAACACCTGCCGATGAATTCAGGTATGAAGGATGGGGCGGCGGAAACATTTACATGCCGGTATTCCGCAAGGATATCATACCTCCGGAAGACAAAGTAATACCTTTCGAAGGGAATCTCCACTCCGCCTCCCTCAGAAAACATATCTTCGATGTGACGCGCAGATGGCTGGACCCTGACGGTAATGGTGATCCTTCCGACGGCGTGGACGGTTTCAGACTCGATGTGGCCGCAGAAGTGCCGATGGGCTTCTGGAGGGAATACCGTGAATTTGTCAGGTCTGTGAACCCCGAAGCTTACCTTGTCGGCGAAATATGGTGGCTCGAATGGCCCGATAAACTCCTTGACCCGGTACCGTTTCTTGGCAGCCAGTTTGATGCCATCATGAATTACAGGTGGTTCAGAATCGCCCGGGGCTTTTTCGGACAGGCTGAGCCCATCCTCAGGCCGTCTGAGTTTGTGGCATGGGTAAACAAGCTCGATGAGGGAATCTCTCCCGGCCACCGGCAGGCCATGATGAACGTTGCCGGAACTCACGATTCTCCCCGCCTGCTGACATCACTGTTTAACAAAGGGCTCGATAAATACCGGGCCAAACCTTCTGATGATCCTGATTATAAAATCTACCGACCCGGTAAAGAAGTCTTCAGGGAGGAGAAACTTTTCCTGATTCACCAGTTTACCTTCCCGGGCGCCCCGCATATCTGGTACGGTGAGGAGGTCGGAATGTGGGGAGCCGACGACCCCGACTGCCGTAAACCAATGCTATGGGATGATATTACTTTTGAAGTGGAAAAGGCCCATTTCTACCCGGCAAAAGAAAGGCCTGCCGATACCGTTAAACCCGATGCTGAACTGAGAGACTTTTATAAAAGCCTGATAAAAATGCGCAGGGAAAACCCTGTTCTTGCCACCGGCTCACTGGAGTTCCTCCTTGCCGATGATCAGAAAATGACCCTGGCCTATAAAAGAAAACTAAACGGGGATGAGATAATAGCAGCCTTCAATCGTTCTGAAAAGGAACAGGAACTCTCTATCCCTTCAGGATCTAAAAGCAGGTGGGAAGTGATCTTCCCTGCAGGACTCATCAGAGAAATCAGAATGGAAAACAAAACCATTTTCCTGAAAACTGACCCGGTGTCAGGTATTGTTCTCAGGAAAATAAAGTAGCGGCATTTCAGTCACGTACAAGTTTTATTGTCTTAACCTGCCTTCCCGTTCTGAAACCAGCAAAATAGATACCGGCAGGAAGCTGATTTCCGTTCTGTAACCTGCCGTCCCATTGAATAACCGATACTCCTTCAGGGAGTTTTTTCCTTTCAGAATGAAAAATTGTCATTCCGGAGGAATTCATGATTGAAAATTCAACGGTTGACGGTTTTGAAAGAAACAGTTTAAACGTTACGGGCCCTGAAGACGGATTCGGATATGCATTCACCTGAATATCCGGGACTGAGTAAGGGAAATCCTTTATGCCGAGATACGGCAGTGGAGATGCAAGTTTAACGGAAGTATAAAGCCGGTACTCACCGGGCTGAAGTGTCATTGTTGCAGGAGAAGAGAAAACGAACAATGAATCCCCGGTAAAATACTCGTACCACTTTCCTGTTTTCTGGAAATTAACGCTGGTTACGGCCTGTGCCACGTCAAAATTGCCCACAACTGTTACATCCATTTCCGGGTCCGAAAGATAAACTGCCTTTTGCTTTCCCGAGAGCGAATAGCTGAATGCCGGTACATGGAAAACATTATGGGCTGCCCTGAGGTCAAGAAGCAGTTTGTAAATCTTAAAAAGTCTGATTCGCTCAATTGTCGTGTAATAATCCCAGAGAATGGGTTTATTGCCTGTCCTGCCGTTATAATCGATTGACACATCATAACCAAGTTCACCGAACTGCCAGATCATTTTCGGTCCGGGTATTGTAAGAAAAAACAGAGCAGCAAGCTCCATCCTTTTTATGGCCGTCTGAAGGTTCTTTATGTTATAATTACCTGCTGAAGCGCCGTATGTCAGGCACTTGTACATAAGCCTCTCTTCATCATGACTTTCCATATACCCCACGAGGTTGGGTACGTTCCATCCCCTCGACAGGTGGGTAACACCCGAAAGGTCGGAAGTATATCCCATCGCTGCTTCGCCATACTGGTAATTCATGTTTCCCCATATCAGCATACCGGACTCAGCAAGTTCCTTTTCTTCCGCATTGGCTGTGAAGTGTTCAAGTATTACATAAGCATTCTGATTAACGTCCCATATTTTGCCGGCCATTCTTTTAAGAATGGCTATTCTTGAGGCGTCGTAGGCTCCGCCGTCGCCCGGGGTGTTCGTAAACCCCTTCGTGAAATCAAACCTGAAACCGTCGATTCTGTATTCGGTGAGCCAGTATGATGTTATCCTGTCGACAAGAGCTTTTGTGTCCGGGCTTTCATGGTTGAAATCGGCGCCCCATTTATACAGAGTGTTGGGCGAAACGTCATTAAACCAGGGGTTTGGTGTCTTCATCACTATCTGATCTGTGGCGTAGTGATCGAGGTATAGCTGTACAAACGGCGACTGGCCGAAACAATGATTCAACACCATATCCGTTATTACAGCGATGCCTTTGCTGTGACAGCTGTCAATGAATGCCTTAAGGCTGTTTTTGGGTCCGTAGTATTTGTCGGGAGCAAAATAGAATGATACATTGTATCCCCAGCTCAGGTTACCCTCAAATTCGGTGACGGGCATTAGTTCGATGGCGTTCACCCCGAGTCGCTTCAGGTAGTTCAGTGTATCGGTAAGGGTTTTAAAGTCATGGGCCGCAACAAAATCCCTTACAAGCAGTTCATAAATCACTAACTTTTCCTTTGCAGGAGGCTGAAATCCGGTAGTTATCCAGTTATATGGCTGCTGTCCGGTCTGAAGTACCGAGACCATTCCCGTGGTCTTTCCTTTCGGATATTCAATAAGCCCGGGGTAGGTGGAAGATGTAATATACTCATCGTTAAATTCATCCAGCACTTTTTCGGCATATGGATCGGCAATGTAGAGTCCGCTGTCGACCAGATACTGGAAACGGTACTCTCGGCCCGGTTCAAGGTTGTCAATTTCCAGCCAGTAGCGCTCCCTGTCGGGGGTGGTTTTCATATATCCTTCCTCACATGCAAGCCAGTCGTTGAAATCTCCGACTGCAAAGGCATACTCCTTATAGGGAGCATGCAGCACAAGGGTCACGGAATTATTTCCCGTATAATTAATCCCGTCTTTCATCCCGGCAGGAACGGCTTCGACTGTGAGGGGGCTTCTCACAAAGACGAAGAAAGAGTCGGCTGCAAAGGCAGGCAGGTCCCACGCCACCGCCCTGAACCAATACCCGCCGTATTCATCCAATGTCACGGTATCAGTAATCAGGTCCGGAGTTTTTCCTCCTTTTTTGTACTTTCCGTTAACATAAAGAGAAACCGAATCGGCATTGGTTGCGGATGCGCTCAGCTGCACTTCTGTTGACGGCTCTGCAACAAAAGAGTACCTTTCCGGAAGTGTAAAAGTTACATTTAATCCCTGCTCAAACACGTCGATAAATATGTCGGGGCGTGTTTGTTTTGAACCTGTCGAATTGCGGAAGACCAGGGCTATTTTCTTTACCTTTTCACCTGGCAGAACATTGTAGAAACTCTCTATATTTGGTGAAATGACAAGCTCATACCTGTAATTTCCCAGGTAGTTGAGTTTTGGCTGTGTGCTGTTATTTGCCCAGGTGCCGATGACTTTCTGCCATAGAGCGCTTCCTTCAATGATAAGGCCGGTATGAACATAAATATCACCTGTGAAATTGTTCAGTTCGCCTGGGTCTTTACTTGTGTCGTAATATATTTTAATGACCTTCCCCAATACCGGAACTGCCGGGTCGGTTGTAACCATCTGGCCTTCAGCATGAATAAAAGTCATTAAAGCAAGAGAAGTGATAAGGAATGTCCGCATCTTGTTTTTAATTTTCTGTACCTTAAGTGTGGTATTTCAGTGGGTCCTAATTCAATTCATACTTTTCCGTCATATAATTTATGCCTTTAAGGGTATTGCCGCTGAAATCGAAGAGAGTGTTGCAATCCCATGCGGAGCCAGTACCCCAGAGATCTTTCATGCCGGATGTTATCCAGGCCGGCTCCCAGTAAAATATTCCCTTACCTCCGCCCTCGATAATCTCCTTCACAAGCAATTTCAGGTAATTGAATTGCCCTTCCGCTGTTGCAGGGTAGTTGCCGTGTATTTTTGATATTTCTATTATGTTACCGTAACTGTCGGCGTTTTCTGTTGTCCAGGGATAGGCGGTTTCCATTATCATAACATCCTTACGGTATTTTGTCTTAAGCATTGCAATGGAATTGCTCAGTTCTTCGGGTTTTACAGTTGACCAGATATAATAGTAAGACAATCCGATGATATCATAATCGGTCAGTCCCTTCAGGCCGAGTCCGTTAAGCCATGAATCGGCATTTTCGGGCTGGGCGATGTGTATGATGATTTTTGGTTTCACTGTACTCAGATTCCCGGCGTCCCTGATTGCACTTATTGCCCCATTAAGGAGATATATCATATTTCCTTCATTATTGTTCCATCGCCCTCCTTCAGGCAGAAGGAACCCGGGGTTTATTTCATTTCCGGGCTGCACATATTCCGGCATAAGCCCTGCCAGGTCAAGTTTCCTGAGAGTGGAAAAGGTATAATTGTAAAGGCTGTCGCGTAGCAGGGAGAGGGAAAGAGACTGCCATGCGGCAGGCTTCTGCTGTTTTGAAGGGTCTGCCCATGTGTCGGAATAATGGAAATCGAGACACACTTTCATTCCTTCCGCTTTTGCCCGTTCAATGCTTTTTTTCACATCATTGAAATCATTGTACATTTTATTTCCCGGGGGAGAATAAACGCTCCTTGTCCATTCAGGATTGTGGAACAATCTGAGCCTTACGACATTTGTCCCGTACTCGGAAAAGATGTGATACGGATCTTGAACCTGACCCGAATCGCGGTACACCCCTCCCTTCTCAAGGATCTGGTTCACATACGAAAGATCGGCTCCCATGCAGAACTGATCATCGGTATAAAACACTCTTCCGTCAGTGTTCTCTTTGCTTTTCCGGCAGCAGGTTGAAAAAACCAGGATTGCCAGGGTCAGGGTAATTGTTATGAATCTCATTGTATGTATTAATTAATCTTTTGTGCTCTCAGGCTTTTGGTTACTGCACGAAGGAGCTTTGAAAAAAAGAGGTTATCACTTTCATGATAACCTCTTCCGTAGTTCATACCATCTTAGTTCTTGACGATTTTATACTTATAAATCGTCTTGCTGAGATCAAGAGTAATTGTATAATTACCGTCAGCTGCAACGGGGATATTGTCACCGCCATATTCAAGTTTTTTATCGCCTCCGGTATCGCCGAGGTTGATGGCCCAGTCGTTGTTTGCCCTGAATTTAAAGGCTTTCCCGCCTGTAAGATTCAAAGTAACTGTCCATACTTTCTCTGAGGTGCTGTATGTCATTGGCGTATCGCTGCTCCATCCTCCGGGCGTTGCATCACCGATAACTGACCAGGTTGTTTTGACCCATTCATAGGTTGCTTCATTCAGGTTAGCCTTAATACGGAAGTACCCAGGCCCTCCCGATACTTTGATATTATTGCCACCCCAGCTGCCAATTTGAAGAGTACCTGAGGTTCCGCTCGGGTCAGGATCGCCGATAGTGTTAGCTTCTTCCCATGCAGGAACTTTCAAAAGCTTGAACTCGGTATTTGCATCAGGGAAATAGAGAAAGCCTTCGTATTTTTCATCGCTTTTTGCGGATGTTATAACAGTCTCTTCATTCGCCGGGTTCCATCCCTGGTAGCTTCCGGGAACATAAAGTTTCGGGTAATTTATAACCACCTCGAAAGGTTTTACCGTTAATGAAACAGTATCGGAATAGACAACAGGGACATTCGGGTTTATCACCGCTTTTACCCTGCATTTAAGAGTAGCATTGACATCGGGTTCTGCGCCAAGGATAAGCAGCGTGGTGTTCATCTTTGAATTCAGCACCTCAAGTTCTGTTTTGTTAGTAACGCCGATGTCATTTGCATCCTTGAAGTCATTTGTAATCGTGACCTGAAGAGTATATGTTACGGCAGCCTGAAACCCGAAATCAGGGGCGTTCCACTTAAACGTGGTCATAACGTTGTTCTGAGTTGCTTCGGTAAGAGTATAGCTTGTGCCCCCGGCGGGTGCAGTGATGTCAGGTCTAACAATATTTGCCGTGCTCTTAAGGAAGGGACCCTCCGGAAGTTCCTCACAGGCACCCATTACGAGGAGCCCTGCGGCAATGATTGACAGATAGTATTTTGTTTTCATATCCGTATGTTTTTATTTCTTAGTTTGTATAACCCGTGTTTTGCGTCAGGTTGGGATTGGCGGCCACATCTGTTGCAGGAATCGGGAACAGGTCGAGATGACTGCTTGTTGAAGCCCCTGCCTTTATACCGCCTTTCCATTCCCACAGGTATGTGGTGTTGCTGAATTTTCCGAACCTTATGAGGTCTGTTCTGCGATGGCACTCCCAGTAAAGTTCACGCGCCCTCTCATCGAGGATGAAATTCAGATCGAGCTCTCCAGAAGTGATGTTGCCTGAAGTGTTGCCATAGGCTCTCTCCCTGAGTGCATTTACATAATTCAGCGCTGTTGTCAGGTCGCCTCCTGTACCGCCTCTGAGTACAGCTTCAGCATACATAAGATAAGCATCGGCAAGGCGGAATACCGGGAAGTCGGTATCGGGATGAGTGGCATCTTTCCCTGCAGCACCTGTCCTGGTTACGTTTTTCCATTTTTTAATTGCGTATCCGTCGGTGAAGAGGAATATATCGGAAATCGACTTCGACTGGCCGCTTGTATGGAACATGGCTCTCTTGTCGGTAGCTCCGGTTACATCGGGGAACTTGTCAACAAACTGCGGGGTTGTACGGGTTCCTCCCCATCCGCCGCCGATACCAAATTCAGCGGGAACCATGCTGCCTCCCACGGCTGCGTTTACTATAAAGGTTGTACCGCCCCATGTTCTTGTGCTCACACCGTCAAATGCAATCGGGAATATGATCTCATTGCACAGGTTATTGTCGGCAAGGAAAAGGTGTGCATAATTCGGTTCTATGGTATACGGACTTGCGATAACCTTCTTAATCCACGTAAGAGCTTCAGTGTTCTTGTCGGTGTTGATATATACCTTGGCATTAAGGTAAAGTTTTGCAAGCAGCATCCATGCGGCAGCCTGGTCGGCACGACCGTACTCATTCGTTTTTGCAGCCTTGAGTTTTCCTTCAATATCGAGAAGTTCCGTTTCGAGATAAGTAAAGAGGTCTGCTCTGGATATCTGCTGCGGCAGGAACGCCCCGACCTTGTTGTTTTCGTCGACAAAAGGAACGTTGCCGAAAAGGTCAAGAGCGTGATAATAACTGAGAGCCCTCAGGAATCTGGCTTCGGACTTGTATCTTTCAATGGTCGCCTTGTCAGCAGCCGAAAATCCCCTTTCGTCAAGTTTGGCGGGAGCACACTCCCTGATGAACTCGTTGCAAAGTGAGATCTGGTAATAGATTCTGTTGTACAAAGCCTTGATAAATTCTCCGCCTGAAGTCCAGGTCTGGAAATGATAATCTTTGAGGGTACCGTCATTCCATGCAATTACGGCCTCATCGGTTGTAAGTTCCTGGGCAAGCCAGAACTGTCTCAGGTACTGAGAAAAGCCTTCGTCAATACCGCTTATGTCAGGGTTGCCGTGAGGTCCCTGCTGGCCGGAGAGGGCAAGACCTGCATAACATTTTGCCAGAACCTGCCGGTAGGCGGTAGTATCCTTATAAACCGTTGCAGACGTCACCACCAGCGGATCTATAGGTACTGTATCCAGGTCTTTCAAACACGATGTGACTGCCACCATCATGGCAACCATCGCAACAGATATGGATTTAAAGTATTTCGTTTTCATTTTCATCATGTTTTAATGGTTAAAATTCCAGTCTTGCACCAAGCATAAATGTCCTGGGCCTGGGATATATATTATTGTCTATACCGCTAAATACTTCAGGATCGAGACCTGAATACCGTGTAATGACAAACAGATTCTGCATCGACAGATAGACTCTCAGGGAGCCGTTGCCTTCGGCAAAACTGTCAAAATTGTATCCGAATGTTACGTTGTCCATCCTCATGAATGAGCCGTTTTCCAGAAAATGGTCGGACCAGTACTGGGGATTGGCAAATTTTGTTGTGAGAATGCTCCTGTTAAGATTTGCAAGACCGCCCACCGAGGCATAAAGCCCTGAATATGAACTGCCTGAAGCAACGTTATTGTAAACGTAGTTGCCAAGGCTTATCCTGCCGTTAAAGCTGAAATCGAAGTTTTTATAACGGAACATTGAATTGAATCCCATCAGCAGATCGGGGAACGGATTCTTAATCCTGTATCTGTCGGAAAGGCCCTGTGAAGTAACTGTGCCGTCGTTGTTCCTGTCAACATACAGATTGTCAACAGGGAATCCGTTACTGTCGTAAACCTGCTCGGCAAGATAGAAAGTGTTTCTCGGGTAGCCGACAGTGTTTATCTGAATATAGTTACCGACTCCGCCTGAAATGCCTCCTGTTTCAACCCCTATAAAGTTGGGGTCGTCAACGGCAATAAGTTTGGTAATTTCATTCTTATTGATCGTGGCATTAATTCCTAAATTCCACGAATAGGTTGGGGTTACAAGCGGTTTGAAATTAAGTGAAGCCTCAACTCCCTTGTTAACAAGATTGCCCACATTTGTCGTGATCCTGTTGGTCAGGTTTGTTCCGGCAGGAACATCTATGGTGTTAAGCAGGTCTTTTGTAGGCCTGTAATAATACTCCACAGAACCGCTGATTCTGTCTTTCAGCAGGCCGAAATCGAGACCAACGTTATATGTTGTCGTCTCCTCCCATTTAAGGTTCCTGTCGTAACCTTCGGGACGGAGTGTTGTTACGAAAGTATTGCCGAACTGGTATCTTGCATTGTCCTGCCCGAAAGTATATCTTGCAAGGTAGGGATAATCACCTCCGATATCCTGCTGGCCGGTGATTCCGTAGCCAAGACGGAGTTTAAGAGAATTTACCATGCTCACGTTTTTGAGGAAGCTCTCCTCTTTAATATCCCAGGCAAGGGCCAGGGAGGGGAAGAGGCCCCAGCGGTTCTCCTTTGCAAATTTTGATGAACCGTCATCGCGCAGGGTGAAGGTAAGCAGGTACCTGTTCATAAGTACATAATTTAACCTGCCGAAGAAAGATATCAGGTAGCTCTCGGTGAAATATTCATTATCCTGGTAGGTAATGGTTTTTGCATAGTTTCTTTCGAGGTAGCTGCCTTCCCTGTAGAAGTGCTGCCATGAATAACCTGCAGTGAAGTCAATCCTGCTGTTTATCGACGAAAGATCCTTCCTGTAATTGGCATATATATCAAGAAGTTCGTTTTTCTTGGTCTGGGTGTAGGTGTTATATCTTCCCTTACCCGAGTTCCAGTACCATGCTGCCATTTCCGAAACAATGTTCTTTCCGTCGCTCCATGAATAATCTGCTCCTGCATTAACGGTCAGCTTCAGATCCGGAAGAAAATGGAGGGTATAATCGATCTGGGCATTCCCGAGGAATCTGTTTACCATTGACCTGTCATTCCTTAATTCCAGCAGGGCGAGTGGGTTGCTGGTTACACCTATTGCAATAGGATCGCCGTTGGGCTGTTTCCAGGTGAAGTAACCTCCGTATTTGCTGCTGTTTGAATCATAAACCGGCTGAGTCGGGTCAAACGACACCGCTGCTCCTATTGCACCATGATCGGCAAACCGGTTCCTTATATTCATGTACTTGGCATTCAGATTCACTGTTAAATGATTGTCGAGAAAAGAGGGACTCAGGTTAAGGGAGGAGGTAAGCCTCTCGAGTCCTGAGGTTTTTAACAGACCGTTTTCCTTTGTATAGCCAACTGAAAATCTGTAAGGAAGGATTTTATAACTTCCCGAGAAACTGAAGTTATGGTCAAGAGAGAAGGCGGTCTGGTATATCTCCTTCTGCCAGTCTGTACTGGTTTTACCGAGAAGCTGAGCTGCCGGAGAAGTTGTTGAATATCTTGAGAAAAGAACAGCCCTGAATTCTTCAGCTGAG